>DAHVOH010000014.1 GCA_027318915.1 Clostridiales bacterium
CGATCTAGCCGTGTCGGGGCAGATATCCTCCCCATCGGACCGCGTCGCCCGGTGGCGCCCGCCTATGTCTTGACCGAGGGCGTCCCACCGGAGGTGACTTTGAGCGTATCCCACATCCCGAGCCCTTCGTGTCCGGGAACCAAGCACGCAATGCGGTAGTCGCCCGGCGCACCGGTGGTAAAGCTGAATGTCGCCGTCTGCCCGCTTGCGATGCCGGCCACCAATTCGCTCGCGGGCAGTCCCGCTCCCGGAAAGGCGGGTGATTGGCTGCTGGCGGTGGTCACGACGGCGGCCGAGTGCGGCAGTTGTCCTTGGTTGCTGAAATCCACCGTCACTTTCCAGCCCGTGGGCACCGTCACCACCATCTGGCCGTTGCTGTACCCGTTGAAGTTGAACCCGCTCTGGCTGCTGTTGTATCCGGCCACGAGCTTCAGGGTGGCCGTCTTGGTGGAGGACTGGTAACTCATCCAGGATGTCGTGGCCCCGGCGCCGGAACCGGACGACTGGGCGGCATGGGAGGACGGCGCGGACGAATTGGCCGCCGAGGGACCCCCGCTGCCAGTCCCGCATCCGGCCAACGCCACCGTCAAAATGGCCCCGCCTGCCAGCATCATCCATCGCTTGCGTCCGTGCCCCGCCATCAGGATCGCCCCTTCTGCATCGGCCTCGCCATCAGTATGAACCGTTCGTGACCAGCCTAGTCTTTGGCCGAGCATGTGTAAACCGCCCGAAACACGCTGCCTGCCGAGGACCGCGAGCGCGGGCATGAGACTTTTGGCGCCGGTCCGGACACCCGATGTCCCGAGGAACGGGAACGTCACCCCGCGTGGCGCCTGCCCTCGGGGGCGGGTGACCGTCAGGCGCCACGCACAACGCCGGATCGACCACGAAGAGAGCCGCACCCGTCGAGGCGGGGCGGGGAAGACGAGATTGGAGCCACCGGTCTGCCAATTGGCGTCAACAAATTGCGCGTTGGCCGTAAACCCATTAGGCTCACCATAGCGGGCGTGCATGCATGACCGTGATATGTGCGTGGGCCTGTGATCACTGATGTCCCGGGGGTGGCCGTGTCCTGAGCGCAGAGGGGGCGGTGGGTTTTGGCGAACATGCCGCCTTCACCGCCGCAGCCGCCGACGGTTGCGTCGAGTCGTCGCACGCCACAGCGCCGCCCTCTTGGCACCGAGCCGGTCCTGGACCTCACCCGGCCGGTCCGTGCGCGCGATTCGCGAATCGTTTGGGTATGGGCGGCCGTGCTCTTGTTCGGTCTGCTCCTCGGCATTTTATTCCCGTCGCTGATCGCTCCGTTCATCCGGTATCGGCCGGGCGGCCGTCAGTGGTTTCAACTCGCCTCGATGTCCGCGGGTTTGACCGTGGCGGCGGTGGCCATCGGCTTGAGCTATTTCACCCTGTACCGCAGCAACTTGGCCTTGGCCGAACTGGCCCGTCGCGACCCGCTGACCGGACTCGCCAATCACCGCTTTCTCATGGACACCTTGACCCGCTTATGCGAGCACACGCGAGAAGTTCACCAGCCGCTGAGCCTCATCATGGCCGACCTGGATCGTTTCAAAACGGTGAACGACCGCTATGGCCATTTGGTGGGGGATCAAGTGCTGATGGAGGTGGCCCGCCTCTTGACAACCAGCGCGCGGCCCGGAGACGTCGTCGGCCGGTTGGGCGGGGACGAATTTGTTGTGGTGCTCCCGCAAACCGACCAGCCAGAAGCGCTCAGGTGGGCGGAGCGTCTCTGCGCGGAACTCCGGCGGCATCGTTTCCCCGGACCCGAGATGACGTGCAGCATGGGTCTTGCCACATACCCCAAAGACGCCTCCACGGTCCGTGAACTGCTGCAAGTGGCCGATGCCGCCGCCTATATCGCCAAGCGCGCCGGTGGCGGCCAAGTCCGCACCGCCCCCTCCTGAGCTCCGCCGACGAGACGGGACGCTGCGCCCCCCTGCCGGCGGCGATGCACGCCGCCGGTGGACGAGCTGGATTATGATGGGGACAGACAGCAGCGAAAGGGATGAAACCATGAGCGGTGAGGCATTTGGTCCCCCCGGCTTGCCGGGGCGGTGGACGTCGGCGCAGAAAAGCGGTGTCGGCACGTCATTTGAGGGTAGTCCCATCTGGTTCACCCTCTCGCACGGCATCTTGAACGAAGTGTATTCGCCGCGCATGGACCAGGCGGCCACACGGGACCTGGGCCTCATCGTCACCGGGCCCGGCGGCTACTTCTCCGAAGAAAAGCGCCATGCCCGCCACACGACGGACATGCCCCTGCCCGGCGTGCCCCTCTACCGGGTGACCAGCGTCTGCCCCACCGGGCGCTATCGCCTGGAGAAGGAAATTTTGGCCGATCCCCTCCGTCCCGTGGTGCTGCAGCGCATCACCTTCACCCTTCCCACCGGCGCTCCCGAGGACTATCGCCTCTTTGCGCTCCTGGCTTCCCACCTCAATAATCAGGGCGCCGGCAACACCGCCTGGGTGGGGGAGTACAAGGGTACGCAGGGACTGTTCGCGGCACGAGGGACTTTCGCGCTCTGCCTCCTGAGCTCCGCCGGCTTTGTGGACAGTTCGGTGGGATTCGTCGGCACATCCGACGGCTGGCAGGATCTGGTACGCCACGGCCAGCTGCATTGGCACTTCGATCGTGCGACCAACGGCAACGTGGCCCTGACCGGACAACTGGCCCTGCAGGGGGGCCAGACGCTCCTGGCATTGGGCATGGGTCGAAGCGCGGACGAGGCGGCGATTCAGGCCCGGGCATCGATGGCGGACGGCTATGACCGGATTCGAGACAGCTACGTGGAGCCGTGGCAGCGTTGGCAGGGCAGCCTCTATCCCGCTCGCAGCCGCCGTCTCTTTCCCGTCAGCGCCATGGTGGTGCGGGTGCATCAGTCCAAACACGTGCCGGGAGCCATCCTGGCCAGCCTGTCGGTGCCGTGGGGCTTTTCCAAGGGCGACGGGGATCTGGGCGGCTACCATTTGGTCTGGGCGCGAGACATGGTGGAGGCGGCGGGCGGCCTGTTGGCGGCCGGCGACCATGCGGGCGCACGGCATGCGCTCACCTACCTCGAGGCCACCCAGGAAGCCGACGGCCACTGGCTGCAGAACATGTGGATCGAGGGCAGCCCATATTGGGCGGGCATCCAAATGGACGAGACCGCGCTGCCGATTCTGCTCCTTGACTTGGCGCGGCGCGAGGGCGCCATCGGCGCCGACGATGTGGCCCGCCTGTGGCCCATGGCCCGTAGCGCGGCCGCCTATGTGGCGAAAAACGGTCCCGTCACCCAACAGGACCGATGGGAGGAGGACGGCGGCTACACCCCCTTCACCCTCAGCGCCGAGATTGCCGGGCTGCTGGCGGCGGCGGATTTGGCCGAGATGATGGGAGAAGACGGCATCGCCGCGTACTTGCGCGATACGGCCGACATCTGGAATGACCAGATTGAGCGCTGGCTGTATGTCCGGGGCACCGAACCGGCGGTCGCCGCCGGTGTGGATGGCTACTACGTGCGCATCACCCCGCCCGACATCGAGGAGGGTGATGCCTTCGTGCCCATCAAGAATCGGCCGCTGTCGGCCTCACGCCGGCCGGCGTCCGCCATCATCAGCACCGACGCCCTGGCCTTGGTCCGCTTTGGACTCCGCGCCGCGGACGACCCGCGCATCCTCAACACCGTCAAAGTCATCGACTCGCTGCTCCGGATGGAGACGCCTTCGGGTCCCTGCTGGCACCGGTACAACGAGGACGGCTACGGTGAGCACGAGGACGGCAGTCCGTTTGATGGAACGGGCATCGGACGGCTCTGGCCGCTCCTGACCGGTGAGCGCGCCCACTACGCCGTGGCGCTCGGACGCCACCATGAGGCCGAACAGCTGCTGACCGCCATGGAGGGTCTGGCGGGTGACGGCGGCCTTTTGCCGGAACAGGTGTGGGATGCCCCGGACATTCCGGATCGCGAGCTCTTCTTCGGACGGCCCTCGGGCTCAGCCATGCCGCTCGTCTGGGCGCATGCCGAATACCTCAAGCTGGTGCGCTCGCTGGCCGAGGAACGCGTCTACGACATGCCGCCGCAAACCGTGATTCGGTATTTGGAACAGCACACGCAAAGCGGTCGCGTCGCCTGGCGGTTCAATCACAAGATCCGCACCATGGAGGCGGGCAAGATGCTTCGCGTCGAAGTGCTGGCGCGCGCCATTGTCCACTGGACGGCGGACGACTGGCGCACCGTCACCGATGCCAGCACGGACGACACGGGCCTTGGGGTCCACTTTGTGGATCTACCCACCACCCAGTGCCCCGCCGGCGCCCAGGTGTTGTTCACCTTCTATTGGCTGGACGCCGACCGCTGGGAAGGCTCCGATTTCTCCGTCCAGGTTGTGGGCTGACGGCGACGCGGGTCCGGGCGCGACTGCCCGGACCCGCCGCCCATTAGTTGTCGAGGACTTCGTGCATTTCGAACTCATTGGCGCGGGCGAACATCTCCGTCGGCGCCCGGTTGGCGTGCGCTTCGCGAAACGCCGGCCCCTCCGTCCAGGCCCGAAAACTGGCCTCATCCGCCCAATGCGTCATGACCACGTAGGGACTCCCCTCTTTGAGGGGCCTGAGCACTTCGTGGCGCACAAAGCCGGGCGCCTGGTCCACCAGGCGCGCCCGTCCCCGGAACCGTGCCTCAAACTCGGCCTCGTGTCCCGGGCTGACAAAAATCCGGTTCGCCACCACCACCATCGGCGATTCCTCCTGTTCCCATCCGCAGCGGGCGGCCCGACCCGTGGGCCGGAGACCCGCACGTCTTCCGGCACACGCTCACCTTACCACGATTGATGCGATCGTGGCACTGTTGCATGTTTCAAAAGACTAGGACGGCGTGTGGGGACGTCTTGCCAGATCGGTGAGCCACGTCGTCACCGCTTGCACGGCCTCGCCGCTGAGCCGATAGACGACCCGGTGCCCTTCGGGACTGGCGTGGAGCCAGCCCGCGTCGGCCAGTTGGTTGAGATGCCGCGACAGCGTGGAGGGATGGGCCGCCAGCTGCTCGGACAGCTGCAGGGCATAGGCAGACCCGGCGGCCGCCACGGCCCCGATGATGCGGAGACTCAACGGGTCACCCAACGCCAACAGCAGCGGCTCCGCCCGGACGGGAGCCCGTCCGTTGGCACCGACGGCCGCATCCAACTCGGCCCATACCGTCCACCGGTGCCCCTGGCGGGCCACCGGCAGGTCCTGATTCAACCCCGGGGTCGGCACCACGACCAACTCCCGTATCTGGATGACGTCGGCCGCCAACGCGCCCATGACCGGCCTTCCGGTCACCTGCTCCAGCGCCTGGCGCCCGTCCGGAGCGACCCCCCGATACACGCGGGCCGGGTCGGCACCGCGGTCCGCGTCGCGGCGAACCTGCTCCAAAACGCCCACAATCGCCTCCATGCATGGTCCCGGATCAGCCAGATACGGGGCCAGCCCGTCGGCGGAGACCTGCCAGAATTCGGCTTGGCCAGCCACCACTTCCAGTCGAACGCCGGCGTCCCGCCACCACGCGGGACGATCCACGCGCGCCCGCAGCCAACCGCGTACCGGCATCTGCTGCGGCCCCGGCATCTGCCGCAGGGCATACTCCCAGCCTTGCACCGCCGCCTCGCCAAGCAGACGATGCCACCAGTCCGAGCCCTGGTCGGCTATCCACTGGCCCACGGCCTCGGGACTCCGCAGCACGTCGACACGGGGAGCCGGGGCCGCCGCCAACCGGTCCCGCAACGCGACCCCGTGCAACAGCAACGCGCGAACGGTGGACCAGCCGGGAACGCCGGACAGTCGGCTCCGCCCGCCGGCCGCCACCGCACCGGCATCCCACGCGACCACCAAACCCATGGCGCACAACGGCCACGACGGTCGTATCCAGATGCGACACGGCTCCCCCACCTGGACCGTCTCCACCCGGGGAATGTCCGGGGTTTTGGACGTCTTCATAGGGCGAGTCTAGCAGATGTCGGGGCGGCTCCGTCTGCCGCTGTCCGCAAATCGGACCCTGACGGGTCGGTCCGACGCTAAAGCGCGGTCATGCCGCCGTCCGCCACCAACCAGCTGCCATACACAAAACTGCTGCCCGGGCTGACCAAGAACCGTACGGCAGCCGCAATCTCCTCAGGACGGCCCATCCGACCGATGGGCTGGCGAGCGGCCAACACGGCCTTGGCGGCTTCGGGATCGGGATCGGACGCGGTGATGCGGTCAATCCAGCCGGTCGCGACCGTGCCCGGCACCACGGCATTGGCCCTGATGCCTTGCCCATGAAAGTCCGCATGCAGGGATCGCGTGAAGGCCAACAGAGCCCCCTTGCTGGCGGCGTAAGCCGCCCGCCTCGGCGCACCCACCATCCCCAGCACGGAGGCGACATTCACAATCGTCCCGCCACCTTGGCCGATCAAGTCGGGCAAAAAAGCCTGGGTGACCAGATAGGCGCCGACCACGTTCACCTCCAGGACCCGTCTCAGCTCCTCGACGGACGTTTCCAAGACGGTGCCCGCCACACCGACGCCTGCGTTGTTGACCAACGCGTGGATGGGACCCCAGACGTCGTGAATTCTTGCCACCGCGGCGGCGACGCTCTCCGTTTTGGTCACGTCCATCGCCACAGCCAACGCCTGCCCACCCTGCTGCTGAATCGTATAGGCGATCCTCAGCAGCCGATCGATGGTCCGGCCCGCCACGACCACCTGATGGCCATCCGCCACCAGACCCTCGGCGATGGCTTGTCCAATCCCCGATCCGCCTCCCGTCACCAGCACAATCCCCATGCCCGTCCTCCTCGCTGTCGGATCGGCGCTCCCTCTCCATCGAGAGACTGGGCCGTCCGGACCCCCACCCCGCGGCCACCTGGGCTGCCGCCGCACTTATTATCGGTGATCCCCGGTTTCCGGCGAGATGCTTCGGCGGAATAATCCACGGGGAACATCCGCCGCGACGGGCGTCGAGGGTTTCTACGCCGATGGCAAGGCAGACGACGACGCCCGGGCGTCGCCGCCGGTCCGACCACGGGAGCGCCCGCGCACGATGATGCAAAAAGGCGCTCCGCCGGGCGAAGCGCCAAACCTGGTGCCGGGAACCGGACTTGAACCGGTACGGATGTTTCCACCCGGAGGATTTTAAGTCCCCTGCGTCTGCCTATTCCGCCATCCCGGCGTTACGAGCCGCGACCGCCTCGTCGGCTCTCCGTATGACGCTTCAGATCCGTCAACCGGTCCTGACTGTCTTTCATGAAGCGTGCCAACTTGTCTTCGAAAGTCGCCGGAGGCGCATTCCGCCGGCCCCCGCCGCCCCCACCGCCGCCGGTTCGCGGGCGCGTCGGGCTGCTTCCCGGCTTGGCTTGGCGAATGGACAGCGCAATCTTGCCGCGGTCGTCCATCGACAACACCTTCACCTGCACGGTCTCATTCTCATGGACATAATCGGCGATGTCGCGGACATAGGTATCCGCCACTTCCGAAATATGGACCAAGCCGGTCTGACCGTTCGGCAAAGCGACGAACGCCCCGAAGCGCGTGATGCCGGTCACCGTTCCCTCAATTACCTGTCCGACTGCCAAAGCCGCCCCAGGGGTCGACGCTGCCATATGTGGCGCTCCGCCCTCCATTGTCTGTTGAAGTGATGCCATTATACTGAGGCGGCTCGCTTCGGTCAACGAGGGGCGGGAATATTTACCACTTTTTGGTGGGCCACAGCGGGCTGGGCAACGGAATCTGTCCCGTCAGCATGCGCCGCAACAGGACAGGGTTGTTCACAGCCTGCAGATCTTCGGACAGGACCCGGTTGGTGCGGTCGACCGCCGCGATCTGGGCCGCCAGTCGCCCGGCCTCTCGATGCAGCTGCCACCAGTGCCAAGCGGACACGGAAGCGCCCACCGCCACATAGACTGTCACGACCAAGACTAAAATCTTGGACCACCGAATCCTCAGACGTCGCTTGGCCATGATCACTCCTCCGCCGGCTCGGGCGCGTCATCGTCGTCACCGGAAAAGACGTTGAGCGGATCGCCGGCGATGACCAGAACCACCTGGTACCCTTTGCTCCGAGCCCGATTGAACAGCGTCGCCACGGTCGCCGGGGCCAGGTGGAGGCGCTTGGCCACGGCCTCGTTGCCGAGCCCGGTTTCTTTGAGGGCCACCACCTGCCGTTCCCGATGCGAGAGACGCTCTAAACCGCGAATCTCGATCTGCATTCGCGGCCTCCCGGTTATCCACAGAGTGTGTACAGGCTGTGTACAAGATCAGTACGCTATAGGGACAAAACGACTACATGGCGAATCCTAAGGGGCCGGACGGCGGCTGTCAACTCGTTGACCCGTTTTTCAACCCGCAAATCGCCAGGGGGCGGGGCGATGTGCCGGGGCCGTCTGATCCTTGGCTCCTCCGACCCCGAACTCGGAGGGCATCACGGGCACCCACCGGCGGCCGTTGAGCCCGCGGCGGAAGACCTTGCGTTTGGGCAAGCTCGCCGCGCCCTCGTCGCGCGCACGAAGCCCTTCTGCGGCACGGCCGTCAACAGGCGGACCCGACCCCACCGGAGCCGACGACCTCGCCCATCGCCCCCGGTCCACCTGACCGACCGTCGCGGGCCCACAGGGTCAGGAGCAGACCAAAGCGCCTCCCCCGGCCCGGGGGCGCACCTCTCCTTGCCGACGCGAGAAGCCGCTCATCAGTTCTGTCCGACCGCCTCCCGCAATTGCTGCTGCACGGCCCATCGCTGCACCTTGCCGGTGGGCGACACGGGTAGGGCGGCCACAACCGCAATGTGAGCCGGCCGCTTGTACGACCCCAGCTGCTCTGCACACAGCCGCTGCAGAGCCGGCACCAAACTGGACGTCGCGGCGCCCGGGCGGGCCACCACGTGAGCCGCCACTTCTTCTCCGAGCACGGCATGCGGAATTCCCACGACGGCGGCCTGCACCACGTCCGGATGCCGCAACAGCACCTCCTCCACTTCCCGCGGCGCGATCTTTTGCCCGCCGCGATTGATGAGGTCCCGGGTGCGCCCCGTCAAGTAAAGGAATCCCCGGTCATCCACATACCCTTGGTCGCCCGTGTAGAACCAACCGGCGCGAAAACTTCGCGAGAGGCCGTGGCCATCGTCCAGATAACCGTCAGTCACCTGCGGGCCTCCGATGCGGACCTCGCCCACGTCGCCCGGTCCCAGCACGTTGCTCCCCGGATCCACCACCTGGATGCGCGTGGCCACGGGACGTCCCACGGAACCGGCGCGCCGCCGTTCGGGAGCCAGAGGATTCGCGGCGACTTGGCTGGCCGCCTCGGTCAATCCGTAAGTCTCCAGGACAAGAGGCCCGAAGCGGTCGCGGAAGCGCTCCAGAACGGGGCGGGGAAGGGGAGCGGACGCCGAACGGACGAACTTGATGCGGTCGGGCAGAGCGACGGCCGGCTGCTGCACCAGGATGGCAAGAATAGCCGGAACCGCATTCACCCATGTGGCACGGCCCGCATCAATCACGGCGCTGAAGTCGCGCGCATGGAATCTGTCGTCCAAGAGCAGGGTCCCGCCCGACAGGAGATGCGCCAACAGACCCACCACCTGCGCGTTGATGTGAAAAAGCGGCAGGGGCGAGTAGCCCCGGTCCCTGACGGTCAACCCGTGGTGAGCGGCGACGGCTCGAGCCGTGTACAGCAAACGGCCCGCGTCCAGGTGCACGGCCTTGGGCGCGCCCGTGGACCCGGAGGTAAAGAGGATGATGCCGCCGTCCGATGCATTTCCCCTCCCGCGCCCGTCGCCCGCCGCCGGGGTCCCGGACGGGCCGGCCAACCGGCCGGATGCCACCTGCAGGGTGGGGACGGGCAGGAGCCGGCCGTCGTCAACCACGGCCGCGACCGGCGCCAGCTTCTCGATGACGCGCACCACCTCGGAGTCCGGCATGGCGGGATTGGCCGGGACCGCCGTGACGCCATGGGCCAGCAGGGCCACGTAGACGATCACAAAATTCAAGCCGTTGGGCAGCAGCATCAACACCCGGTCACCGGGCCAAATGCCCACCTGCGGCAGCCGTTGGTGCCATTCCTCGACCAGAGCCGCCAAGCGACCGAAAGTGATGCGCTCGTCGCGCCGCATGTCCCATGCGGCCAGCTGAATCGGGGCGCGCCGAGCCCGGTCGTCCAACACGGCGCGCACCGGGGGCATGATATCGGCCATGTCCTCACCTCGTGCGTTTCAAGCTTTGCCCAGCATATCCGCGGCCGGCGCGAGGGGGGTCAAGAAAAGCGCAAGCTTTGCTAAGGACCGCCTGAAGTTTGGATGTCGGAGGGGGGCTGCCGTACGCGCGCCGGGCGATTACCGCCGGCGCCGGGCACGGGCCCACACGTCGCCGGGGACGCCGGCCAGCCGGCGGCCCGCCTGCAGGAGCCCTGTGCCCGCCCAGAAAAACGGCTCGGCCGCCCAGCGGCAGCCCCGGCAGGCGGCGCGATTGCCGAACCGCAGCGCGCTCTGGGCCAGCGGGGCGCCCAATCCGCGCCACACGGCATACCCGAGGGCCAGCCCCAGCAGGGACCACAGACGCAGTTCACCCCAGTTGGACAGCGCCAAGGCCGCCACCACGACGGCGGCGCCCAAGAGCGGCACCAGCAGATCGCTCACATCGTGCCATCCGCGCCGAAAGCGCAGCACCCGCAAGTGGGCCGCGTAGGCCGTCTCCATCAGCCCCAGGACGATGCCGGCCAACACCATCCACGCCAGCTGCCACAACGCGTCTTGGGCGCTCACCCTAGCCCCAGAGCTTCTTCCAGAGGCGCTCCCGGTCGCGGGGGCCGGACCCGTGGGTGTAGACCAGACTGTCGACGTCACCCTGAGCACTGAAATGTCCCTGATCCAGGTCCAGCAGCTGAATGTGGAGACCCTTGCCGCGAATCGTCAGCACACCCATGTGCGTGGCCAGGACGATGCTGCCTTCATTGAAGCTGTGGACCTGCCGCACCCCGTCCACCACGATGTCGCGCCGCTGGACCAGCTGAAGCATATGTTGCTGTGGCGCACCGTCCGGCACCTCATCGCCCCCGCTCTCCTGCCTCTCCAGGAAACCTATGCGGGGCCACGACGACTATGCGGAGACGGCGTCGGATCACCGCTCCGGGTCCACCACGCGATACAAATCCGCCGCGTCGCGGGCGGCGACATGCTCCCGCACATCCACCACCTCCACCGCCAAGCGCCCACGCGGCAGGTCCAGGACCAAGCGGTCGCCCACCGCCACCGGCGTGGCCGGTTTGGCGACGCGCCCATTCACGCTGACGCGGCCTTCTTCCACCATCGCCTTGCTCACCGTGCGGCGCTTAATGAGGCGGCTGACCTGCAGAAACTTATCCAGTCGCATGCGCCTCTCCCCTCGCCTGCCGCCGGTTCGGCCCGTTCGCCCCGGATGCGACAAAACCAGGCCGGCGGCCTGGTTTTGCGGCATGACGCCTTACTTGCTGATGGAGTCCTTCAAAGCCTTCCCGGCCTTGAACGCGGGAACCTTGCTGGCCTTGATGCGCAAGGTGGCACCGGTCCGGGGATTCCGGCCGCTCCGTGCCGCCCGAGTCCTGACCTCGAATGTGCCGAAGCCTACCAGCGACACTTTGTCTCCCTTGGTCAGGGCACCCTCGATGGAATCCACCACGGCATTCACGGCCTTCTCGGCGTCTTTCTTGGTCAGACCGGCGCGCTCGGCCACGTCGGCAACCAATTCCGCCTTGTTCATCCGAACCCTCCTTAGCTTGTTTAGCTGGTTCAGCGACTTTCGATCCCTGAGGATGGTGCGGCGACTCCTTGGAGAAAAGCCCCACGCCGACCACTATTCGCCAGTATACCCGGAAATCCTTTATCCATAGCGTTTTAGGCGTGTTTTTGCAGGCGGCGAATCGCCTCCCACAGCACCCATTCCGCCTCTTGATGCCAGCGCCGCGCCTGCGTCACCCCCGCCCACATCCACTCGGCCAATAGGCGCGCCTCCGCACCGGGTTCCGCCGCACCCTGAGCTTCCAACTCGCGCCGCCAGACCTCCCAGTGCGTGCCTGCCGGCTGCACACCCCGTTTGGCGGCTCGGCTGGCCGCCATCAACGCCGGCATGACCGATTCGTCGCCCAATCCGTGGTGCGGCTCCGCCGCCTTCCAGGACTCCCATCGCGCCAGCACGTCCGCGCCGCTGGCCACGCGCTCGCCGCCAAACACATGGGGGTGCCTGCGGACCAGTTTCTGCGCCTGCGCCTGGACCACGCCCTCGAAGTCGAAGCGTCCCGAACGCGCCGCCAGCGCGGATTGAAACACCACCTGCAGCAGGACGTCCCCCAGCTCGTCCTGCGTCAGATCCCAGTCCTCGTCCAGAATGGCGGCCGCCGCTTCGTAGGCTTCGTCCAGCAGGTACCGAATCAACGTCCGGGGCGTCTGCTCCCGGTCCCACGGACAACCCTGCGGGTCCAGCAGGCGCCGCATCACATACAAAAGCGGGCCAGCCCCCGTCGGATTGGCGGGCAGCCGGGCACTGTCGCCCGGCCGGAGCGGAGGCCCGCTGACAAAGTCGTCCCACCGCACGATCTCGACGTCACGGCCGCGCCGCCGCTCCACCAAAGCATCCGGGGGAAACCAGGTGTGACGGTTGAGGGTCGCGGGCTCCAACGGCCCCTCCACCCAAAACCCCTCGCGCTCGGCCACATAGACGAACCCCATGACTCCGCTCCGCCCTTCTCCGCTCGGATTGCCGCGTCCGCCGTCGGCCGCGCTCGGTGTGATGGGTCAAGCGCCCACCGCGGCAAAGGCCTCTTCGGTCACCGCCAGCGTGCCGTCGATATCCGCCTCGCGATGGGCCGCCGACACAAACCAGCATTCGAGGCGGCTCGGCGCCAGGTACACGCCCCCGGCCAACGCCGCCCGGTAAAAGCGGGCAAATCGGCCGGCGTCGGAGCGGAGCGCCGTCTCATAGTCGCGGACCGGTGCGGACGAAAAAAACAGGGTGAACATGCCGCCCAAGCGGTTCACCTGCACGGGCAGGCCGCGTTTGTGGGCCTGACGGCGGAGACCGTCCTCCAAACGGGCGCCCAACCGCTCCATTTCCGGGTAGGGATTTGTCTCCCGGAGAACCTCCAACAGAGCCAGCCCGGCCGCCGACGACAACGGGTTGCCGGCCAGCGTCCCCGCCTGATAGGCCGAACCCAGCGGCGCGACACGCTCCATGATCTCGGCCCGGCCGCCGTAGGCGCCCGCCGGCAGGCCGCCGCCCATCACCTTGCCGAAACAGTACAGATCCGGCAGCACGCCGAGGCGGGAGGCGACCGGCCCATAGTGAAAGCGAAACGCGGTGATCACTTCGTCAAAAATCAGCACGGCCCCCGTCTCGCGGCACAGACCCCGCAGGGCGGGCAGAAAGTCCGGATCCGGCACCACCAACCCCATGTTGCCCTCCACGGGCTCGACCAGGATGGCGGCGATGGCGTCCGGGCGCTCCGCCAACAAGCGCCGCACGGGCTCCACCTGGTTGTAGGGCAGCACCACGATATCCTGCAGAACGCCGGCGGGAATGCCGCCGCTGCCCGCCAGTCCGACCGTGCCCACGCCCGATCCGGCATTCACCAGCATGGCGTCGCTGTGGCCATGGTACGCCCCCTGAAACTTTACGACGCAGGAGCGGCCCGTGTAGGCTCGGGCCAAGCGCACGGCGGACATCACGGCTTCGGTTCCGGTGGTCACCAGGCGGACGCGTTCCAGGCCCGGAACCGCCCGGGTCAGCTCCTCGGCCAGTTCAATCTCCAGCGGGTGCGGCGCGCCCGTCAGGGTTCCCGCGGCCGCTTGGGCGCAAATGGCGGCGGTGACGCGCGGGTGCGCGTGACCGAGAAGGAGAGGGCCGTAGGCCGCTTGATAGTCCCAATACCGGCGTCCCTCGACGTCATAGAGATAAGGGCCCTCGCCCCGCGCCATGACCGGCGGCACTCCCCCGCCCACACCCTTGAACGCCCGGGCGGGCGAGTTGACGCCCCCCGGAATAATGCGCTCGGCGCGCTGAAACCAGTCTGCGGACGAATCCCGTGCCATCCGCCACCCTCTCTTCCTCGCCGCGATCCGCCTCCACCCAGGGACGAACCGGCGCGCATGAATTATCGCCGCGAACCCGGGAGCCGGCGGTGATCAAGGCGCCGGGGAATAGTCCGTAAGGCGCAGGATGCGGTTTTCGATGCGGGCGACTAACGGCCCGTTCTTCTCGGTCTCGGCGCGTGCCGCGATCCATCCCGGATCGCTTTGAAAGGCGCTCCAGCGCCGGTCGCGATCCGCCAGGTCCTCATAGCGCAACAGGTACTGGAGGCGGTCGTTCGCTCCGATGGTCTCCTCGAAGAACGCCACCACATGAATCCCGTACTGCTCGAAATAGCCCCGCGTGATCTCTCGGAACCGCCGATGCAGGTCGGGCATGCGGCCCGGCATCGCCACGTAGGTTCGCCATTCATAGATCATCCTGTGTCGCCTCCCCGGCATGACTGTACAACAGCCGCGCCTGCATCAGATGATAGAGGGCCTCGTTGGCCGGCATGCGCACGCCGAGCTCCCGTCCTCGACGAAGCACCTCGCCGGTGATGGCGTCCAATTCGGTGGGCCGGCCCGCCAGCACATCCTCCAGCATCGAGCACCGGTTGGACGCGGTTTGTGCCAAGGTCGCCATCACCAACGAAAACAAATCGGGCCGCAGGGAAATCCCGGACCGGTCGGCCACCTGCCTCACTTCATCCACGGCGGCCCGCATCAGCCAGTGCCACGACGCGGCCGCTCCGAGCTGCCCGTTCGTCAAGCCCATCACCGTCGCCAGGGGGTTGACGGCGGCATTCACGGCCGCTTTCGTCCAGAGGGCACGGTGGCCGTCGTCCACACTGACCGCGCCCAATCCCGCGCGCCGCAGGTGCGACGCCCAAGACTCCGCCAGCGATCGCCCGGCGGGGTGCAGCGGCCCTACCAAGGTGTCGCCGGTTCCCGCTTGGCGGACCCGCGCCGGGCCCAGGCGCGCCGCTCCAATCGGCGTCGCCGCCGCCACCACCCGCTCCGGCCCGAAAAAATCGGCCAGCAGCCGCGCGGCCACCAGTCCATTTTGAATGGTGACGACGGCTGCCGCCCGCAGCGCCTCGGGCCAGCCCGCCAGCACCGACGGCACATGATGGCTTTTCACCGCCATCAATATCCAATCGGCTTCGCCGCCGCCGTGCCCGAACGGCCGGGCCCGCGCCACCCGCTCCGTCCACGTCCGGCCCTCGTGTTCCACCGTGATGCCGCACGCGTTGACGGCGTCCGCCTGCTCCGGCCCGTGGGTCAGGACGGTCACGCGGTGACCGCCATGGGACAAGTACGCGGCCAGCACCAAGCCCATGGCGCCTGCCCCCACCACCATCACGGAATCGCCGTGCCCATGCGTCACGGCACAATCTCCTCCACGTCATCGTCCCGAACCTCCACCGCCACATTGTCCAACAGCCGCGCATGGGCAAGGCGTGCCGCGATCAAAAGCGCCAGCCTGCCCTCGGCCACCTCGGGCGCCGTCAGGGTGGGCAGGCTGCGCACGGTGACGTATTGGGG
This sequence comes from Clostridiales bacterium, assembly GCA_027318915.1. The sequence continues at coordinate 15,584 of DAHVOH010000014.1, forward strand.
ACTCAATCCGGGCACATCGGTCAAGACGTCGGCCATGGCGCGTTCGACCCGAAAGGGGTCCCGCTGTCCGCGTCTCAAGGTGGCCAACCCTTCCTGCAGCGCCTGGTACAGGCGGCCGGCCACGGTCCGTTCATCGGGGTCCAGGTAGCTGTTGCGGGAACTCATGGCCAGGCCGTCGGGCTCCCGGACGGTCGGCACCGCCACGATGGACACCGGCAGGTTCAAGTCCTGGACAAGCCGGCGCACGACCAGGAGCTGTTGAAGGTCCTTCTGCCCGAAGCTGGCAACGTCCGGACGGACGATGTTGAACAGCTTGGTGACCACCGTGGCCACACCCTGCAGGTGCGTCGGCCGGATCGCTCCCTCCAGGATGGCGGACAGCGACGTCACCTCCACCGTCGTCTCCGCCGGTGTGGGATACATTTCGTCCACGTCCGGGGCAAACAAGGCGGCGACCCCCGCTTGTTCGGCCAGCCGGGCATCGCGCGCCAAGTCCCGGGGATAGCGCGAATAGTCTTCCCCGGGTCCGAATTGCAGCGGGTTGACGAACACGCTGAGCACCACCTCATCCACCCAGGACAAAAGCGCCTTCACGTGACTCAAATGGCCTTCGTGAAGGTAGCCCAGCGTCGGGACCAAGCCCACTCGTTGGCCGCGGCGGTGCCTCTCATCCACCCACGCCGAGATCTCGGCGATGCGGCTAGTCTTCCACATGCGACGTCGGCGGAGCTCCCGGCCCCTCCAGGTCAAATGTATGCTCCGGACCGGGAAACTGGCCGGTGCGCACCGCGTCGGCATACGCCTCGACGGCGTGGCGCATGATCTCGGCCGCGTTCCCGAACCGCCGCGCAAACCGCGGCTGCCGTCCCAAGGTCAGCCCGACCAGATCGTGAAACACCAGCACCTGGCCCGCGGTGGCGGATCCGGCCCCGATGCCGATCGTGGGGACTTGGAGCGCCTGGGTCAATTCGGCCGCCAGCGGCCCCGGCACCATCTCCAGCACAATGGCAAACACCCCGGCCGCCTGCAGCGCCAGCGCATCGGCCTTAAGCGCGCGCGCCGCCTCCGCCCCCCGACCCTGAACCCGGAAGCCGCCAAACTGATACACCGACTGCGGAGTAAAGCCCAGGTGACCCATGACCGGAATGCCGGCTTGCACCAGCCGCTCCACCGTGGGGGCGGAACGCGCCCCCCCTTCCAGCTTGACCGCCTGCACCCGGGCTTCTCGCATCAGGCGCCCTGCGCTGATCAACCCCTGCTCGGCGCTCACCTGATAACTGAGAAAAGGCAAATCCGCCACAATGAGGGCACGCGCGGTGGCCCGCACGACCACGCCGGCATGGCGAACCATGTCATCCAGCGTCACGCCCAGCGTGTCCGCCTCGCCATACACCGCCATGCCCAGCGAATCCCCCACCAGAATGATGTCGACTCCCGCCTCTTCCGCGATCCGCGCGCTGGGATAGTCGTAGGCGGTGACCATGACCAGGCGTTCACCCGCCGCCACTTTGCGTCCCACATCGATCAGCGTCGTCCGTCGCGCCACGGCCCAAACCCCCTGTTCGACCCGGGTCCGCCGCGCGGACCCGATGACATGCCGTCGCGTCTTGTCTTCAGTGTAGTCGCTGGAGGTGCCGCGTGCCAGATGGGGTGTGGGGGCGTTGACGCCGCGGACAACCCGTGATCGCTCCAGATCCGCAGCAAAGCGGGACGGGGGGTCCCGTCCCGCCGGCGCTCATTCATTGGCTTATTGTTCCATTTGTTTGGCCAAAAACCCCGCGGCGGTTTCGGTCAGTTTGACCTCCATTTCCGTCATGCGCGCCTCGACTTCTCGGCTGCACAGAATCACCGCGCCGATGGGATCCCCTTCGGCGATAATGGGGGCAATGACCTCGGCGATGAACTTGTCCTCGTCGTCATCGCCGATGAGGCTGCCCTTGGGTTTGTGCTCGCCGCGGTTGTAGACCAGCGTTTTGCGGTCGTCCATGGATTTTTCGATCAAGGCGCCGATCGCCTTGTTGAGAAATTCCTTTTTGGGGGCGCCCGAAACAGCGATGACCGTGTCACGGTCGGCGATGAGCGCAATGTGACCGACGGCCTCGTACAGGGAGTCGGCGTATTCTTTGGCGAAGTCGCCCAGCTCACCGATGGGAGAGTATTTCTTCAGGATCACCTCGCCGTCGCGGTCGACAAAAATCTCCAGCGGGTCGCCTTCACGAATCCGAAGCGTCCGGCGGATTTCTTTGGGGATGACCACGCGGCCCAGGTCATCGATGCGTCGCACGATGCCCGTCGCCTTCAACACGACACCCTCCCCTCGCTGCTCGGGTCCTGCCCTAGTATATAGGCGGCGGAAAACGGCTATGCCTTCCCGTCCTCCCAGCCGTCACGCGGCGCCTCCGTCGTTCGGCGCCCACATGATTCGGGCCTGGGACCGCAAGCGCTTCACAAATTGCTGAAACACGGCGTTTTTCGTCCGGGTCCAGAGTGCCGCCCGCACCGCCCCGGCCACCTTCGACAACGGGATGACGCGGCCGGGCCTTTCGCCTTGCACTTCGACGATATGGTAGCCCAAGCGTGTGCGGGCTATTCCATACGCCCCCGGACGAAGCCTCGCCAACAGACGATAGACCGGTCCGGGCAGCGAAGAGTCAGGCACCAGGAGGACGTAGCCCAAGGACCCGCCTGCCGCGGCCGACGCCCGGTCGCGCGAATCGCGTCTGGCCAACGCCGCAAAGCTGGCTCCGTGTCGAATGGCGGCCAGCAGTCCGTGGGCCGCGGCGCTGCCGGCCACCACAATCTGACGCGCCAGCACGGAGCGCGGGGTCATAAACAGCCCCCGATGCGCGGTGTAGTAGGCGGCGACCCGACCGGGCGGCGGCGGCGGCACCCGCGCCGTGATCCGCCGGAAGGCCTCCGCCAGCACCAGAGCGCGCCGAATTTGACCGCGCACGCTCGATGTCGTGAGCCCTCGGCGGGCCAACGCCGCCCGCCACTGCCTCACATCCCCGTAGGTGCTTTCCAATGCGGCCGCATGGGCCGCGACGGACCGGGGGGCCGGTGCCGGCAAGTGCTGGCGGCGCGCCCACAGCAAGACCGTTTCCTCATCCACCAACTGAGCCAGGGTGATGCGGTCGGGGCCTGCGGCCTCGGGCGGTGGAGGCCGGTGGCGCACCAGGCTGGCGACGGCGTCCGCCAACCGAACGTCAGCCAGCGTGATGGGCACCTTGTTGACGCTGGCCAACGGACGCGCGCCCCCGGCGCCGCATCCGGGCAACGTGACGGCCAACGTGGTCAGCAGCACCGGAGCCCATCTCACGACACCCCCCGCAGCGTGGTCAGCACCGCCTCGGCCGTCTCCAACACGGCGTCCCCCCGTTCGTTCGTGAGTCGAAATCCCAATTCCGGATGCCGCCCCGGCATCTGCATCAGCCGTCCCGGATATTTTGCCCCCAATGCCGCCACTTGTTCCCGTCCCACGTCTCCTTGGTGCGACAGTCGGAGGATCAAGCGATCCCGCCGATGGGTCACCTGCGCCAAGCCCAGATCGCGAGCCAGCACGCGGATGCGCGTCAGGCGCAGCAGGGCGCGCACCGGATCGGGAGCCGGTCCGTAACGCTCCTCCAATTCAGCCGCCAGCTCCTCCACCTCGTCGAGCCGATGGGATGAGACCAACCGCTTGTAGAACGCGATCTTCTGCCGCTCGTCGTCGATGTAATCGTCCGGCAGGTACGCCGACACCTGAAATTCGAGGGCCGTCTCCACCGGGCTGGCCGGACGCGCCCCTTTGAGCTCCGCCACCGCTTCGGCCAGAAGCTGGGTGTAGAGTTCAAAACCGACCGAGGCGACAAATCCGTGCTGTTCGGGACCCAGCAGATTGCCCGCTCCTCGAATTTCCAGGTCTCTGAGGGCAATCTGATACCCCGCTCCCAATTCCGTGAACTGCTGGATGGCCAGCAGGCGCTGCTCCGCTTCGGGCGTCAGCCGCTTATCCCGGCGGAAGGTGAAGTAGGCATAGGCCAGGCGGTGGGAGCGGCCGACGCGGCCACGCAGCTGATAGAGCTGCGCCAATCCCAGCCGGTCGGCGTCCTCCACCACCAGCGTGTTGACGTTGGCAATGTCCAACCCGGACTCGATGATGCTGGTGGCGACCAAAATGTCGTATTCCTGGGCGAGAAACCGCGCCATCGCCTCTTCCAGCTGGTCCTCGCCCATGCGTCCGTGAGCGACGGCGATGCGGGCCTCCGGCAGCATCTCGCGCAGTCGCGCCAAGGTCCCGTCCATGGCCAAGATGCGGTTTTGGACGTAGTACACTTGTCCTTGACGGTCGAGCTCGCGCCGAATGGCCTCGCGAATCAAGTCGCGGTCCCATTCCGCCACCTGGGTCTCCACCGGAAAGCGATCCTCCGGCGGGGTTTCAATGACGCTCATGTCACGCACCCCCACCATCGCCATGTGCAGCGTGCGCGGAATGGGCGTGGCCGACAGCGTCAAGACGTCCACCACTTCCTTCAGCCGCTTGATGCGCTCCTTGTGGACCACACCGAACCGGTGCTCTTCGTCCACAATCAAGAGGCCCAAATCCTTGAAGCCAACGTCGGCGCCCAACAGTCGGTGCGTCCCGATGACCAGGTCGACCTGCCCGTCGCGGAGCCCTTGCAGCGTCGTCTGCTGGTCGCGGGCGCTGCGAAACCGGCTCAACACCTCCACCTGGATCGGGTAGCCGGCAAAGCGGGACCGCGCCGTCACCAGGTGCTGCTCCGCCAGCAGTGTGGTGGGCACCAGGATGGCGACCTGCTTGCCGGCCATGATGGCCTTGAACGCGGCGCGGAGCGCGACCTCCGTCTTGCCGTAGCCCACGTCGCCCAGCAACAGCCGGTCCATGGGCCGCGGCAGCGCCATGTCCTGCTTGATTTCCTCGGCGGCCTTCAATTGGTCGGGGGTTTCTTCATACGGAAACGCGTTTTCAAATTCGCGTTGCCAGGGACTGTCCGGGCCAAAAGCGAAGCCCGGTCGAGCCTGACGCGCGGCATACAATGCCAGCAACTCCTCCGCCATCGCCCGCACCGACGCCTTCACCCGCGCCTTGGTGCGGCTCCAGTCGCCGCCGCCCAAGCGCGACAGCTTCGGCGGCCGTTCATTCACCCCGGCATAGCGTTGGACCAGGTCCAGCTGTTCCACCGGAACATAGAGACTGTCATGCTCGGCATATTCCAGATGCAGATAGTCTTTGGGTCGGCCCTGGGTATCGAGGGTGACGACGCCCCGGTAGCGGGCCACTCCGTGCGTCACGTGCACCACATAATCGCCGGTCGCCAACTCTGCCAACTTGACCAGCGCGTGACCGGACACCGCGCGCCGGACCGCCCGTCGCGGACGCACTTCTCGCCCGGTCAGCTCGGTTTCGGTGAAAAGCGCCAGAGCCAGCTCGGGCAGAACAAAGCCTTGGCCCAAGCGGCCCACCAGGACGCCCGCCTCGCCCACCTCCGGAAAAGTCCTGCGCGCCGGAACCTGGGCGTCGAGGAGACGGTTCACCAGTTCGTCCTGCACGGCCGCATCCTTGACCGTCAGCACCACGCGGTGGCGGGCTTTCCGGAGACGCTGGATTTCCGCCAGCAGCATGTCCCACTGTCCGTGGGCCCGCGGCGCGGGGCGTCCCCCGAGCGACAGCACCCGATGACCGTGATGCCGCTGATGGGGCAGGAGGGACAAATAGATGTGCGCGTGTCCGGCCAGCCGGCTGAGAAACGCGTCCTCGGACAGGGCCGCCTCACACTCGAGGGGAAGCAGGTCCCCCCGTTCCAGGCGCCGCTCCTGTTCCGCCCGCTCTTCCAGGGCGCGGCCACGGACCGCCTCCAGCACGCGATCGCGGTCGTCCAACACCACCAAGGGCGGCGTGGCAAACCGCTCGGCCACACTCACGAGGCGCCCGAAGGCGCCGGCGATGCGCTCCACGCCGGGCCAGCCGCGACCGTCCAGCAGCAAGCCGAGACGGTGTTGCCAGCGCTCCTCCATCAGCTGGGCCAGCTCGGGCTCACCGAGGCTCCGCAGCGCACTCGCCTGGCTGCGCACCTGATCGGACAGGACCGGCACGGCTCGCCGGGCGTCTGCCGGTGACCACAATAGTTCGCGCGCAGGTCCGATGGCAACGGCCGTCAGTGTGTCGCCGGAGCGTTGGGTGACGGGGTCAAACGTCGTCAGCCGGTCCAGGTCGTCGCCGAACCACTCGGCCCGCACGGGAGGCCCTCCCGGCGGGAACACATCCAAAATGGCGCCGCGCTGGGCCCACTGCCCCGGCTGCTCCACCAGGGGCAGCCGCTCGTAGCCCAGGGCCGCCACGGCCTGGACCACGCGGGCGCGGTCTTCCGCCGCGCCCCACGTCAAGCGGACCGGCTCCATCGACGTGGGCCGGACCAATTGTCGCGCCGCTTCCGCCGGCGCGATCACCACCACATCGGGGCGGCTCGCCACGGCCGCCAGGGTGGCGAGGCGCTGGTGCTCCCACTCGTGGCTCGCCGCCGTCACCGCCCCATACACCGTGGGACGAGGGGGCAGCATCCACACGCGGTCCTCGCCCAACCACTCGGCCACCTCGGCCGCGGTGCGCTCCGCAGCGCTCCAACTGGGCGCAATGACGAGCTCCGGACGGCCGGTCCCGGCCAGCGCGGCCATGGCCAAAGCGGGCAGACTGCCCGCCAGCCCGAAGATTTGGCCGTCTTGACCGGCCATCACGTGTTTCAGCCAGTCCACCCAGGACTCGGACGCTTCCCATAAGGCGAGCAGCTCGTTCAGCTCTGGCCCCACTCTTTCACCCCACGAGCAAGAGCGGGCATACGCCCGCCGACGCGGTGCCCGCCGTCAGGCAGGCACCGACTTGTCGCCTATTGTACCGGAGCCGCCCCGATGCGCGAAGGCGCCCCCCGTGCCGGAGAATTTCTCGCCGGAGCCGGGCGGCGGCACCCGGATCTTGTACGATGGACCCATGGCCGGTGATCCGGAATCGGGACAGGCGATGTTTGTGCCAGGGTTTTTGGTGGGTCACGCCACCGCTCGGTCGGGCGTGAGCGGAGCCACCGTGGTGTTGTGCCCGCCCGGCAGCGTGGGGGGCGTGGACATCCGGGGCGGGGCTCCCGGTACTCGCGAAATCGCCTTGCTGGGTCCCCTCTACACGGTGAGTCACGTGGATGCGATCGTGCTCACCGGCGGCAGCGCTTTTGGATTGGCTGCGGTCGACGGGGTGATGCAGGCGCTGGCCGCGCAGGGCCGGGGTCTGGCCGTTGGCCGTCGCCGCGTGCCCATCGTGCCCGCCGCCGTGCTGTTTGACCTGGATCCCGACGGCCAGCAGGACTGGCCCGACGCCGACACCGGGCGCCGGGCCTTGGCTCAAGCGACCGCCGGCCCGCTTGCCGAAGGCGCCGTCGGAGCCGGTACCGGAGCGTCGGTGGGCAAATTGCTGGGGGCGGGCCGGGCGTGCCAGAGCGGGGTGGGCGTGGCGGTGCGGCGACAAGGCTCGCTGGTGGTAGGCGCACTGGCCGCCGTCAACGCGCTGGGCGAGGTGCGCGACGAAGCGGGCCATGTGCTGGCCGGCGTGCGCGCCGATCGGGCGCCGGACTTTCTCTCGGCGCCGGAGCTGGCCCTGGCGCCGGACCAACCCGGAGCATCGCCCGGATCGGCCACGACCCTGGTGGTGGTGGCCACCAATGCGCGCCTGGACAAGGCGGCCTTGGGCCGTGTGGCCATCATGGCCCACGACGGCCTGGCCCGCAGCATCTTTCCCGTCCACACCCCGTGGGATGGCGACACGGTCTTTGCGGTCGCGTCCGGCGCCCTCGATGCGCCCGCGCTGGCCGTCGGAACCCTCGCCGCCGACCTCGCGGCCGATGCGATTCGCCGCGCCGTCAAGGCGGCGCGGGGCCGGGCCGGAAGACCCGCCGGGCCCGAGTGGCTGGCCGGTGCGGGCGCGCGGCCCTGATCGGACCGCCAAATTCCGGCAAAAGGGCGGCGACGGGACTTCCTCGGTGGCTTAATATGAACGTATAGCCCGAGCGCATCGGGACGGCGACTTAACCCATTGAGACAGAAAGCGGGATGGAGAGATGCCACCTGACACCTCGCGCGGACGCGGGCTGATGGGGAGTGCAGCGACCGTGGCCGAACCGGCGGTCGCCATCCGCGCGGGAGGAGGAAGGGCCATCCCATTGCAGTCACCGTCGCTTATCGTGGTCACCAATCGTGAACCCTATCTCCATCGGGCCACCGCCCACGGCACCGTGCTGCGGCGCACGCCCGGCGGCGTGGTCAGCGCCCTCGATCCGGTCCTGCGCCATCGCGGAGGGGTCTGGATCGCCTGGGGCAGCGGCGAGCGGGACTGGGAAGAGGCTCCCGACGGGCGCGTGCCCATTCCGGCCCGCGATCCCCGCTATCTCCTGTATCGGGTACAGCTGAGCGAAGAGGAAGTCCGCGGCTATTACTTGGAGTACAGCAACTCGGGCCTCTGGCCCCTCTGCCACTTGGCCGTGGAGCGTGTACGCTTCTACCGCAACGCTTGGAACGTCTATCAGGATGTCAACCGAAAATTTGCCGAGACCATCCTTGATCAATCGGTGCCGGCCGACACCATCTGGAGCCACGACTATCACTTGGCGCTGGTGCCCGGCTTGGTGCGCTCGCTGCGCCCGAGCCAGCGCATCGTCCACTTTTGGCACATCCCCTGGCCGCCCACCACCCTGATGCGGCTTTGCCCCAACCGGGAGGATCTCATGCAGGGGCTGCTCGGAGCCGACGTCCTCGGGTTCCAGACGGAAGACGACTGCCGGCGATTTTTGGACAGCGCCCAGCAACTGCTGCCGTACCCGGTGGACATGGAGCAGGGGACGGTCGAGGTTGAAGGACGGGCCGTGCGGGTTATGAACTTCCCCATCAGCATTGACACGCCGCTGGTGGCGGGAACGGCCGACCTGCCCGCGACGCGGCGATTGACCCACGCTATCCGCCGCCGTGTCGAGGAGCGGGGTGTGGTGCTGGGCGTCGCGGTTGACCGCTTGGACTATTCCAAGGGCATCCTGCCCCGCTTGGAAGCGCTGGACATGTTTTTCCGCCGCTACCCGCATCGGCGGGGCCAGGTCGCTCTGCTGCAGGTGGTGGCGCCCAGCCGTTCGGACGTCCCCGACTATGCCCGCCTGGGTGAGCAGGTCGAGGAAGCGGTGACCGCGCTGAACCTCCGATGGGGCACCAGCGACTGGCTGCCCGTCATCTCCATTCCCAAGCCGCTGGATCTGCGGCGTCTGGCCGGCCTTTACCGGGCTGCCGACTTCTTTTTGGTGAGTTCCCTGATGGACGGCATGAATCTGGTTGCCAAAGAGTTTGTGGCCGCCCAGTTGGACGGCCGCGGCGTTTTGCTGCTGTCGGAGACGGCCGGTGCCATAGCGGAACTGGAGGACGCCCTGCCCATCAATCCGCTCGATCCGGAGGGATTCGCCGACACGTTGGAGGAGGCCATCCAAATGCCGGCGGCGGAACGGGCCGCCCGCCTGGACCGCATGCGCACCCGCTTGGAGCAGTACACCGTGCAGGAATGGGCCGAGCATGTGCTGGCGTCGGTGGAAATGACGGTGGCGGACAATGCGCTCGGCCGCATTCTCGCGGCGCGTCTGGCCGGCCGCCAGCTGGTCTGGGCGTTGGATGTGGACGGCACCCTGGTCGAGTTCGCGCCCCATCCGGACGCCGTGGTGGTGCCCGCCTCTCTGTTGGACACCCTGGAGAGCTTGAACGGGCCCGCCAAAACTCCCGTGGTCATTATCTCCGGCCGTTCGGAAGAAAACCTCGCCGCCCTCCTGGGGCCGCGATTCACCGGCACGCTGATGGGGCATCACGGCTTGGACCATTCGCCCGACACCCGGGATCTGACTCCGCCGGACGCATGGCGTCCGGTCTTTGCCCGTTTGACGCATGAGTGGCCGGGGTCATGGCTGGAGGACAAGGGACCGACCTGGTCCTTCCACTGGCGAGGCGTGGACCCTCACCGCAAAGCGGCTCTGCTGGACCACTTGGCCCAGATTACCAGTCAGTTGAAGCACCCCGCCTACCGCACCCGCTTTGGCAACGAGGTGCTGGACGTGTACCCCGTCGCCGCCAACAAGGGCACGGCGCTGCGCACCTGGCTGATGCGAACCTATGGCCCCGATTGGCCCGACACCGTCTACCCCATCGCGCTGGGCGACGACACCACCGACCAGGATATGTTTCTGGCCATCGGCAAGCACGGCCTCAGCATCGCGGTGGGATCCCGCATCACCGGCGCCGTGCTGGTGCTGGACTCTCCGGCCGCCGCCCGCCGGCTGCTGGCCCGGGCGGCGCTGGCCCTGCAATCGTAGCCTTGGGCCGCGCACCCGATTCCCGCGGTCGCCCACTGACGGCCGCGGGAATGACGGGGTTTAGGACGACGACGTCGCGCTGGAGGACGAGGACGACGCGGCCTGCAGATTGGTCAACAGGGTCTGCAGCTGCCCTTCCAGGGTGGTCAGAGCGCCCAACTCGGCGGTGCGTCGCGCGATGATGTTGTCCATCGCCGTCACGGCTCCCGCCTGCTGGCCACCCGACTGGTCCTGGTTGAGCGTCGAGCGCGCGCTGTTGACGCCCTGTTGATCGGCAAAGGCCTGGTGAGCCGTTGCCATCATCTGCTTCAGCTGAGCGGTGGCGGTCGTCACCGCACTGGTGTTGCCCGCCTGGACGTCTTGGGTCAGCACCGCCCGAATCTGCTGCATCGTGGCGATAACCTTCATCCGCTCCGCCACGATCTCGCGCTGGAGCATCTGCATCTGGCTGACTTTCGCGTGCACCTGCGAGGCCATTCCGGCTCCCCGGCCCTTGCCGTGACCGGATGCCTGCGCCGGCAACGAGAACGATGCACTGCCGGAAGCGGGCGTGGACACCGGCGGGCCGCTCGCGTGGACGGTGGGCGCATGTCCGTGCGCAAACGCCAACCCGACCGGCAGCGCCAGGGCAGCGGCAGTCAACACGGCAACGCCCCATAGCTTGGTGGCTGGCATGTCTTCGATCCCTCCTGTTGAGTGCGGCGGCCTCGGTTCGAAAACGCTCGGCCGACCCGCACGGTGACTGGTTCTGAAGCCTCGGAATCCGCGTCAAGACCGTTACCGACGCAATACGGCGGGCCCCATGCCGCTTAGGGGATTTGGCTCAACATATGGTTCAACTGGCTCAGTTCGGTATTGAGACTGGTCACGAGCTTCGTCGACACCTTCGCCCCCGCCAACGGGATGGTCACTCCGGCCGTCCCCGAGGCGGCGGCACTGGGCGTCCCCACCCCGCTGGGCGGGGCTCCGGATGCCACGACAGATGGCCGAGCCTGCGCATGGCCGGACGCTTCCACGCCGCATCCCGCCAGCAGCAAGCTTCCACAGGCCACAACGGTCAACACCGACAGCATGTGGACCGTCTTCATCGCGTCACCCCCCAGCTCTGGTCGACACGGACAACATTCGCGGCGGCCCGCCCATTTCAGGGGGTCGCGGTCCGAAATTTTTTTGGCCGCGCGACTATGTCCCGTTGAAGCGATTCATGGCGGCCTCGAGCCCCTCGTCCAGAATGGATGCCAGCGCGGCCGCCGCCATCTGCAGGCGCTCGTCCCAGAACGCCCGCTCGGCCCGGCTCCACCGGCCCAGAACCCAGGCCACCGGATCGTAAGATGCCGGCGGTCGCCCTATCCCCACACGAAGCCGCGGAAAGTTGACCGTGCCGCCCAGGGCCGCCATCACCGACTTCAATCCGTTGTGGCCGCCGCTGGACCCGTTCCGCCGGATGCGCACCTGTCCGGGCGGCAGATCCAGGTCGTCAGCCACCACCAATACCGCCGGGGCAGACAGCCGGTAGCGCCGGCAGAACGGCCCCACCGCGTCCCCCGATCGATTCATGAACGTCAACGGCTTGAGGAAATAAACCCCGCCCGCGTAGGCGACTTCCGCGCGGTCCTCGCGGCGAAAGTGCGCCCCCACAGCCGCCACATGACGGTCGACGACCATAAAGCCCACATTGTGCCGCGTGCCTGCATAGGTGGGTCCGGGATTCCCCAGGCCCACCACCAAAGCGATTTCGTCGGGGTTCATCACCATGTGCGGGGAGCCCCGGCCTGCCGCCGGGGCCGCCGGCGGGGCGGCGTGACGCCGCCCCCGTCCCGCATCCTCCTTCTGTCCCGGGCTGCCGGTGGCCGGGAGTCTCCCCGCCCGTCCACTCCGCACCTCCCCTGGTCAGGGCGGGGTGGTGGACTCGAACAGCTTGGAGACCGACTGATTTTCGTGCACCCGAATGATGGCCTCGCCCAGCAGGGGCGCCACGCTGATGACCCGCGTCTGCCTCGGCGGATCGTCAACCGGGATCGTGTCCGTCACCACGATGGATCGCACCGGCGCATGATTCAGCGTTTCGCGGGCGCGTCCGGAGAACACGGCATGGGTAGCGCAGGCGTAGACGGCCACGGCTCCCAGTTCCAGCACGGCCACGGCTGCCTGGGCGATGGTGCCGCCGGTGTCGATCATGTCGTCAATCAGGATGACGGTCCGCCCCTTGACGTTGCCGATGACGTTGACGACTTCCGATACGTTGGGTTCCGGCCGCCGCTTGTCGATGAAGCCAAGCGGCGTGCCCAGATATTTGGCCAGCTGACGCGCCCGGTACACACCGCCCGCATCCGGGGAGAAGACGATGGGATTCTCCAGCTGCAGGCCGGAGATATGTTGGGCCAGCGTTCGATTGCCGAACAGGTTGTCCACCGGGATATCAAAAAAGCCTTGGAGCTGGGGCGCATGCAGGTCCATGGTCAAGACCCGGTCGGCGCCGGCCATGGTGATGAGGTTGGCCACCAGTTTGGCCGAAATCGGCTCTCGGGACCGCGTCTTGCGGTCCTGGCGGGCATAGCCGTAAAACGGCATGACCGCCGTGATGCGATGCGCCGAGGACCGCCGGCAGGCGTCAATCATCAGCAGAAGCTCCATCATGTTGTCGTTGACCGGGGCGGACGTCGACTGAATGATGAACACGTCCGTGCCGCGCACATTGTCTTCAATGTTGACGCGAATCTCCCCGTTGGAAAACCGGCCGATGTCGGCCGGGCACAGATCCACCCCGATGTATGCGGACAAGCGTCGGGCCAGTTCGGGATTCGCCGATCCCGACAGAAGTCTCAATTCGCCCTCGCGTTCAGAAGCCACGTGCCGGCTCCCGTCCTCTCTTGTGTAAACTCGCGCTGTCAACGCCGGGAATCATGGGACGCGCGCCGATTGCGGGCCCAGTCGGGTTTGTTTTCCTGCCGAGCGCGGGCGATGCCCAGGGCGTCGGCGGGAACGTTGTGCGTGACGGTGGATCCGGCGGCCACGTAGGCGCCGGGGCCAATTTCAACCGGCGCCACCAGATTGCTGTTGCAGCCGATGAAGGCATCGTCGCCAATGAAGGTCGGGTGCTTAGCCGTCCCGTCGTAGTTGACCACCACGGTCCCGGCGCCGATGTTGACATGACTGCCGATGGTCACATCGCCCAAGTAGCAGTGATGGCCCGCCTTGGAACCGATCCCCATCCGGGCGTTCTTCAGCTCCACGAACGTTCCCACATGCACATCGCGGTCCAGATAGGTGCCGGGCCGCAGATGACTGAAGGGCCCCACCGAGGCGTGGGCCCCCACGCGGCTCTGGGTGACCACCGCCTGCTCCACCACCGCGCCGTCGGCCAGCTCGCTGTCGCTGATGGTCGCCATCGGTCCAATGCGAACGCCTTCCCCCACGGTTGTTCGGCCCCGCAGGGTGGTCATCGGATAAATGACGGTGTCCATGCCGATCTGGACTGACGCGTCGATGTATGTGGTCGCCGGGTCAATCAGCGTGACGCCATTCTCCATCCAGCGCGACAGGATGTCCCGCCGCAGAATGGCTTCCGCTTCGGCCAGCTGCGTGCGGGTGTTGATGCCCATCACCCTCGCCGGATCGGGCGCCAGGATGGTGTCCACCGGGATCCCCGACGCCAAAAGCTCCCCCACCGCATCGGTCAGAAACTGTTCCTCGCCGTGACGGGGCAGACGGGGCAGAATCCCGGCCAACGCTTTGCGGGGCCAAAGCCCGATGCCCGAGTTGATCTCGCGCAGCCCGCGCGTTTCTTCCGTCAGATCGCGCTCCTCCACAATCCGTGAGACCCGGCCGTGACTGTCACGGACAATGCGTCCGTAGCCGGTGGGATCCGGCATGCGCGCGGTGACCAGCACCGCACCGGACGTGTTGCGCCCCGCTTCCAGCAACTCCCTGAGAAGCGTCTCCGGCACCAGCGGACCGTCGCCGTACAGCACCAACACCTGGCGGATGTCGTCCGCCAGCACGTCCAACACCCGCCCCACCGCATCCCCTGTACCCAAAATGGCCGGCTGGTGCACCAGCCGGGCCCTGTCCCCCACCAGCGCGTCGACGCGTTCGCGGTCGTAACCGGTGACGACCACCGTCTCCGCCAAGCCCAGGTTCTGCACGCGCATCAGCACGTGCTCCAAGAGGGGCAGTCCCCCCAATTCGTGCAGCACTTTAGCGCGGTGGGACCGCATCCGGGTGCCGGCCCCGGCCGCCAGGATCACTGCCGCCGTCACGTGTCACCGCCTCCGCTTGCTCCCGTTCATCGTCCTCCAACTGCCGCCGGCATGCAAGTCACCCACAAAGGCGCCGGCGCCGGTGCGCTGAGCACCCGGACGCCGGCCGCTGGGGGAAGGGACTGCCCCGACGATGGAATCACGAGCCATGCGACCTCGGGTCGCCCTGCGGAAGATGTGCGGCGCGTCAGGGCGACCCTGCCGTTCGGAGTCCGGGGCCGTGGGTGCCGCACCGGGCCGCATCACGACGACGATTGTTCCTCAAATCGGGCCAGTACGGCGCGTTGAATGCGATCCCGGGCGGAGGGGGTAATGGGGTGGGCCACGTCCCGAAACTCTCCGTCCGGGGTCTTTCGGCTGGGCATGGCAACAAACAATCCTTTGGTTCCCTCAACCACCTTGACATCATGCACGACGAACTCACCGTCCAAGGTCACGGAGGCGACCGCCTTCATCTTCCCGTCGCTGGCAATGCGTCGGAGCCGGACGTCCGTTACTTCCACGCTTCAACCCTCCTCATGCTGTGTGGCGCCAGCTTATTCCGACTATTCGAAAGCGGGGTCCGCGATCCCTGCTCGTTGTCGAAATTTTGGGGATGATTTCCGCGTGCGGTCAGGCCATCTTCTCGACGCCCGGATTGACGGCGGCAACAGCCGCCAGCACTTCCTGGGCGTGATGGTCGTCACGCGTCTCCAGAACCAGTCGGACTTCCACCTGATTCGGGTCGATGCCCGGGTGCCAGCGTTCATGCGCCACACTCAGCACGTTGGCCCGGAGTCCCGCCACCACCGCCAGCAGATTCGACAACTGGCCCGGGGTGTCTGGAATCACGGCCCGCAAATGCAGCTGCCGGCCTTCCTCCGTCAGACCCTTCTCCAACAGCCGACTCAGGAGCCCCACATCGATGTTGCCGCCGGAGACCACCACGCCGATACGCTCCGGCCCGACGGGGATGCGGCCGGACAGCAGGGCACCCAGGCCGGCCGCCCCCGCCCCCTCCACCACCAGCTTGAAGCGCTCCAAAAACAGCAGGATGGCCCGGCTGATGTCATGATCGGCGACCGTGACAATATCGTCGACATATTCCTGGATCAGGGCGAACGTCATGGCGCCCGGTTGTTTGACGGCGATGCCGTCGGCGATGGTGTGGACCGCCTCCAGGGGCGTCAGCCGGCCGGCCCGGCGCGACGCGGCCATGGCCGCCGCACCCTCGGCTTCGACGCCAATCACCCGGATGTGCGGATTGCGACTTTTGGCCGCCACGGCAATGCCCGAAATCAGACCCCCGCCGCCAATGGGCACGACCAGAAGATCCAGGTTGGGCTTGACGTCCAGCATTTCCAACCCGACGGTCCCCTGACCGGCAATGACCATGGCGTCCTCAAAGGCCGGGATCAGCACCCGGCCGGTTTCGGCGGCAATCTCCTGCGCCCGCCGGTACGCATCGTCAAAGTGCTGTCCAAACAACTCCACCTCGGCGCCGTAGGACCGGGTGGCGGTCACTTTCGTCATCGACGCCAGCTCCGGCATCACCACCACCGCCGACGTTCCCACCAGCCGTGCCGCCAACGCCACGCCCTGCGCATGATTGCCGGCGGATGCCGCCACCACCCCCCGAGTCAGCTGCTCCGGGGTGAGATGACACATCCGGTTGTACGCTCCGCGCAACTTGAACGAACCGGTCCGCTGCAGATTTTCCAACTTGAAGAAACAGCGGGCATTCAACACATCGTTCAGGGCGTTGGACTCCTGCAGGGGCGTACGGTAGGTGATGCCCTGCAGCACTTGCTCCGCCGCCCGAATATCGTTCAAACTCACCTCGGCCAATTATCTCGCCTCCGTGGAAGCCGCCAGGCCCAGGCGCTCGGCCACCCAGGGAGCCGGCATGACCTGGCCGCCATCGTCCCAGATGAGACAGCTGGAGATGCCGTCGATCAGCTTGGGGCTGGGTTGGGCGGTCGCCACCAACACCCCCACCCCCAGGATTTGGGCATTCAACTCGCCCAGCAGGTCGGCCGCGGCCCGAGCCGTGCCACCCGCCTTCAAAAAGTCGTCCACGAAAACCACCGGCGCATCGCGAACCGGGCTTCGTCGGGCCAATGACATGGACTGGATGCGGTGGGAGGACCCGGACAAGTAGTTGATGGAAAGCGACGAGCCCTCGGACAGACGGTTGTCGCGTCGGATGAGCACCACCGGGACCCCCGTTTCCCGTCCCACCGCCAGCGCCAAGGGAATGCCCTTGGTTTCCACCGTGACGACGTACTGCGGGTTCAAGGGTCGCAGGCGCTCCGCCAGCAGCTGGGCCAGAGGGTCGACCAAGCGCGGGTCGAACAACAGGTCGGTCATGTACAAAAACCCGTTGCCGGTCATGCGCTCCGGCCGAGCTAGGGCCTCACACCAGGCCTTCACCGCCCCCACCACCTGGTCCTCGTCCAGCTGCGGCTGGAAGCGAATCCCGCCGCCCGGGCCGACCTGAGTCTCCACGCGACCCAACCCGGCCTCCAAGAGCGCTTCCCGCACAACGCCCACGTCTTCGCTCAGCGTGGACTTGGCGACCCCCAGCCTCGCGGCCAGGGCGTGCAGAGATTCTTCGCCGTGGGGTCGGGCAGTCACGAGACGCGTCAACGCGATCAGGCGCCGGACACGGTCATGCACGGTCTTCCCCTCTTTCTTTCGCGTGCACCAGGGCCTCCTCCACCAGGACCAGGTCCGCCGGTTTGTCGACGTCCATGCCCACTTCGGGATGGGCCAACACCAGCGCCCGTCCATCGACGCCCAAAAGACGGCCGGCCTGTTTCTCCACATCGGAGATGGACAGCCGGCCCAACAGGAACTTGATGAGGACGCCCGTGCCCACATCCTGCGCCAGCCGAAGCGGCGACTTGCGGTGTTCCAGCAGCCGCGGCCCACTGACGGCCAGTCCGGCCGTGACTCGGGGCTTGACCAGAAACAGATTGCCGCCGGTGTAAACGCCTTCGCGAAACCGGAAATACGTCCGCTGGGCGGTGGGAAAGCGGGATTTGAGAACGGCCTCCGGAATAAGCGGGTAGACGATCTCGGCGTGCGTGTCGGCCGCGGTCAGAAAGGCCTCCACGACGGCGGTGGTCAACAGCGGGATGTCGGCGGTGGCCACCAGCACCGAGACGTCCGGATCCAACCCTTCCAAGCCCCGATCGATATTCTCCCAAAGACTCGCGCCGGGCACGATGGGCACCACCGGAATTTCGCCGCTGCTGGGTCCCACCACGCGCACACTGTCCACCCGGGGATGCCCGGCCAGGGCTCTGACCACGTATTCCACCATCGGCCTGCCTGCGATCGGAATGAGCGCCTCATACTCGACGGGCGCTGCCGCCTCCAACCGGCCGTTGTTGCGCTGGCCCGCCAGCACGACTGCCTGCATGGCGTTCGTCCTCCTTTGGCGATGTCGCGGGACGGGCACAAATCACGAGAGCGAAAACACCCTCACCCAAGGCACTCCATGGGACCTCAGACGGCGAGCCAACCGCCGCGCCTCCGGCGAATCGCCGCACAGGACCACATGGGCCGAACCACTGCCCGACATGGTGGTCCACGCCGGGCGAGCGCCCAAATCTTCCAGTTGGTGTCGAAATGCGGCCAGCCGCGGTTCGACCCGTCGCGCCGCCTCTTCCAATTGGTTTCCCACCTGAGAGGGTATCACGTGGCGTCGAAGCGCGTCCACGACCTCGGCGGCCCGGGGCGGACCCGACGGCCCCACGGCATCATATGCCGCGTACACGGCCGGGGTCGAGACGGGAAACCCGGGATAGGCCACCACCAGAGCGCCTTGCGCCAGGGGCGGCAGCTCCCCGAGTCGATCGCCCAGACCGGTGGCCCGGGCGGCCTCGCCGTCAAGCAGGAAGGGGATGTCTTTGCCCAGGGAAGCGGCCAGATCGTATATGGCCGTCCGGTGCCGGGGATAGTGGTCGGCCGCCCAGCGCAGCACCGAAGCCGCGTCGGCGCTGCCGCCCCCCAGACCCGCACCGACCGGCACACGCTTGTGAATGGTCATCCGAACCGACGGCCATTCTCCCACCACCCGGGCCACGGCACCCAAAGCCCGCCACGCCAGATTGTCGGGGGACGCGGTCATCCCCATCCCCTCGACCGCCAGACAGGGTTCCGCGGCCTCCTCGATGCGCACCGCGTCCCCCCACGCAATGCGCTGCAGGACGATGTCGACGCAATGCCACCCGTCGTCCCGGCGCTTGGGAACATCCAACGCCAGGGTCACCTTGGCTCGAGCTGTTGTGCGCATTGACTCACCACTGCAGGGTTAGGCGTGGACCCCTGAAAGTCCTGTCGGCGACTGGCTGTTCATCGAGTCGGATCGCTCCTGCAGGGCCCGCTGACAAGCTTCCTTGACGACGGTGTACCGTTCGTACAAGACCACCACCAGGGCGCCGGCCGGTGCGGACCGAATCGCCGCCGCGACGGCCTGCGCCTCGTCCGGAATGACTTCCGCCCGGTCAGGCCCGAAGCCTTCCTTTCGAAGCGCTTCGGTCAGAATCCGCGCCACCTCGCCGGGTGCCCGCCCCCTTCGATCCGCGTCTTCTTTGATGATGAACTGCGAGGAAAAGCGCGCCGCCGCACAGGCGGTGGCGGCCAGATCTTCGTCGCGGCGATCTCCCGGGAGTCCCAGCACGGTCACGATGTGTCGGGCGCGCAGCCCCCGGCATAGGCTCTCTAAGGCGGGGACGGTCGGCGCATTATGGCCATAGTCAATCAGCACCGTCAGATCGGCGCCGCGCACGACTTCGAGGCGCCCCCGGTTGATGCCCTGCCCGCCGGGCGGAAAATGCGTCAGAGCTCGCGCCACCACGCGAGCGTCCAAACCGGCGGCGAGAGCCGCGGCGGCCGCCGCGGCGGCATTGGCCACATTGATCCGGGCCATGCCGTTCAGGGACGCCGGCAGGGTCCGCACCGACGTCAGGCGCGTTTCTTGACCGCCGATGGCCCACACCAGGTAGCCGCGGTGGACATACACGGCGGGCAGCCCCTCATGGCGGGCGCGGGCCACCACGAGACTGTCTTCCCGCGCCGAGAACAGGACCACCCGTCCGCGCGTGCGCTCGCGCATGCCCAACACCCGGGCGTCATCCGCGTTGAGCACAGCCGCCCCGGTCGGACGGACCACGTCCACCACCAACGATTTCAGACGCACCAAGTCATCCAGGTTCCGGATGCCGTCCTGGCCCAGGTGGTCAGAGCCGATGTTGGTCACGACCGCCACGTCGCAGTCCGAAAAGCCCAAACCGCCCCGGGCAATCCCGCCACGCGCCGTTTCCAGAACCGCCGCCTCGACCCGCGGATCGCCCAGCACCAAGCGGGCGCTCCAAGGACCCGTGAGGTCTCCCCGGGCCACTTGTCGTTCACCCATCCAGATCCCGTCCGTGGTGGCCACGCCGGTGCGATATCCGGCCTCCGTCCAGATTCCGGCCAACATCCGCGCCACCGTTGTCTTGCCGTTGGTGCCGGTCACGGCGGTGACCGGAATGCGCCCGGTCTCGCCGCCGGGAAACAGGAGATCGACGATGGCCCGTCCGACCGGCCGAGGACGGCCTTCCGCCGGCGCCTCGTGCATGCGCAGGCCCGGAGCCGCATTGACCTCCAACACGGCGCCGCCGGCTTCGGCCAGACCCCGGTCCAACGTGGGACTGACCACATCCACACCGGCCACGTCGAGCCCCAGGGTTAAAGCGGCCCGAACGGCATCATGAGCCAAGTCCGGGCCGATGGCGTCGGTCACGTCCCGAGCGGTCGCCCCCGTGGATAGATTCGCCGCCGCCCGGAGCACCACCGCCACACCGGCTGCCGGCACGGAGTCGAGGGTCATCCCCTGCCGCGCCAGTTGGAACAGCACGTCGTCGTCCGGCGTCACGCGGCTCATGGGGAAGTCATGCCCGTCTCCCCGCCGCGGGTCCTGGTTGAGGCGGGCCATGAGCGCCGACACCGCGTCGATGCCGTTGCCGACCACGGTGGGCGGCACGCGTTCGGCCGCCGCCACCATCCGGTCCCCGACCACCAGAAGCCGCACACACCGTCCGCTCAGATGGCGCTCCGCCAAAACATGGGGTCCCTGCCGGGCGGCCGCCCGATAGGCGGCACGAACCGCCTCCGGATCGTCCAGAGCAAGGTGCACGCCCCGACCGTGATTGCCGTCCACGGGCTTTATCGTGATGAGGCCCCAGTCCGCCAGAGCCTCCAGCGCCTCGGCCGCGCTGGCCACCAGGCGGCCGTCCGGCACCGGAATGCCCGCCGCCTGCAGACGCGCCTTGGTCGCCATCTTGTCCTGCGCCACGTCGACGGCGATGGCGGGAGTCCGGCCCGTCAAGCTGGCGCAGATCAGGACCTGGCGGGCTCCTTGGCCGAGACGCACCAAGCTGTCCTGGTCCAGGCGTGATACCGGAATGTCCCGCTGCCGCGCGGCCTCCACAATGGCGCGCGTGCTGGGTCCGAGGCGCCGGCGCGCCAAGCGATCGCGCAGGCGCGGCAGGTCCGGCCAGTCCCAGGCGGGGTTGGCCGTCAGCCGTTCGACGGCCGCTGTGGCTTCTTGCAGGGCGGTCAACCCTCCCGGCCGGGTCTCCGACTCAAACACCACCATGACGATGGTGGCGTCCCGATACCGGGTTTTGCCGTAGTAAACCTGTTCGCCCGCCAGCGCCAAAAGCTCCAGACTGACATGCTCGACCACGTGGCCCAAGTATGTGCCTTCGCGGAGACGATCGAGGAACCCGCCGGGGTATCCCAGCGCACAGTGGTGCGTAGCCAGACCGGGCAGATGCTCCAGCAGACGGTCCTGAAATCGCACATCCTGATCCGTGCGGTAGCGGGCGTGGTGCTCCAAGTCCAGTTCCGCCTCCGCCACCGGCTGCAGACAGTGAATGTTCGGGCCGTCAAAGTAGCGATAGGACAAGAGCTTCATACTGTGTCCAGGTCTCCCTCTTGGCCGGCCACGCGGATCGGCCGGCGTTCTTCCCATTCGAAGCGCCATCCGCGCGGCAGCACGTGGAGGGTGACATGCGTCAGCGCCAGCGCCTGGTCCGGCTCGGACTCGGACGCGTTCGTATGCTGCACGGGCCGCCCGTCCAGAACCGTAACGGTTCGCTCGCCCCACACCGTAAAGGCGCGTGCTTGAAAATCCACCTCAATGGCGGTGTTTTCGTCCAGACCCACGCCCAGAACCGCCGGGTTTTCGGCCAACGCCGCCAGCAGGCGGCCGATGCGCCCACGCTGGGAAAAGTGCTGATCGACGACGGCGCCCGCCCACAGTCCCATGCCCGCCGCCAGCCGGACCGTGTTGAGGGTGGGGGCCCGCTCCGCGTCTCCCTCCACAATCATGGTATCCGTCATCATGGACGCTCCCGCGCTGGTGCCGGCGACCACCAGCCCGCCCTGACTGCGGCGGCGAAGCCAGTGATGAAATCGCGTGCCGCCCAGCGTGCTGGTGATGCGCAACTGATCCCCGCCGGTGAAGAACACCGCCGTCAGGTCGCCGAGCGAGACGAACCCGTCGCCATCGTCGGCAGCCCGCCGGGTAGGCAGTTCTACAGCCCGGACCGCGCGGGCTCCCAACCTCCGAAACACCGCCTCATAAACACGTTCGGCCTGTTTCTCATCGCGGGAAGCGGTCGCGATGACGCCGATGACGGCCTCCGCTCCGCCGGCGCACTGCACCACCCGGGAGAGGATGCTGGCCTCACCGTCCTTGTCTTCGCCACCCCCGATGATGATGAGCCGTCCCCAGTGCTGACCCACAGGCGCCCCCCAACATAGAAAAACCGCGCGGACTTGCGTCACGCGCGTTATTGTCGGTTAACGCTGAGGGGCTTATTCGACGGTTAGCTGGCCGACTCGGGCAGGATCAACTCGACGGTTTCGGTGAGCACGTCTGCATAGCTGTAGGATACCCGGCGCTCCGATAGACTGCCTTCCTCGATCCGGACGACGAAGATGTGGGGATAAGTCTTTTCCAGGACGCCTTCTTTTTCATCGATCTTCTTGCGGCCTTTGTTGGCCTTGACACGAATTTTTTCCCCGACATGGGAATCCAGTTCCCGGCGGATGTCATCCAGAACGCTCTTGGCCGCCAACCGCGTCACATCCTTCCTGTCGTGAAGGAACTGGTTTTACGTTAACACGGATTGGCCCTCGCGTCAAGAAGGGCGACTATTTTACCAACGCTGTCGCGACGCGGTCAAGAGGATTTTCCCATTACCGTCCTCGTTATTTTGTGAACTTGTCGGCCACCGACGACGCTCCGAACGAATCCGGCTTGATGCGGGCTCGATATCCGGATCCCGTCACCATGCCGACAATTTCTCGAATAAGCGCCCGCGTTTCTCCCTGCTGGCCGACGTCGATGTGAATTTCCACGTCGAGGTCCGCGTTGGCCGCATCCAGCAGTTCCGTCAAGCGCGCCGCCACCTGCAGGCTGAGGGACGTTTCGAACAGCACCTTCTGGCGCAGACTGTGGATTGGGCGGCGCCGGGAGCGGCTGAAGAAGTAGCGCCCCCCCTTGCCCACGCGATGGATCACCACCGCGGTGACAAAGTAGGTCTCATGACGGGTGTGCGAATCGGAACCGACAATGAGCTGATAGGTCTGGGCCGGTTCCTGTTGGACATACGCCAGGATGGACCCAAACATCTGCTCGAGCGTCAGTCGCCCCTCACTGGGACTTTCAAACCACATGCCGCCGCACCTCTATTCCCAAGGGCCCGCCCGATCCTGAGCCCACAGCGCCGTCACCACGCTCCACTCTTCCAAGGTCAACCGTTCCGCCCGACGTCCCGGATCGATGCCCCGGTCTCGGAGCCGCGCCTTCCACCAGTCGGGCGCGGGGCCCAACGCGGCCAGCGCCCGCGGCAGCATCTTGCGCCGCTGTCCAAAGCCCGCGCGCACCACGGCTTGCAGCGCGGACAGGGGTTCAATGGCCGGCACCGGACGCCGGGCCACCTCGATGACGGTGGAGGTCACCTGAGGCGGCGGATCGAAGGCCGTCGGATCGACGTCAAACAGCCGCCGCACGGTCCCCACCGTCTGCAGCAGAATGGTCGGCGCGCCGGCCAGGGGCGACCCGGGAATCGCCGCCAGCCGCGCTCCCACTTCGGCTTGGCACATAAACACGGCCCGCGTCCACCCCAGCGCGCTTTCCTCCCACAGCCGCGCCACCAAGGGCCCGGTGATGTAATACGGGAGGTTGCCAATCACCGTGACGGGCCGATCGCCCCACACCTCGCGTGTCATCTGCGTCCAGTTTCGGGCCAAGGCATCGCCCTCCACCACGATCAGCCGTGGACTCTTCGCACCGGCCCGAAGCCGCTCCACCAGTGTCCGGTCCAGCTCCAGCGCCATGACGTCGGCGCCGGCTTCCACCAGGGGCCGGGTCAACGCCCCCAACCCGGGCCCTATCTCTAAAATCGCGGCCCCGGACGCCGGCGCGATGCAGTCGATCAACCGGCGGTTGACGGCCGCATCCACCAAAAAGTGCTGGCCCCATCTCTTTTGGGGCCGGATCCCACGGGCCGCGGGCACGGGTGGACGGGTCCTCACACAACGCCCCCTGCTCTCAGAATACCCAATTTCAGGGTCGCAAAAAAGCGCCGCGAACGTGTCCGCGGCGCTTTCGTCCTCAAGTTGGCGCCCTCAGGGCAACACAAAGACCTCCACGGGCTGAACACCCCAGCTGATCGCCTGCGAAGCGGTGTCGTAGCACAGGTCAATCCGGTCGCCGACAATGGCGCCCCCGGTGTCGGCCGCCACGGCAAAACCGTAGCCGGGGATGAACAGCCGGGTCCCCAGAGGAATCACGGCCGGATCGACGGCCACCACGCCGTATTGCGCCTTGAGTCCCGTCGCCGTATACCCGTCTGACCACGCGGGATTGGGCCAGTAAGCGGTGGCCACCATGGTGATCTCGGCCACGAATCGCACCACCTGGCCACCGCGGCTCACCGTGTTGTCGGTCCCCACGGCAATCAGACGCGTCTGTGGCTGCTCCACAATCCGCGTGGACGCCACGACCTGTTGGATGGGTTGACCATCCTGCATCAGGATGCGGATCGTCTCCACCCGTTCACCGTTGTGGCCGGCCGTCAAGATCTGCCGGTGGCCCACAAACAGGTTCCCGTCCGGCTGATACACGGTGCTGAAATAAATCGGACTGACTTCCCGATGTGTAACGTACCAGCGTCTCAACACGTTGATGACTATATGGGGACGGATGACGGCATTCAAGCCCGGCCGCACAACATCCAGCGGGTCCAGCGCGATTCCCAGCGCCCGCAGAATGTTTCTCACGCGGTATTCCGTCGTCCAGGTTCGGTACCGGTGGTGCTGGGTGACAACCTCAATCGGAACGCCTTGTCGGATCGTGAGCGGCCTGGCAGTCGATGCGATGAGACCAAGGCTGGTTCGATCGTGTCGGGTCACCCGCACCCCGGTTTGCCGCAGTGCGGAGCGCCAAGAAGCATCCCATGTCCAGAAATGCCGGCGCACGATTCCCTGGGGACTCACCAGGGTTAAACTCGCTGAGTGCATTTGTGTCGTGACAAGTCCCACTGCGGCAACTGCGCTCGCTACCCATAGCCACATTCGGCGAGGGCGGCGAACCGTAGGCCACTGGGTCACTAAGCAGGCCCCCTTCGGTTCTGTCTCGCCGCTATTAACTTCCAGTATCTGCCATCCCTAGACTTCGGGCGCAGGCCGGCGATCTCCTCCTTTCCCACCGGTCTCCCAAAGACAAAAAAGCTCGCATGTATTCGACACCAGGCGCCGGAATACCTCTTTTGGCGGAAGATTTTTCGTAACCGCCACCATTTCGGCCGTATGCCGGACCCAGAGCGGGCGGTTGACATGGCCGCGGTGAGGGTGGGGGGCCATGTACGGGGCGTCGGTTTCCACCAGAATGCGGTCGAGCGGCGCCCAACGCACCACCTCCCGCAGGGCGTCGGCCCGTCGGAAGGTGATCGGGCCCGCGAACGACAAGTAAAAGCCCCAATCCAGGAGAGCCGCCGCGTGTTCCCGAGTGCCCGTGAAGCAGTGCAGCACCCCGCGGCGCCAGCCACTCTCGCGCACAAGGGCCAGGAGGTCGTCCCAGGCTTCCCGGGCATGCACGCTGACCGGCAGATGCAGACCGCGCGCCAGCGCCAGCTGTTGCGCGAACGCTTCCCGCTGCCGATCCCGCGGCGCCAAGTCCCGGTAGTAGTCGAGACCAATCTCGCCGATGCCGACGACCAAGGGCTCGCCGCACCAGGCCTGAAGCTGCTCCAACCATGGGCCGGCCGCCTCCGCCGAGTCGTGGGGATGCACGCCCACCAGTGCCCGCGCCCATCCCCATCTTCGCGCCAGGTCGACCGCTTCTTGGGACGACCGGAGGCTGTAGCCGGGGATGATCATCGCGACCCCGGCGTCGACGGCCTCTTGATAACGCGTGTCGCGGTCCGCTGCAAACGCCGGATCCTGTAGGTGGCAGTGGCTGTCAATCCACGTCGGCGCTTGACTCACCGCACTTGACTCCCCGGATCCATTGGCGCCCACGGTCCGACCAGCGCCAAATGGCCGCGATCATCGGAAGCCGCCAGGATCATGCCTTCCGAGCGGATGCCGCGGATGGTCGCCGGCTCGAGGTTCGCGACCAGGACGACCGACTGTCCCACCAGGTCTTCAGGGCGATAGTGTTCGGCAATCCCGGAGACCACCGTCCGCTGCTCCCCGCCGAGCTCCAGATCCAGCCGCAGAAGCCGGTCCGTCCCGGCCACACGCTCACAGCGGACGACGCGCGCCACCCGGAGATTGAGCGTGCGAAATTCTTCCATGGTGATAAGCGGCGGGGCCGGGTGGGCCGGATGGGCCGGCGCCGGCCCGGCCGGCGCGGGGTCCGCGGGGCCCATGGGTTCGATGCGGCGAAAGAGCGGCTCTCCGGGCACCGTGCGCGTCCCGGACGCCAATTGTCCGAAGCGCGCGTCCGACCACTGGGCGATGGCGGGGCTCAACCCCAGCTGCTCTCGGATGCGATTGGGCGTCTCCACCAGAAACGGCGTCAGCAGCACCGCGATCACGCGCAGCGTCTCGGCCAAGTGATACAAGACCGCGTCCAGCCGCGGCCGCTCGGCCGGATCCCGCGCCAAGGCCCACGGCTGCCGATCCTCAATGTACCGATTGGCGTCGCGCACCAGCATCTGGATGGCGAGGAGAGCCTGGTTCACCTCCAGTCGCTCCATGGAGCCCTCAACGGCCGCCACCGCACGAGCGCAGGCCTCGCTCAACCCGGTCGATTCCACCCCGGGCTCCGCCGCGGGCACAATCCCCCCGGCGAATCGTCCCACCATCCCCAGGGTTCGATGCAGCAGGTTGCCGAGGTCATTGGCCAAGTCCACATTGATCCGGGAAATCAGCGCCGCCTCGGTGTAGGTGCCGTCCGCCCCGAAGGGAACCTCCCGCAGGAGATAGTAGCGAACGGCATCCAGTCCATAGGTGTCAATCAACTCCACCGGATCGACGGTATTGCCCCGTGACTTCGAGATCTTGACGTCTTCCAACAGCAGCCAGCCATGGCCAAAGACGCAGCGCGGCAGCGGGAGGTCCGCCGCCATGAGGATGATGGGCCAGATGACGGAGTGAAATCGCACGATTTCCTTGCCCACGAGGTGAACATCGGCCGGCCACGTGCCTCGGAATCGCTCCGGGTCGTCCAGGTATCCGGCGGAGGTGATGTAGTTGATCAACGCGTCGAACCAGACATAGATCGTGTGGTCAGGGTCATGGGGGACCGGGATGCCCCAGCGGACGCCACGTCGGGACACCGAGAGGTCGTCCAAACCCTGTTCAACGAAGTTCGTCATCTCGTGCAGGCGGCTGGGCGGCTGGATGAACTCGGGATGCCGGCGGTAGTGTTCCAGCAACCGGTCTTGATACCGGCTCAAGCGGAAGAAATAGCTTTCCTCCTGGACCCGTTCCACCGGTCGCCCGCAATCCGGGCATCGTCCGTCCACCAGCCGCGCCTCGGGCCAAAACGCTTCGTCCGGCTGACAGTACCAGCCCTCGTACAGCCCTTTATAAATGTCGTTCTGGTCCAGGAGCTTCTGAAAAACGGCTTGGACCACCCGCTCATGGCGGGGCTCCGTGGTCCGCACGAAGTCGTCGTAGCTGATGTGGAGCCGGGACCACAGACGCTGGATGCCCGCGACGATGCCGTCCACCATCTCCCGCGGCGCCAGCCCTTGGGCCGCCGCCCGGCGCTCAATGTTCTGCCCGTGCTCGTCGGTGCCCGTGGAGAACCACACCGACTCGCCCCGCATCCGGTGGTACCGGGCCAGCGCGTCTGCCGCCACGGTGGTGTACGCGTGCCCGATGTGCAGGTTGTCGCTGGGATAGTAGATTGGTGTTGAGATGAACCATCGCTGACTGCCCACTGTGCGCCCCCTTGTCTCCATCCACGCCGCTTGCCGTTTGGCCGCCCCGCACCCACAAAAAAACCGCCCCTCCAAGGGGCGAAGTTCCCTTCGCGGTACCACCCTTATTCGCCGGCCAACCAGCCTCTCACCCCATAACGGAGGTCCCCGGATCGCCCTACTGCTTTCAAGCGACCAGCTCCGGGTCCATCGCCCGGGCGTGCCGGCTCTCATCCTCCCGGCTCGCTGTGCTTGCCCGATCCCAACCCTTCATCGCCTGTGGTGGGAGTCTACCAAATCCGTCGCGCCGCGTCAAAGTCGCTCCGATGGCGTGGGGCCGGCCCCGTTCGACAATCTCTGCAGGATGTCGACGAGCCGTTGCGGTTGTTGGGAGGTTTTGGTATCGTGGAAGTAGTTTTGGTCGAATTGGGGGTGTGACCATGAAGTCAACCGGGATCGTGCGTCGAGTCGACGAGTTGGGTCGAGTCGTTCTGCCGATTGAGCTCCGGCGAACGCTCAACATCGCGGATCGTGATTCTCTTGAAATCTATGTCGACGGAGAAAAGATCGTGCTCCGGAAGTATGAGCCGGCGTGCGTGTTCTGCGGCAGCCTTGACAACGTGGGGCCGTTCAAAGGCAAGAACGTCTGCGCGGCGTGCCTGCAGGGTTTGAAGAGTCAAGTCGTCTGATGACCGTGCCAGCGCTGGTAGAGCCCGCGGCGGGAGACGCCCGCCTGCTCGGCCACCCGGCGGACGGCCTCGCGGTCGGACAGCCCACGCTCGACGTGCGTCGCCACCAGGCCCAACAATGCGCCCCAGTCCACCGTGGTGGGCTGGGGTGATTGTTGACCCAGGACCAGGGTGAATTCTCCCCGCGGCGGCGCGACCGCCCAGTGACTCGGCGCCCGGGCGGCCGGACCGCGCCAGAGTTCCTCATGCAGTTTGGTCAACTCCCGGGCCACCAGAAGAGGTCGCTCGGGGACGGCGTCGGCCAACCGCTGCATCACGTCCAACACCCGTCCGGGTGCCTCGTAAACCACCTGCGTGGCGGGACATTCCGCCAGACGGCCAATCGCCGCGGAGCGGGCGCCGCCCCGCGGGGGCAGAAACCCCCACAGCACCATCGGCAGGGAAAACCCCGAGACGGCAAAGGCGGTCACCCCGGCGCTGGGCCCGGGAACGGCCGAGATGCCGATGCCGGCCTGCCATGCCGCTTCCACCACCGCTTGACCCGGGTCCGAAACGGCCGGCAGACCGGCATCGGACACCAGCGCCACAATCTTTCCCTCCGCCAATTGGGCCATCAGCCCCTGGATCTGTTCCGGCGGCGAATGCTGGTGGTGGCTCACGATGGGAGCCACCACCCCCTCGCGCCGGAGCCACGGACCACTGACGCGGGTGTCCTCGGCGAGGATCAGGTCCGCCTCCCGCAGGACGGCCAGGGCTCGGGGCGGCATGTCCTGCAGGTTGCCGATGGGCGTTGCTACGAGATAGAGGTGGCCGCTTTGTGTCCATCGTCTGTCCATGACCGCGCCAAAGCTTCCTTTCGTGATCGGGACCACTGCTTGATCTCGCGCTCGCGGCGGAGCGCTGCGGACCGGGAGGCCGCCGCCTCCACCCAAACCAGCGACAGCGGCTGGCGCCCGCGTGTGTAACGCGCTCCCCGCCCCTGTCGGTGGGCCGCCAGCCGCCGCATCACGTCACGCGTCACGCCGCAGTACAGGGAGTTGTCCCCACACCGCAGCAGATAGACCCACCAGCATTCACTGGTCAAAGGCCGCCGCCAAATTCTGCCGCACCACTTCCCGATTGGCATTGCGCTCCAGTGCCAAGGCCGCCTCCACCACGGCGTCCCATCGCCGGATGAGCCTCAACGGGTCCTCGTGGGCTTCACCCTGGGAGATTTCGGCCCGAATCGCGACCGCGGCGGGCAGGAGGCGGTCGGTCCAGTCGGTCCCCGTCCACACTTCGTCCCATGCAAAATTCCGCGGCCGCTCCTCCTCCGTCCCGCCCCTCAATGCCAGCCAACGGCACCGCGACTTGAGCGTCGGCAAAATGGTGTGCAGTCCGTCCGTGGTCAGCAGCACCACGACGCGGGGCGGGGGTTCCTCCAGCAACTTCAGCAGCAAATTGCCCGCGTCCGGCGTCAGACGATGGGCATCGCGCACCACAAACACACGGGTGTCCCCCATCACCGGGGGCACCAAAGACTGTTCCGGCCAACCCCGCACCGCGTCGCGCCCGATGGCCCGCCCGTTGGCCGGCGCCACCTCCACCCAGTCCGGATGCGGCCCCGGACGGCAGGCGCGACAGTCCCCGCAGGGGGTCTCGGCGGAACATAAGAGACGTCCCCGCAACGCCGCCAACGCCGCCGCGAGGTGGGCATCGTCCACCTCCAAGAGGAAGGCGTGGCCCCGACGACGCCGGACCGTCAAGCCGACGGCGGCCAGCCGGTCCTCAAAACTTTTCATAGCGGTCGACGGACAGCACGAAGATGGTCGCGCCCCCGACGGTGACCTCCACGGGAAACGGCACGTAAGGCTCCCCGCTGTGCGTCGGCGTGGCGGGGGTCAGGGTCTCCTGGCGCACCGACGATGTGCGGCGCAGCACGGCCATCACCTGCTCCACGTCCGGCTCTTCGGTCCCCACCAGGATAGTGGTGTTGCCCTCTCGCAAAAATCCTCCCGTACTGGCCAGTTTGGTGGCGCGAAAACCGCGGCGGTTGAGTTCATTGAGGGCGGTCAATCCGTCTTTGTCCTGCAGGATCGCGATAATTAGCTTCATCCGCGGACGTCTCCCTTCCGTGCTAAATAGGGTTCCACAATCGTCCGGATGCGATCCGCCACCGCCTCGGGCGCGCCGTCCGCCTCCACTATTTGGATGCGCGAGCATTCGTCGGCCAGGCGGCGATATCCTGCCCGCACCCGCGCTTGAAATGCTTCGTCTCGACGTTCCATGCGGTCGCGGCGGCCGGCGGGATCTTCGTGCGCCGCCCCCAGCAGCAGCAGGGTCACCACCGGCTCGAGGCCGCCGGTGGCCACGGCATTGACGGCGCGCACAGCCTCTACGCCGACGCCCGTGCCAAAGCCTTGATAGGCGACGCTGGAGTCCACATAACGATCCAGGATCACGATCCGCCCGTCGGCCAGAGCCGGCCTAACCACCCGGCCGACCAATTCGGCGCGAGCCGCTGCAAATAACAACGCTTCCGTGACCGGCAAGGGTTCCCAGGGAGATTCCAGCAGCAGCGCGCGGATCTGCTCGCCCAACTCGGTACCGCCCGGCTCCCGCGCCACCAGGACCCGTTCGCCCCGGCCCGCCAGCCATTGGCTAAGCCGCTCAATCTGCGTTGACTTCCCCACATTATCGGGACCCTCGAAGGTGATCAAGCATCCACGATCCATAGCCACTCCGCCCCTTCGTCGAGCTCCAGTCCTTCAACCGGCCAGCCTTGTCGGCGGATTTCCCGGAGATAAGCCACGACCGGTCCGTCCAACCGCTCTCCCGGCATCACCAAGGGGATGCCGGGCGGATACGGGGTGAGCGCCGTCGCGGCCACCTCACCCCGGGCCCGCGCCAGGGGCAGCCGCCGCCGCGGAGCGCACCAGGCGGAGGCCGGCGTCATGGCGGCCGTGGGCAAGGGCGGGGCGGCATAGCGAACGCGGGGAACCGTGGGCGCCCCCACCGCCAGCACGGCCTGCCGGCGCGCCGCGTCATCCCAGCCTTGCGCCGGGCCAAATTCCAGGGTGACATGCATGAGTCCGGTCGCTTCCGGCTCGTACCCCCGCTCGCGCAGCGCACGCGCCATGCGCGGGCCGTCTCCCCATATCGTCAACTTGGCCACATCCACGACGTCTCCCGCCTGAGCCCGCTCCGCCTGCCATATCCGGTATCCTCGGGCGCACGCCCAATCCCGGAGCGCCCACATCTCGGCGGCAAATGCTCCCCAGCCGCCATCGCCCGCGTCCCGCTGCACGGCATAGGCCTCCAGGCCGGCCAGCAGCAGATAGGACGGGGAGGACGTCCCCAAAAGCCTCCACCAGGCATCCACCGCCGGCCAATCCTGCCGGGCCACCAGGAGTCCCGATTGGGTCAGCACCGGCTCCGTTTTGTGCACCCCGTGGGCCGCCATGTCGGCCCCCAAACTCAGCGCGTGCGGAGGCAGATGCGGGTGCCGGCCAAAGTGCGCCCCGTGCGCGGCGTCCACAAACACCCGGGCGCCGGCGGCGGTCAGCGGCCCGACCGCGCCGGCCAGCCCGTCATATGTCGGCGACACGAGAAGGCAGTGCCGAAAACCGTCCGCCAAGGCAGCCTGCCAAGACGGCAAGGGGGGCGGAATCCAGAGCCCCCAGTCGGGATCGACGGTGCCGCTCACCCAACGAACCGTCCAGTTGCCCAGAATGGCCGCCGCCAGCACGCTTTTGTGAGCGCCCCGGTCCATGGCCACGGACGCCCCCGACCCCGCCCACCCCAGCGACCCCGCCATCACCGGCAACGTCGCGCCCTGCACGGACAGCCACACCCGGCGCGCCCCGTATGAGCGGGCCAACCGATCGGCCAGGTCCCGCAGCACCCCGGACGGCTGGGCCAAGTTGTCCAAGCCTTCCGTTTCGGTGAGATCGTTCGCCCACGTCAAAAAGTCCGCCGCGCGAGGCTCCCGCCCGAAGTGGCCCGGCATGTGCAGACGGCGGCGGGTGGAGGCGCGGCGCATCGCGTCGTACAGGGGCCGAGCCGGTTCCTCAGGACCCACCGCCGACTCCCCCCGCCGGGTTGGCTTCGGCGGCAATCCAGCTCCCGCGGTGCCGAAATATCTCAGCCGTGCGCGAACGCCACACCAGCTGCCACCTCCGGTCGTGGGCCAGAAACACACCGAGCGGCGTGTCGGGGGTCCACAGCACATAGTCTACCTGATAGCGCGCCAGAATCGTGTCGGGATCCCGGGTCAGGTTTCGCAAGGCCAAATATTCGCTCAAAATGCCGGTCCCGGCATAGAGATTGGTCCGCCCGTCGATGAACACCGGTATGCCACGGAAGATGAGATAGTCTCCCCAACGGTAGCGGGTAAAAATCCGCCCGGGATGCCGATCGAGGTAGCGGACGGCCAGGACCGGTTCGGCCGTTGGCGTCCCCGGCGGGACGGGGCGTCCCCCCAGCGTGACCGCCCCCAAGAGGGCGACGGCCAACAATCCGACGGGCCAGGGGATCTTCCGGCTCCAGTCGGACCAGGGCCGAAAGCCCGCCGCCAGAGCGGCCCACGCTTCCAGCCAATAGGGCAGGAAGCGGACCGCATGCAGGGTGGCCACCAGCAAACCTCCGGTCAACACCACGTCGGACCAATTGACCGTCGTGTCGGCAACCGCCAGCCATATCAAGGTGACCGCCAAGGGCAGCGCCACCAACAGCAGCAGGATGAGCACATGAAAATCCGGGGACTGCCATTCGGCTATCAGACCGGTGATGCTGGGGTTGAACGTGCTTTGCCACGTGTAGTTCAGGAGGCCGAAGCCATGCGGGTTGACCAGCGCCAGCAGCGACGAGGCGGCAAATGTCGCCAGCGCATCCCGCCGGCGAAGAGTCTCGGTGGCAATTCGCCCCCACTTGACCGGCACCCACGCCCAAAGCACCTCCAGCCCCAGGATCAAAAGGCCCAACAGAAAGCTGCCGTGCAGGTTGGCCCACACCAGCAGCAGAGGCGGAATCACCAAGAGTCGCCGGGGAGCCTTTCGCGCCGTGGTCAGAAGCCACATCAGCAGCGGGAAGAAAACGTAGCTAATTTCTTGTGGGCGGTCGCGGAGAAACACCAACAGACCCAGCCCGGTGACCAGGGTCAGCAAGCCCACCCAGGTCCATCCGGCACCCCGGCTTCTGGCCAGTCCGGCCACCGCCAGGATGGCGCACGACGCCAGTCCCGCGGAGAACACCCACAGCGCGCCGCGACCAAAGACGCCGATGGACCAGGCCAGCAGGACCTCGTAGCCCCACTCCTGGTCAAACCACGATCGGCCGTGCACCGTATACGAAAACGGATCCACCCGGACCACTTCGTGGTGCAGCAGCATCCACCGGCCCGCCGCCCACTGCCAGAACACGTCGCCGGAAATGCCGGTGAACAAGGCGACGTGCCAGACCAGCAGAATCGCCGTGGCCACCCCGATCCAGCCCAGGGGCACCTTTCTCCAACGCGCCATTCTCACACCTTCCCCGCTGACGGGCTTCCGCCTCGACTACTTTCTACGCCGCCGGCATACGGGAAAACGGAGGGATGGGCATGCCGCGCCACCGCCGCCCGGGCCGGAACGCCACGACGCTTTTGGCCGCCGTGCTGACGGCGCTGCTGGGCATCCACGTCTGGTCGCTCGCGGCTCCGAGCGGGGCCATCCCTCCCCATAGGACGGCAGACCCGGTCCGCGTGCAGGGCGACGTCATTCGTCTCCAAGGCGCGCGTCTCACCATCCGTCCCATCTATCCGGACGCGTCGGGCCCGACACAGGTGCTGACGCTGGGCCGGCACCTCCAGGTGCGGTGGATGGGGCCCGGCCACCCAAACGAGCCGCGAGACAGCCTGCGCCCCGGGGAAGCCATCGCCGCGACGGTGCGCTCGACCGCCGATGGGCTGTCGGCGACGGTCATCTTTGTGAGTGACGCCGTCCTTGTCGGCACCATCCACCGGTGGCAGGCCGGCCTGTTGGAACTGACCATACCGGACGTCCAAGCGCCGGTGCCGCTCCGGTTGACGCTGGACACGGCGTGGCATCTGCCGGAGGGCGACGTGGCCCTCCTGCACCCGGGGGAACGGGTGCGGGCCGAGGTCGAGCCCGGAGCCGACGGTTCCTGGCAGGCGGCCGCGTTGTGGGTCGCCTCGCCGGGCCCGTGACACGGTCTCACGTGGACGGTGGCGTGATCTCCGCCTCGGCCGGCGACCGACCCAGCCCGGCCGTGGCCCATGCGACCGTCCCGCACAATAGGAAGACACCCAGCGGGGCGAGATCGACGCCGCCCAACCGCTCCGAGCCGCTGCCCACCCACGGACCCGCCGCGACCAGAAACCCGGCACCGACGCTGCCGGCCCCGATGCCGGCGGCGCCGGGCAGCCACGGACGCCGGCGCCGGGCGGCAAGCGGGCTCGGATCCAGCCAGGCCAGCGCGCCGGCCATGGCCGCCCACAGACTTTCCACCCAGAGACTTTGATCGACAAGACCCAGATGGCCGATCATCGCGCCGGCGGCAACCCCGGCCGCCACACCCCACCCCACGAAACCGCCGGCGGGCGCCCAGATTGCCCGCCCTCTCTGCCACACCTGCGCCAGACCCTGCCCGGCCGCATAGAGCGAATTGCCTCCGAGCGCCAGTCCGGGAATCCACCACCAGCCGGCGGCGACGGCCAGGAGTCCCGCCTTCACCGACTCCCCGCCGATGCCGAACGCTCCGGCCGTGAAGGCTGCGACCGCTTCCACGCCCACGGACACGATGGCATAGCCGAGCAAGGAACGGTGCCAGGCGGCGGGGCGGCCGTTGGCCAGACTCGGCACCGCCGCCACCACCAGCGCGGCGGCCGCAAAGCCGAGAAACAGTTGGGCCGCCGGCGAAGCCCCCGCCGTCTGTCCCACAGGCAGTCCCGACATGCCCGCATCGCCCAGCGCCACCACCGCCAGCCCGACCCCGCCAACCCAGAGCAGTCCCCGCCGCACCCACGGCTGAAACCGCTCGGGCATGGCCCCCAAGCCCAGAGCGGCCGCGAAGGCCACCGAGACCGTGAGGGCGTCCACTCCCGACGGCAGGAAGGCGGCGGTCAGAACCACCAGCAGGGAGCCGAAGAGGACCGCCTGGACGGCGGACAACCAGTGTCCCGTCCCCGCCCCGTGGGCGGGGATCCAATCCCGGAGCGTCTCCGCCAGATCGCGGCCTTTGGGATTCCAGAGGATCGCCACGCCCACGGCGGTCCCGGCCAGGCAATCCAATCCGGCCGCCGTCGCGTTGATGCGCAAAAGCCCGCCGGAGAGCCCAATCAACCACGGCAAGAGCGACAACCCGGCCGGCATCCAGGCCGTCCATCCTCCCGCAGGCGCTCCCGCGTCCGGACGGCGAAGGTTCCAACGTGCCGTGCCGCCCCACCTCGCTCTCTGCCCCCGCCATTGACCCGTCTCTGATTATCGACTAATGTAGTCGTACGCGGAAACACACACGCGTGGTATTGTGGGGCGAGTTCGTGACGAGCGCAAGTGGCCGAGATCGGTAAGCCCCACGGAGGTGGTCGGATGATCAAGATCTACCCCGATCTCGACGAGCAGGATTTGTTCCTGAGACTCTTCCACAAAGGCGTCAAGGCGCAGTGGACCGTCGAAGATGTGGATTGGGAGGCTCCCCTGCAGTTCTCGGATCGCCAATGCCTGGGCTTGGCGCGGCTTTTGACGCCCGTCTATCTGGGTGAACAGTCGGCGATGATCGGAGCCAGCGTCACGTTGCCCCAGATGGCCACGGCGGGAGAAACCTCCTCTCAGATTTATTTGGCCAGCTTCCTGATGGATGAGGCGCGCCATTTCGAGGCGCTCACCACGTTGTACCGGCGGCTGCAGTACAATCCCGTGACCATTCGCGAGATGCCGGAGATGCTGCGGTATCACAACCGTCTGCGCCGCGGCGATCGTGTGGACTGGGTGTGGGGCATCCTCATCAGCGACATTTTCGCCAAGAATTTCTACCAGATGTTTGCCAAAAACCAGCCGGAAGCGTTGTTTGGCAAACTCTCCTCCCGGATTTTGGTGGATGAGTCGCGCCATCAGGCTTTTGCGGAAAACTACCTGAAGCGAGCCATGCCCGGTTTGTCGACCGAACGGGTGGAAGTCCTGCGGACCATGCGGGACGAGCTCTTGCAAATCATGGACAGCATGTATTCCCGGCTGAGGGACGACGCCAATGCGATTGGCATCGACGGCGGCGAGTTCCTGGACCATCTGCGCGACGAGATCAATCAGAAAGCGCGGCGCATCGGGCTGGACGGACCGGATGAGATCGATGACGCGCCCAATCCGGAGCGCGGGGATCGCGTGCGCCGTCTGGTGCAGGGGGTGGGACGGGCGCTGCACGCCACGCAGGACACGTTCCGCGCGCTGAAGCCTACGCACGATGGCGACTGCAACACGTGCTTCATGGCGGTCCTGTGCCGCAGTCCTCTCGTGGCCCGCGCCACGGCGCGCTGACCGCCCGCATTCCCTGGCCGGGGTCGACGTGCACGTCGGTCCCGGTTTTTTTGTTGTGCCATGATTCGGGCCGGCCGCTGCATAGCCCGGCCGAGAATCCACATCCTACGGAGGCCGCCTGCCCCCGATCGCAGCCGGCCTCGCCAAACGACCCCCCGACGATCGGAAAGGAGGACCACCGATGGCCGAAGCAACCTGCTGCTGCACCCAGTGTCATGCCGGTCGTTGCGAAAGCAACTGCACCTGTCCGGATGTCTGCGCCTGTTCGCAGTGCCAATGCCAGCATCACCGCTGATTCCGGCCGACGTCACCCCCGTTGCACGGCGCCACGCCGAAAAGGGCCATCCCGACGTTCGCGGATGGCCCGCGCGGTCGAGCGTCGCGCCGCCGGGTCGGAGGGTCAGTGCATGCGCTGACCGCCGCGCTCCAAGTGGGCGGCGAAGAAATTTTCGCTGCCCCGGTTGGCCATGCTGGCCGACGCCGAGATCTCCAGGCAGAGCGCGGCGGCCGCAATGATTTGAGCGAGGCGCTGCGCCCCGCCGGGGCTGAGGCAGCCCAGGAGCCGGAGATAGGTTTGAGCATGGGGCAGGGACGTTCCACCCCCCACGGTGCCCACTTCCAAGCCGGAGAAACGCAGGGAAAACGTGAGGCCACCCTCGGTCCGATTGACGGTCGCCTGGGCCATGCTGCTCGTGGCCACCATACCCATATCCTGACCGGTGACCAGAAACAGGGCCGACACCGCCGAGGCCGGTGTAAAAGCAAACGACTGCATCCCGCTCGCGTGCGCTCCGTGCAGTCCAGTCCACTCGAGTTGGCAAAGGTCTTCCGGATCGACCCGGAGGTGATGCCGAATGGCGGCATCCGGCACCCAGGACCAAGCCACCACCGTCTTGCCGTGCCCGCGATTGAAATATTCCCAGCTGGGCTTCTTGTCCCCACCCATGTTGCTTTCCAAGTAGACATGCGCCGGGATCAGGTCCGTGGACGCCAGCCGTCGGAGGATCTCCTCGTTGAGGGCGTAGGCATTGCGCGTCATCATGTTGGGACCGCAGGCATCACCGGTATGAAACCGATACAGGAGATGACAAACCGGACCGACGAGGCGCGGCTCGATGCGGAGCAGCCGGGTATGGCGGGAAATGACCGTGTGTCCGTTGGGCAGCAGCTGATGATAGCCGGGGTTTTCAGGGTCGTGGATCCAGGCCTTCAGGGCCGCCTCGTGCTCCTGGATCCAGTGATAGTACTTGAGGGCGTCATCCACGCGGTCATAGACCCAAGCGGTGTCGCGCGTCATTTCGTCGTGGAGGATGGCCGTTTTGACCCCGGTGCCCTGGTTTACGACCGTCAAACCGCGCAACATGGAGGCGGACAAACCTCCTTCGGTATGGCCCAAGGGCAAATACACCCGGTCGTCCACCCGCGCCGTCTCCACGAGGCTGCCGTCCTCCGTCACGCGATAGCGCCCAAAAACCAAGCGCAGCGGGCCCACCACGCCCACCGGCACCACCATCTGTCCAACGTAGGATTCCTGGTATTGACTGAAGACTTCATCTTGATGGGGATCTGGAAACATCCGCTCGTCCTCAGGCAGAAATTGGGGCAGAGAACGCAAAGCGGCGCGCCGTTTCCGGATGGCGGCCGAATGGTTCCGATGCGACCACTGAAGGCGCACGAATAATGCCTCCTGCCTCTCGTCTGAGAGTTGATCATACTCCAAGCGGGAAGGGGAGACCA
>DAHVOH010000150.1 GCA_027318915.1 Clostridiales bacterium
CTCCGATGAGGGGAGGCAGTTTTGGTAATCATGTGCAACAGTCATTAGCATGTTTATTGCGTCTCTGATAAGTTGAATATTGTATGCGGGGCTTCTCAAGACACAAAACCACGGTCAGGGTGCAGTCTCGGAAAAGTGCAACCTGACCCGGATTTTCGCGGCATCCCCTGATCGAGCCCGGCAAGCCCATGCAGAACGGCTCCATCGAGAGCTGCAACGGCAAGTTCCGCGACGAGTGCCTCAACGAACAGTGGTTCACGACGTTGCCGCAAGCGCGCGACGTGATCAGCGACTGGCGACGTGATTACAACAAAGTACGTCCCCACAGCAGCTGCGGGCGAATCCCGCCCGTCCAATTCGCTGCAAACTTACGACGAGGACAAGATGGCAAAAGCAACAGCAAAACCCAGGCACCGATGCAGTAGCCTTCAACCCACGGACTTCCTCCTTATCCGCGGTACGCCGAATGGGGCAGGTCAAGCGTAGTGTGGATTTTTGCGGAGACCTGCGTCATGAAGCGATTTTCATGCGTTGCATATTGGGGACTGGTTGTCGCCGGTAGTTTGGCGTTCACCTTGACCGCGGCCGCGCATGTCAACCCCGACCTCTATGCCGGCCTTAAGTGGCGGAACGTCGGCCCGTTTCACGGCGGCCGCGTTTCCACGGTCACCGGCGTCATCGGCCAGCCCGGCGTGTATTACGCGGGCACGCCCGAAGGAGGCATCTGGAAAACCACCAGTGCCGGCGTCACCTGGTTCCCCATCTTCGACCAGATAAAAGGCGTGGATACCATCGGCGCCGTTCAAGTCGTTCCCTCCGATCCCAATATCGTGTATGCCGGCACCGGCGACCCCACCGTTATCCATCCCTTCTTGGGCAGCCTGGGCGACGGCATGTGGAAGTCCACCAATGCCGGCAAGACCTGGCAGCACATCGGCCTTGAAGACACCGTGATGATCGACAGCATCCTGGTTGATCCCGCCAACCCCAACGTGGTCATCGTCTCCGCCCTCGGTAACGCCACCCACCACGGCGGCGGCATCTACCGCTCCACGAATGGCGGCCGGACCTGGACCAACGTCCTCAAGCCCGCCGGTTATCACGGCACGCGCGAAGTGGTGTTCGACAACGGCGATCCCAACATTCTGCTGGCTGACACCCAAGGCACGGGTGGCCCGTTTTTTGCGCTCCGGCATGGTCCGAAGGCAAAGCCCAAGCTGCCGCTGTTGTTCAAATCGACCAACGGCGGCCTGACCTGGACGCCGCTCAAGATTCCGCCTTTCCCCGGCCGTATTAGCGTGGCGATCGCCCTGCATGGCCGGCGCATCTACATTGTCGGCAACAACATCAAGCATGGGTCCGGTCTTTTCCGCTCCGACAACGGCGGCGCCACCTGGCGCCACATGGCGGTAAAGGACAAGCGCATCAGCAACGGTCAGGGCGCTTACAGTTGCGGCGTCTTCGTGGACCCACGGAATCCCAACATCGTCTATACCGTCAGCACCGCCCTGTACCGCTCCATCGACGGCGGCGTCACCTTCCATGCCTTCAAGGGCGCCCCCGGCGGCGAGGATTACCACGATCTCTGGATCGATCCCACCAACGGCAAGCGCATGGTGGTCGGCTCCGACCAGGGTGTCAGCGTCACGCTCGATAACGGCCGTACCTGGAGTCTCTGGTACACCGAGCCCATCTCGCAGATCTACCATGTGGCCACCACCGGCCAATATCCCTATTGGATCGTCGGTGCGCAGCAGGATACCGGAGCGGTCATGATCCGCAGCCGCGGCAACTGGGGCCAGGTGGACTTCACCGACTGGAGCCCCGTGCCCTCCTCGGAGTCCGGCTACATCGCGCCCGATCCCCTGCATCCGCATATCCTCTATGCCATCGGCTATGGCCCCGGCGGCGGCGGGGGCGGTCTGGTCAAGATCAATATGGCCACCGGGCAGTGGGAAAACATCGCACCCAACTTCGGCGCCAAAACCAAAAACTACCGCGCCAGTCGCAGCCTGCCGATGAAATTCGATACCGCTTTCGATCCCGGCGCTCTCTACGTCGCCTATCAGTGTCTGCTGGTCTCGCGCAACGGTGGCCATTCCTGGCAGGCTTTCAGCCCTGCCCTCACCACCCCGAAGGGCAAGTCTCCAGTGCCCTGCGGCACGCCGCTGCCGCCGCCCAAGAAGAAAGCGAAGCGACCCCGCAACCCCTTCAAACCGGCCGGGCCCGTCATCAACGACTTCTCCATCTCCAAGGTCAAGCCGGGCGTGGTCTGGACCGTGAGCAGCAACGGCCAGATCTACAACACCATGGATAGCGGCATGCACTGGAGCAATGTCAGCAACATCACCGGCGCGCCGCCTCACACCCAATTTCACACCATCGAAGCCGGCGACAAGGCGGATACCGCCTATGTCACCGCCCGCATCGTCGTCAAGCATCACCACAAGGCCGCGCCGCCCGCCCATCCGAAAGCCGGCGTTCCGTCCCCCGCCCCACGCCATGCCCTCGCTGCCGGCGACAAGGTGAATCCCGCCCACGCTACTGCCCTCATCTCCGTCAAACCCGGCGCACAAGGCCGCCCCGCCCGTCCGTGAGGACACCAACCTGCCGCTCATCTGGCGCACCACCGATGGCGGCAAAACGTGGGTGAACATCACCCGGGGATTGCCCCGCAACCAACGTACCGGCAGTTGGGTGAATGTGCTGCGCGCCGATCCCAAGCAGCCCGACCTCCTCTTCGCCGGCACCGGGACGACCGTCTACGTCAGCTTCGACAATGGCGATCACTGGCAGCCGCTGCGCCAGAATCTGCCCAGCACCGCCATCACTGACCTCGTTGTCCACACCCGGTACCACCTGAACGATCTGGTCATCAGCACCTTCGGCCGCGGCTTCTGGGTGCTGGACGACATCACCCCGCTGCAGCAGATCGCCGCCCATGCCCAGGCCATCGCCTCTTCCCCGGTTTATCTCTTCAAGCCCGAGGAGGCCATTCGCGCCCGGATCAACAGCAATTGGGATCAGCCCTTCTCCATCGAGGTACCGCATGCTCCCAACCCGCCCTATGGCGTGATCGTGGATTACGACCTCCGCCACAAACCCAACGGGCCGATCCAGCTCCGGGTTCTCGGTCCCCATGGGAATCTGGTCCGTACCTATTCCAGCACGTTGCCGGCCCCCATCGAGGGGCAAGCCTTTCCCCGCTACTGGCTGGCCTCGCCCCAGTCACGCGCCCTGACCACCCATGTCGGGCTGAACCGCTTCAACTGGAACCTTCGTTATGCCCCCCCGCCGGCCTTTCACCATGACCTCGAAAACCAAATGAATAACGTGGCTGGCACCACCACTCCGGGTCCGCACGGACCCCAGGTGATCCCCGGCGTTTATACGCTCAAGCTCACCGTGGACGGCCGGGTCTACACCCGCCACGCCACCGTCGTGAACGATCCACGCGTCGGCCAGAGTCGCGACCTGATGGCCGCCCTGCGCGCCCAGAACCGGCTGACGATGCGGGCCTACCACGGCATGCAGCAGAGCTATGCAGGCCGCCTGGAAGTAGACGCCGTCAAGGCCCAGTTGACGTCGCTCATGCATGACCACCTGCCGGGCCCGCTTGCCGCGCAGGCCAAAAAGCTCGATGCCGGTCTGACCAAGATCGGCGGCAAGAAGCCGGCCCATGCTTTCCTGTTTTTCCTCCACCATGAGACGCCTAAACCCCATACGCTGCGATCCTTCTTCGCCTTGAACAACGACTACAACTCCCTGGTCAGCCTCATGCAGGTGGGCTTGGACATGGCCCCCACACCCGCCCAGATCGCCACCTTGAAGAGCGACTGTCGTCACTACGACCACACAATGGCTGCCTGGAAGGCCATGCGGATGAAACAGTTGGCCGCCTTCAACACCGCGCTGGTCAAAAACCACCTGCGGGAACTCAAAGTTGCGCCCGCCAAGCTTGCCGGCCTGTCTTGTGGCGTTGTAGCCCGCGCGCACTGAGCGCGCCTGGACCACTCGCCCGACGGTGGCGGCGGGCGCGCTGCCGCCACCGCGTGATTTCGATAGAAGGCGTCCTGTGTCGTCAAACTGCCGGGTTTCCCACGCGGCTTGATATTGGCGGAAATACTCCGTCATGCAACGAAAAACGGCGCTCGCTGTTCAACGCGCAGGATCAGGTGGACCGGCAACGCGAGGCGTTGATCGCCAACATCGAGGGCAAGCTCGAGCAACAGCGACGGGTGGCATTCGCCAATACGGCGGGCGGCACGCTGCTGCTCGGCGTGGAGGACAAGACGCGGCATATCCGCGGCGTCGCCGACCCGCTGGCGGTGAAAGAACGCCTGGCGAGCCTGGTCAGTGACTCCATTCTCCCGCGCCTGGTCCCGGAGCTGGAGATCCTGCCCTGGCGTCGCACCCACGTCGTGGCCGTCCAGGTGTATCCGAGCTCCG
>DAHVOH010000151.1 GCA_027318915.1 Clostridiales bacterium
ATGGCCTGCCCCATGCGGGGCATCGCCCCCCTTTCTCCACCCCCCGGCCCTACCGGGAAGATCTGCCGTTAGCGATAGAAGGTGTGTTGTTCTCCCACCCGCTTCTGGAGAAGCGTGACGCCCAGGATGATGATGAACAGGACGACCGCGACGGCGGCGCCGTACCCGTAGTGGAAATACACAAAGGCCGACTTGTACAAGTAAATCGCGGTCGTGGTCGTCGCGTTGAGTGGACCGCCACCCCCGCCATACTGCCCGCCAGTCATCTGATAAATGGATCCGAACGTCTGCATGGCCTGGATCGAACTCAGAATCACGGCCAGCAGCAGGACAGGTGACAGGTGGGGGCGGATGATATGCCAGAACGTCTGAGCTCCGTTAGCGCCGTCCAGCCAGGCGGCCTCCACCGCGTCACGAGGCACCGTGCTCAGACCAGCCAAGAACAACACCACCGTAAACCCGAGATTGTGCCACAGATTGTTGATCATTACGGCGGGCAAAGCCCACCGGGTGCTCGTCAGCCACCCCAGGGCCGGCAGATGGAATGCCGTCAACACCGCGTTGGCGACGCCAAACTGCGGGTTAAACACGAAGATCCAGATGATGGAGGTGGCAATGGCGGGCGTGATGTAGGGCAGAAACACTGCGGCTCGCACAAAGGTCTCCCACGGCGATACGCGGCGGGACCGGTTCTTCAACAGCCACGCCAACCCCAATCCCAGCCCCACGGTGAGTGGAACCATCATGCCGACGTAATAGGCCGTCACGGTAAGGGACTCAAGAAACCCCGAGATGGGATTGAACAGCTGACGGTAATGCAACAAGCCTACCCACTGCGAGGCGTCGAGACCGCTCAAGTTCCAATGCACAAGGCTCATGGCCGCAACCAC
The DNA here is from genome assembly GCA_027318915.1 of Clostridiales bacterium. The sequence continues at coordinate 891 of DAHVOH010000151.1, forward strand.
CATCGCCGGCAGATACGTGAAGAGACCCAGGAACGCGAGCGCCGGCAGGACCAGCGCCCACCCCCAGCTCGCCGAGCGGCGGTGCGGCGCAGCCCGAGCGATCTGCGGCTGCAGGACGGTTAACCGCGCGCGGACGTTGCTGAGCATGTCGCACCTCCTCTCGTCGGTCTCACTGGGCCGCAGTGCCCGACAAATACGCCATGCCCTGGGACTCCATGTTGCTCAGAGCGGTCGCGACCGATTCCTTATGCGCAATAGCGGTTTGGATTTGATCCTGAATCACCGTATCGACTTCCCCTTGGGCGGGACCCAGAATCTTGTGGATGACGTCCCCCGATTCAAGTTCCCGGATGGCTACCGCCGTACCGGCGTATGGTCCGGGATTCGCCGAGAACCGCGGACCCGCTAAGGCCTCGACCGCTGTCACGTCTGCCTGACTCACCGGTGGCTCCCCCCCAACCACGGACCAGATCGCCTGAGAGGCCGGTGCGTCGAAGTATTTGACGAAGGACCACGCCGCCCGCTGTTGGGCCGGACTGGCGTGGCTGAAGATCACGAAACTCAGACCCTGATAGAGGACGTCCGAGTGACCCGTCGTCCCCGGTGGGACAGGAAACACCCCTACCGGGAATTTGCCCGCCACTTGTTCACGCACCATCTCATAGCCGTCAGCCGTGTTTTCGAGAATCCCGAGGCGGCCCGCCGCGAAATCCTCAAAACTGGTGTTGTAGGACAGGACTTTGGCGTACGGCGCATTGTCTCGGCCGATCAGTTGCCGAATCGTCGTGGCCATCGCAGGAGAATTCAAATCGAGACGCCCTGGATGCCCCGGCTGGAAGTAGCGACCACCGTTCGAATAGAACAGCGGCAGCCAGTCGTTGTGGTCCAACCGCACCCCCAAACCGATGGCTCCCGTCTTGGCCTGCAGCACCTGGGCATCATGCTGCAGCTGCGCCCAAGTGGTGGGCGTTCCGTGCAGGCCGGCCTCTTTCCACAGCGTCGCGTTGTAAAAGAACTCCGCGACTTTGACATCGACCGGGAACAAATACTGGGTGTGCGCGGGCGTGAACTCGGCCTGCCATACGGCGGGCCAGATTTGGCGCAGCTGCGCTGCGGGGAACCCGCCGGGTCCGAAAATGAACTTGTGCAGATTCACCAACGCGCCGGCTTGTTCATACCCGTATTGGGACGCGTGTCCGATCATCGCCATCACCGGGGGATCGCCTGCTTGCACCGCCGCCAACGCTTTGGCGGATGCTGGAGTCACATGGACCGTCACGCGTACAGACGGATTGGCGCGATTGAATGCCGCCACGATGCGGGCAATGGCGTGCCCTTGTTGGTTGGCGGCGCTGTGGGACTCCCAGAAGGTGACATCGACGATTTGCTTCGAGTGACCCGACGCAGTGGGCACGGGTCCGGCCCCGCACCCGGCTATCACCCCGACCAATGTCGCCCCCATGGCCAACCCGACCATCTTCTGCGCTGGTTTGAACATCGTGTCCCTCCCCGGTCTAATGGCTGTGTGACGCACATCCATGACGCCCCGCCCTCGGAGTTCCGATTGGCGCTTGTTCGAATGGAACCAGTGGAACCCCCTCCGGACGTCTTGGTCGCGTCCACTGTGTTGAGTACATCAGAACAAGAAGAAGAACCCGTTACCGTGTCGTGACGGGTCGATGAACGTTTGGTTAAACCGGCCCCGCACACGGTCGTCGTCTCCGCCGGTCTCACAATCGCTCGGACACCAGCAGCTCCACGTGTCTCAGGACCTGGGGCGAGGCGTCCTGAGATGCTGCGGCGTGGGCCCGGTCGCCGCGGCCCAGGCGGCGGCCGCCGACAGGCCTGGGCGGCGGGGCTGGATCCGGATTATGGCGTCATCCATATCGCTGAGCCTTTGTTCACTGGGCACTCGGACAACGTAGGGGCGGCCCCACCTATCCGCGCGGCGTCGGCTTCTCCCCCTTGCCGGCGTTCATGAGCTTCCCTGCGGCGCATTGGCGACAAATCCATTCGACCAACCCCTGGGAGCGCCTGAACCGGGCGATTGCGCTTCACACGGAAAGTGGTCGGCCTTCTTCCGAACCGCACGACGGCCCTACGCTAAGCCAGTGCGGTGCTAATGGAACAGCATGATGAGTGACTCGCGACGCTGCGGCGCGGTCTTCCGCCAGGAGTCGATGGCCGCGCGCGGGAGGGCGCCCGCCGCGTCCGGAGTCGACACCCCGGCGGCGTTCATGACCCGATAGCGACGGCATCGCTGCCCTCGGAAACTTTGTACACGGATGGTGGGGCGTTATCAGGTCCGGCCCACTCAGGGAGTCGTCTGGTATCCTGTGGTCAAAATCTCGCTCATGCGAGGCGATCATAGGACTCGTCGGTGAGTCCGAGAGTTGGGGGCAGGGAGCCATGGATGCGGAGATTCTGGAAGGACACTGGTGTCTCGAGTCGTTTTACGTGGAGCAGGCCGGCGGCCAGCGGGTGTATCCCTTTGGTCCGGATGCCGTCGGGTATCTCACATACTGGCAGGGTCGCTTTCAGGCGAATCTGATGGCGCGCGGACGGCGGCCGTTTGCCTCCGGGGATCTCGCCAATCCCGCGCCGGACGAAGCGGTCGCCGCCTTCCGTCAATACATCGGGTATACCGGCCGCTACGTCTTTGACGGGCGACAAGTGTCGCACACAGTCGAGGTGGCGTCTTTTCCGGACTGGGTGGGGGGCACGCAGACCCGGCTGGTTACGTGGCAGGACAACCGGCTCGTGCTCACGACGCCACCCCTGGCCTACGGCGGAGCGACACCGGTGTTCACGTTGGTGTGGCAACGGGTGTGATCATCTCGGGACCCCATAATCAGGAAACCGCAGGCGGAGAACGAAGGGAGGATCCGTCATGAGCACGATGGTCACGGTCCACGGTGCGGGCGACGGCGGTTGGGCATGGACGCCCGTCGCCGAGCACCTGCGGCGGGCAGGGCATCGGGTGTTTTCCTGCACCTTGACGGGATACGGCGACCGGCGGCACTTGGCTTCGCCGACGGTCACCCTGGAAACCCATGTCCTGGATGTCATCAACCTCATTCAGTATGAAGACCTGGGTGCCGTGTGGCTGCTCGGACACAGCTACGGGGGGATTGTGATCACGGCCGTGGCGGAGCGCATTCCCGAGCGCCTGGCGCACCTCGTCTATGTGGATGCCTTGGTGCCGGCCAACGGTGAACGAGCCCGCGATGTGCCGTCTAGTGGGGAAGCCGTGGACCTGATCGAGCAACAAGTCGGGCGCGACGCCTGGCTCTGGCCACGCAACGCGGCGCTCCCGGAGCGGTACGGGCCGGTGCTGGCTAAGCCGTTTGACGAACCGGTGACGGTCAGCAGTCCGGCCGCAGCGCGTTTGCCGCGGACCTACGTCGCGTATACGGAACGGGACCGCACCAATCCGCGCTATGCCGGGGTTGCGGCGTCGGCAGCCCGGGTGGCCGAATGGGGCTGGCCGATCATTGCGATGCCATACGACCACAACGGGCACCAGTCTCACCCTGCGGAGGTGGCCACCAT
>DAHVOH010000152.1 GCA_027318915.1 Clostridiales bacterium
TCTAGCTGTCTCTCCCAGCCCCGGCGAACGCGGCGCGGGAGCGGCGAAGGTCGGAGACCTCCCGAGCTGATCATGTTGGGAGGTTCATATGAAGCGAGTGGGGAAAGCGACAGGACACCAGACGACCCGTGGCGGCGCCGGCCAGAAGGTTGCCGCACTGCTGGTGACCGGACTGGTCATGGCGTTGATGCTACTGGGCGTGACCACGGCCGGAGCGACGGTGTTTGCCGCGGGTTCGGCGCAACCACCGGTCGGGCTCGGTACAGCCGGCACCTTTGCCGTGCTGGCGGGACAAACCATTACGAATACCGGCGCTTCCGCGATTTCCGGCAATGTCGGGTTGTATCCCGGCAGTGCCATCGCGGGGTTTCCGCCCGGCACGGTGAGCAATGGGACCGAGTACGCGGCCGACACCGTGGCGCAGCAGGCCCAGGCGGCGCTGACCACCGCCTACAATGATGCGGCGGGTCGAACTCCGGTGACCTCCGTGGCCGGCGGTTTGCTGGGCGGCCAGACGCTGGCTCCTGGTGTGTATGGATACACGTCGGGATTGGCGCTAACCGGGACGGTGACCCTCGATGGGGGAGGCAATCCCGGGGCGGTGTTCATCTTTCAGGCCGGTTCCACCCTCGTCACAGCCTCGGGCAGCACGGTACAGCTGACGGGAGGCGCTCAGGCCTGCAACGTTTTCTGGCAGGTGGGCAGTTCCGCCACCCTGGGCACCGGGACCACCTTCGTGGGGACGGTCATGGCCTTGACTTCGGTGAGCGTTGAGACTGGATCCACGGTGGAGGGCCGGATCTTGGCCCGCAACGGGTCGGTGTCGCTGGATGACAGCGCGGTCACGGCCCCGGGATGCAGCACCGTCACGACCACGGCGGCATCCCATCACACGCTCGTCCTCGGCACGACGGTGAACGACACGGCGACGGTCACGGGCAATCAGACGGACGGTACGCCGACGGGCTCGGTGGCGTTTCGGGTCTGCGGGCCGGGAACCACCACCTGCGCTCCGACCGCGGGCACGAGTCTCGGGACGGCCGAGCCCCTGATCAACGGCACCGCGACCTCTCCGGCCTTCAAGCCGACGGCCGTCGGCACCTATTGCTTTGCGGCCGTGTATGTACCCACCGGCGGCGTCTACCAAACGTCATCGACCAGCGGAACGGCGAGCAACGGGGAATGCTTTACGGTGACGGCGGCCGCCGGCAGTTCGGGGCCGGGCTCCTCCGCCACGAGCAGTCCGGTGATTCCGCCGACACACACGGGTGAGCCCTGGGCGGGCTTCCTCTACTGGGTTCTGGCGGCCGTGGTCGGTCTTGCCGGACTGGGCTTGGTGGCCGGCCGGCGGTACGGATTCCGCAGCGAGCATCGGAATGAGCGCTGAGTGATGCGAGGTCCTCGGGGTTCGAGACAGGCCCACCCCCGCTTGGCGCGGGGGGTGGGCCTGTTCTTGCTGGGGGTGGCCCTGGCCGCCGTCGTGTATCCCTTGTGGTGGGCGCACCGTTCGGCCGCCGGTGGGCATGCGCTGCTGCAGCCCAGCGCCTATACGGAGACGACCGCCTCCCGTCTCGGCAGCGGGCAGAGCCGGTGTCCGGCCGGACCCAGGGAGGGGCCTCCCCGGGTCACTCCCGGGCGGGCGGGGCTTCTTCAGATCCCCGCCATAGGACTCCGGGCCCCGGTGCTGGACGGCCTCTCCAACGCGGTGCTGGCGGTGGCCGTGGGCCACGACCCGGCAACCGTCTGGCCGGGCGCCGCCGGCGAGAGTATTCTCCTGGCCCACGATGTGAGCTATTTCTCGGCGTTGAGCCAGGTACGTCCGGGCGCCCTCGTCATTTGGACCTGGGGGTGTGAGCGGGCAACATTTCGCGTCATCTCGGCCGAGGTGGCGAAGCCGGGAGCGCGCATCGCGGTTCCTCCTGCGGGATCGGGATTGGCGCTCGTCACCTGCTGGCCCACCAACGCACTGTTTTGGACGCCGTACCGGTATGTGTTGGAAACAGTCCTGATCCGACAGCAGAACGTGACCCGGCCGGGATCGCCCGCGGTGGTGACACCTCTGGATCCCTTGGTGGTTCCCGCCCCTCCGGCACTGGTGGCCGAAGGTCTGTCCATCAACGAGGTCGGCATCCCCGTCGGTCGCCTGACCGTGGCGGGGGCTCCCTCGCCGGCCTTTCGCCAGGGTCCCCAACCGCTCGCCGTCGAGATAGCCGCGCTCCGCGACTACGCGGCCGTGGACAAAACGGCCCAGGCGGCCAATCGGATTTGGTGGACGGACCTCGCCGTGGCCGGTGTGCCTCTCCCCGTTCCGTGGTCGTTCCGCTACACGACCAATGTGACGCTGGTGGTGGAGGGCTCGACGGTGACCCGCGTCATCATTGGGTCGGTGGCCGCCACCGTGACGTTGGTTGTGGATGGCGGAACGCTCTATGTACAGTCCATCACGCGGTGACCTCGAACACCTCGAAGGATCGAGTAGGGGGATGTGCCGAAGTAGAGTCCGTATGATGGTGTAAAAGCGGGTTGGATCTTGGACAAGAGATCGAGCCATTGATCCCTCTGGTAGATTGGTCAGCGACCAAGCACACCAACCGAGGAGGCGTGTCAATGGCTCAGTACCAGATTACTCTGGGGGACGATGTTGTCCAGCACCTGGTTGGGGGAGATGGTGGCGTGGCCCGGTTGCTGGAACAGGTCTTGAACCAGGTCTTGCAGGCGCAAGCCGCGGAGGCCCTCCAGGCGGCGCCGTACGAACGGACCCCGGATCGCCAGGGCCACCGGAATGGATCGTATCCGCGGGATCTCACGACCCGGGTGGGCCCGATCACCCTGCGGGTGCCCCGGGTGCGCGACGGGTCGTTCAGCCCGGAGCTCTTCGCCCGATACCAGCGCAGCGAGCAAGCCCTCGTCTTGGCCCTGCTGGAGATGGTCGTCAACGGCGTCTCCACCCGGAAAGTGACGCGCATTACGGAAGAGCTCTGCGGTGCCGAGCTGTCGAAATCGACCGTCTCGGCCTTATGTCAACAACTGGACCCGGTGGTCACCGCGTAGCGGACGCGGTCCCTGGCGGACACCGTTTACCCCTTCCTCCTGGTGGATGCCCTCATGCTCCGGATCCGGGAGGGGGGTCACGTCCGCCAGCGCGCCGGCTGCGTGGTGGTGGGCGTGAACCGGGAGGGGATGCGCGAGAGTCTCGGCTTTTGGGTGGGCGACAGCGAGTCGGAGGCGACGTGGCGGACGGTGTGTCAGGATCTCAAGGCACGCGGCCTCCACGGGGTGGACCTCGTGGTCTCGGACCAGCACGCGGGCTTAGTGAACGCCCTGCAGCGAGAAGTTCAGGGGGCGAGCTGGCAGCGGTGCCAGACCCACTTCACCCGCAATGTCCTGGACGCCTGCCCCAAGGCGGTCCACGATCCCTTCCACGCGGCGCTCCGGGCCGTCTTCGACGCCCCGGACCGGAAGCGAGCGGACCTGCTCCTGCGCCCGCTCCTGGAGGACTTTGCGACCACCGCGCCCCGGGCCGTGGCCCTCCTGGAGGCGGGGATCGAGGACACCCTGACCCTTGTCGCCTATCCGCCGGAGGTCCACCTGCGCCTGCGCACGACGCATGATGTCGAGCGGCTCAACCGCGAGAACCGGCGGCGGGAACGGGTGATCCGGATCTTTCCGAACCGGGCGTCGGCGGAGCGCCTCTTAGGCGCCGTCCTCATGGAACAACACGACGCGTGGAGCACGGGGCGACGTTATGTGAACCTGGACACCTATTGGGCGGCACGGGACCCTGCCCCCGCCCAGGAGCCGGCGGCGACCGCCTAGCGGCGGCTCCCCAGCGGGACGCTTTTACACACAAACTTGGACTTCACCTGTGCCGAATCATGGTTGGGCCAGGGTCTCCGAATTATTCGGAGAATCTCTCGTGATCGGTACTGCCAGAAAGCGTGCAAGAACGCAGATGGGGACTTAATCCTCGCGGCAGTTTGTGCTCCCATGGCACCGATACGTGGACAACAGACAGGAGATGACATATGGCTATTCGCGTTGTCTTCATTTGAGGGGGAAACGCCTTTCGGAGCCAGGTGGCCGAGGTGTATGCCCGCCAGTATGGTAGGCCGGAGTTGCACGTATCAAGCGCGGGCGTCCAACAGCAAGTTGTGGACCCCGATTTGGTGGCATTGCTGTGCGAGATTGAGGTCAAAGACCCGGTATCTAGGCAGCTCACGCCCGGCTGCTTGCAGAGCGCCGATCTTGTCGTGACTTTATGCGATCCGCAGGAGGCTAGCTGTCCGATTCCTCCTGCCGGTGTTCAGCACGTGAATTGGAATATTCCTGAGCCGACGCATTAGTCTGCCGATAGACTGACCTGGCTGCTAGCCGTGCGGGATGCGATTATCAGTGAGACGCGTCGA
>DAHVOH010000153.1 GCA_027318915.1 Clostridiales bacterium
TCCTGGACGGTCGTCAACAAACCGGGCCGCCGGATTTCAATCGCGGCCATGGCCGTCCACGGGTCCCCGTCCCGCCTCGGACCGATCTCGCTCGGCCAGGCGGCCAAACATCTCAGCCGTGATGCGTTGAAAGCGCAGACGGTCCCCCGGCCGCCAGCGCGCCGGCGGCGTGATCCGGGGGTTGAAGAGGGTCAGCGGGGTGCGGCCAATCAGATGCCAGCCGCCGGGCGTCGGCGTGGGATAGATCCCGGTCTGACGACCGGCAATGGCCACCGACCCCGCCGGCACCCGGGGCCGGGGCGAGTCGCGGCGGGGCAGCACCAGGGACGCGTCCAGCGGGGCCGCCAGCGGAAAACCGGGCGCGAAGCCGAGGCAGAAAATGCGATAGGAGCGGTCGCTGTGACGAGCGATAAGCGTTTCGGGCGGGAGGCCGAGCCGCTCGGCCGCCTCCTCCAAGTCCGGTCCGAATGCACCGCCGTAGACCACCGGGATCACCCAGGTGCGCCCCGGCGGCGCCGGTGCCGCGGGTGGCCGGCGTAGGGCCGCGAGGACGGCCTCCGGCCGGGCGATGTCGGGGTCAAACTCCACCAGCAGGGTGGCGACCCGGCACCACGCCCCACACCCCGAGAGGAGGGTCGGCCCGGATCGCCACCGCCCAGGCCAGAGCCGCCCGGTTGGCGGCCTCGTCGAGACCTTGTCCGAAGCGGGCAATCAGCGCACCGTCGCCCGCCAGCTCCCACTCCGGTCCGGGCGCGCCGGTGCCCGCCCCCACACGCATCGCGCCGCCCCTCTCTTGGCCAATGTCCGCGAATCCTCTACGCTGATATTCTGAGGACGACAGCGCGGGCTCACGGGAGGTCGCCATGAACGAAGCCGCCACGCCCCTCATCATCGTGGAAGGGTCCAACGACCGTCGCCGCCTGCGCCGGGTTCTGCCGGAGTCCGTGCCCATTGCGCTCACCTACGGGATTCCCAGTCCGGACCGGCTCCAGGAGCTGGAACGGCTGGCCCGCCACCGACCGGTGATCATCATGACCGATGCCGATGCGACCGGCCGCCGCATCCGCGGCATCCTGGCCGAGGTGTTCCCGGACGCCGTCCACCTGCACACCAAGCGCGGCTACGGCGGGGTCGAGCATACGCCGCTCGACTTCCTGGAGGCCAAAATGCGCGCCATCGGCCTGTTGGACGCGGCCGACACCATCGACGAAACGTTCCGCCCCTGAGCGGGTGACGTCCCTGCGCCAGAGGTTCAATCGATGCGCGCCTCGGAGAAAGGCTCGCGGGCCGCGAACGGCTGGCTGGCCGCGTCCAGTCTGTCCAGGGCCTCTGCCGGCAGGACCACGTCCAGCGAGGCCAGGTTTTCATCCAACTGCGACACCAGACGGGCTCCCGCGATGGCCGAGGTCACCTGCGGCCGGCGATAGAGCCAGGCCAGAGCCACCTGGGCCGCCGTCACGTGCAAACCGTCCGCCACCTCGCGCACGACCGCCCCCAGGGCGAGCAGGCCAGGGTCCTGGTAGCGTCCGGCACTTCGGCCGGCCCCGCGCGATCCCTCCGGCGGCGGCTCTCCGGGCCGGTACTTCCCGGTGAGAATGCCGGACGCCAGGGGGAAGTAGGCGATGATGCCGACGGCCTCATCCCGGCACAGCGGAACCATCTCCCGCTCCGGCGTGCGATCCGCCAGCGAATAGCTGATCTGGTTGGTCACGAAGCGGACGACGCGCAGGCGCTCGCTCACGCCCAGGGCCCGCATGAGCTCCCAGGCGCGATAGTTGGACGCCCCCACATAGCGCACCAGGCCTTGACGCACGAAGTCGTCCAACGTCTGCAGCGTCTCGTCCAGCGGCGTGCGGGGGTCGAACGTGTGCACCTGATACAAATCCACATAGTCCGTGCCGAGACGCCGGAGACTGCCTTCCAGCTCGCGGCGGAGATGATACCGCGAGGTGCCCCGGTCATTGGGTCCGTCGCCCACCGGCAGACCGGCCTTGGTGGCCAGCACGACCTGATGCCGGTGCGGCCGGAGCCACTCGCCGATCACCGTCTCGGACTGGCCGCGTCCATAGGTGTTGGCGGTGTCCATCAGCGTAATGCCGGCATCCACCGCGCGATCCAAAATGCGGTGCGATTCCTGCCGGTCCGCCCGCGTTCCCAAGGCGTTGGTCCCGAATCCCAGCACGGAAACCTGAAACCCGGTGCCCCCCAATTGGCGATACTCCACGGCGCCCCCTCCTCCTCCGTCCATCCGGGGCGTACGGGCCCCGGCCTCCTGAACCTCTTCCCGACCCGGCGCGCAATCCCTGCCGGCCCCGCTCAGGACGGCGGGGCCCCGGTCTCCGGCGCCGCGAGCACCCCCCACTCCGGGGGGCCGGCGCGGAGGTCAACCGCACCGCCCTGGGCGGCGGCCCAGGCCTCGAGCCGGTCGAGATCACGGGCGCGCACAACGCCGCGCCATGTCACGGTCGGTCCGAAGTCGACCTGGTCTCGGCGACAGCCCCCCTGCTCCAGCTCGGCCAACCACGCGTGGTACAAGGCGTAGGCCATGCCGACCGCGAGCGGCAGCACCCGTTCCGCCTCCGCCGTCGGGGCGGCGTCCAGGGCCGCGGCGGCGGCCTCCCGATAGGCGCGCAGCAGGCCGGGCCGCCCCAGCTTGATGCCCCCGAAATAGCGGGCCACGACGACCATGGCCCGCTCCAGGTCACGCCGTCGCAGCAGATCCAGAATCGGGTGGCCGCCGGTTCCGGCCGGCTCCCCGGCGTCGTCGGCGCCCTCGTGACCCGGGTCCCAGCGCCACGCGTAGACATAATGGCTGGCGCCCGGCACCGTCTCCCGCACTGCAGCCAAGGCCGACTCCCACCGAGGCGGATCGGGGAGGAAAAGGGCCCGGGCCACAAATCGGGAGCGGCGCACCGAAAGCTCCGCCACGCCCGTCCGAACGATCCACCTCATGCGTGTCCTCTCCTCGGCCACCGCGGCCGCCCGCTCAGCCCGCATCAAAAATGTTTGGCATCCAGCAGGGATTGTCCTGCCGGGCGGTAAGGTACTTAGGGCCGCCGTTAAGACGGCGGTGGCGTGCACATCCGATTCGTCCCCGGCGCGCCGGGGACGAATTCGCAGGCAGGAGACGAGGAGGCGTTCATGTCTGATCGATTGCAACAGGTCTCCACGATGCGGTGGCGCAATATCGGTCCGCATCGCGGCGGCCGCTCGGTGGCGGTGGCCGGTCATCCGATCGAACCCTTGACCTTCTATTTCGGCTCAACGGGCGGCGGTGTGTGGAAGACGGTCAACGGCGGCATCACCTGGACCAACATCTCCGACGGGTACCTGAACAGCGCCTCGGTCGGCGCCATCGCGGTCGCCCCCTCGGATCCGAACGTGCTGTATGTGGGCATGGGCGAGGCCTGCATCCGCGGCAACGTGTCCTTCGGGGACGGCGTGTACCGCTCCACCGACGGGGGGGCCACCTGGCAGCACTTGGGATTGGCCGACACCCGCCACATCAGCCGCGTCCGCATTCACCCCCAGAACCCCGACCATGTCTACGTGGCGGCGTTGGGCCACGCGTTCGGTCCCAACCCCGAGCGGGGCGTGTATCGCTCGACCGACGGCGGCCAAACCTGGACGCGCGTGCTGCATGTGTCCGACAACACCGGCGCGGTCGATCTCACGATGGATCCCACCAACCCGCGCATCCTGTACGCGGCCCTGTATCAGGCCCGGCGCTCGCCGTGGAATTTCGTCAGCGGTGGTCCCGAATCGGGCCTGCACCGCAGCGCCGACGGGGGCGACAGCTGGACCCGCATCGGCGCCGACAACGGCCTGCCGGCCGGGATCCTCGGCCGCATCGGCGTGGCGATCTCACCCGCCCGTCCGCAACGCGTGTGGGCCATGGTGGAAGCGGAAAACGGCGGCCTCTACCGGTCGGACGACGGCGGCCGCCAATTTCATCTGGTGGACGCCTCGCGCGGTCCCCGCTCGCGCCCCTGGTACTATACCCACATGTTTGCGGATCCCCAGAATGCGGATACCTGCTTCATTCTCGCCGCCGGATTCTACAAGTCCATCGATGGCGGCAAGACATTTCAGCGCATGGCCACCCCGCACGGCGACCATCACGATCTGTGGATCGACGCCACCAACCCCCGGCGGATGATTCATGGCGCCGACGGCGGGGCGGCGGTCTCCTTCGACGGCGGGGCCTCGTGGTCGCCGATTCACAACCAGCCCACGGCCGAGTTCTACCACGTGACCACCGACACCCGCTTCCCCTACCGGGTATACGGGGCTCAGCAGGACAACTCCACCATCACGGTGCCCAGCGCCTCCCACTACCCGGCGCTGACGGCGCGCGAGTGGTATGAGGTGGGCGGCGCGGAAAGCGGCTACATCCAGGTGGAT
>DAHVOH010000154.1 GCA_027318915.1 Clostridiales bacterium
CGTAACTCCGGATGGCAAAGCTCGGCTCGCCCAGCTCATTCATCCCCTCGGCCCCACCGTCGACGTGCAACCGGTCCGCCGGGTGTATATTCCGAAGGCCAACGGCAAGCGTCGACCCCTGGGTATCCCGACGGTGTAGGCATAATGCCCTCCTTGCAACAAGCGATGGGGTTTGATAGGCTCAATGTCTAGGCTTCCCCGAGGGTTCGAGCTTTATACGCGGGGCAGATCGTTTGGGGCCAACGGGTTGGATCGGGAAGTCGAACCGGATGAGGAGCCCGGTGGCCACGTGGCCGGGAGGCCGTGGGCCACCGCCGGAGCGCCTACGGTCGAGATGTTAGGGCTAACTCCTTTTGTCTTTGGTTTAGCTAAGTCAGTGGTCATCAGTTCTAGCCTAGTTCCGAGGATGCACCGGTGGTCGGGGAACTCCCCCAGGTGTACTCACAGCATTCGCTGATTGGCGTAGGCAGTGGGTTTTCTGGTGAGCTTTACAGCGAATACTGGTGGTGCGTCAATCAGCGAATCTCAGTCCCTTGGGCTGATTTCGGCTTTACGTCTTTCGCTCATCGGGGGTGTATCTGATGACACGAAAGTTAGTCGAAGTGATGACAAAACCAGTGAGCGCCAACCTCGAGGACGCCGTTTCAACGGGGCGAATCGTTTTCAGACGGGCCGTCCTGGGGGACGGCGAGGTCTTCCGTCCGCCGCGCCGGTGGAAAATGGGCTCGGGCCCCCAGATGGGATGACTGTGCAATCCATTGATGGCATTGCTCCCTGACCGTGGCACTGAGGGTCAGCGCCCACGGATGGCCAGGACCGATCTTTTGGGCGGGCACGATGCCCTGGGCAATCCACGTATAGACCACCCCCGCACTGACACCGAACATTTGCGCACAATCCTGCACGGTGCAGGTGTTGACCGGCGGGAGGGGATGAAAGGCGGGAATCTGATGTTTCCAGCGCAGCCAACGAATCGCACTGCGGGTAAAGGGTCGGCCCTCAGGCGTCTCATAGTGGATGTTGCGAAAGTGCTCGACAATGGCCTCGTCCGATAAGGTTTGCGCTAACCGTCGGACCTCTGCGACCGTTTCGGGGAGATGCTGACGCCGTTCGGCTACGGGCCGGGGCCGGGGCACGATGCCCTCTTCGGTGCGTTGGCTGCGCCAACGCACTCCCACGGTGATGTTCGGCTCTCCCCGCGGGGCGGTGAGGGTGACGTCTTCCAGGAGGCAACGCAAGAGGCGCTTTTGGTCGGTCGGCGTGGCCTGCCCCCACACGACGGGCAACGTGTCGGGCAGTTCCTGTAAGAACTGGCGATCAGCCAGGGTGGGCCCCTGGACCCGATCGGCTTGAACTGCGCGATAGGCTTCCTGCAGTTCGTGTTGGGCCTCGAGCTTCGCATTCCATCGCGCTTCCAGGGTTCGCGTGACCCGACGGTTCTCGGGATCGGCCGCGTCGTACTGCCGTTGGGCCAGGTGGGCCTCATACTGCGCGCGTTCTAAGGTGACCTGCCACTGTTGATCCTCGGCCACATGTTGGTCGGCCAGATGATCCCAGGCGGAGAGCGCTAGCGTGGTCTGTTCGGGGGTAGCCGCGCGAAAAACCATGGCCACCACCGCCTCATCCACGGCTTCACCCCGCACACTAAGGCAACTGGCCCGACCGAGGTCCGGCCGTTCCCACCGGCTCTTACATTCATAATGCCGGGCTTCCCCACGGGGACCGGTATAGCGCACGGTCATATGGCGGCCACACTGTCCGCAGATCACCAAGCCTTGCAGTAAGGCGAGCCCTTGGCGCGCGGCCCCACTCACCCCCTGATTCGTTTGATTTTTCCGTAATTGCTCTTGGTGTTGTTGGTATTGGTCCCACGTGATGTAGGCCGGATGGTGATCCAAGAGGCGCACGGACCACTGGTCCATCGGTTGGACCACCGTATGGTCCACGATGCGGCTCGCCGCATCGACCCGTTTTTCGGAGTGAAACCGCCCGAAGACGTAGGCGCCCGTGTAACTGGGGTTCTTGAGCAGGCTCAGGACCCGCGAATGGGTCAATGGCCCCCATTTCAGTTGCCCGGCCCATTGACCCCCATAGGCTCGTTTGGGAAACTGCCAGTGGTGTTCGGCAAAGGCTTTGACGACGCCGTAGGCCGTCCCGGTGGCAGCAAACAGGGTGAACACCCGACCGACAGCCACTTGCACCGCTTCATCGGGATCTTTTTGAATGCCTTCACCCGGTGGATCCCACACATACCCCACAGGGACTGGAAATCGCAAAGTGCCTTTGGCCGCTTTGTGGCGTTTGGCCTCCAGCAGGCGCCCCCGCAACACCGACAGTTCGGCTTCACTCATCGTGCCTTTGAACCCCAAAATCAGCCGATCATTAATCTGGCGTAAATCATAGATGCCATCGCTATCGATCACCAAGGTGTCCGTGATGGCGCAGAGTTGGAGCAACCGTTGTAAGTCCGCCGAGGACCGGGCGAGTCGCGAGATCTCCAGGCCCAAGATGGCCCCGACGTGGCCGAGGGAGACTTGGGTCACCAAGTCTTGAAACCCCAAGCGATTGGCGGCTTGCGCCCCGGAGAGCCCGAGATCGCGATCGATCACTCGGATCGTGTCGGCCGTCCAGCCCAGGGTCTGCGCCCACGCTTGAAGCGCATATTGGCGTTCGGTGCTTTCGTGATGCCACTGCACCTGCGCCATCGTCGATTGCCGGACATAGACAATCGCGAGCCGTTGCACATGCTGACGCTGCACTTTGGCGGTGCTATCCGCGCCGATCATGTGGGCGCCGCCGGACCCCTGAGGTCCGCCGCCCGCCACAGGCGGACCACCAGTTCCACCAATTCCTGGGCGCGTTGCACATCGCCGCCGACCACGGTCACGAGCATGTCCCACCGGCGCTGTCGGTCCCGCTGAGCCTGGCGACTCGCTGACCGAGACGGAGGGGCTGGCTCCGAGGGGACGGATTCGGGGGCCACTGGGGATGGGAGGGGTTCGTCGAGTCCTGGATCCGGGGCGGGCCGGATGACCGAGTGGCCGGAGGGGGCGTCCGGAAACGCCCCGTGGGCCCAAGCCGTCTCCCACATGTGGCTGACAATGGCGATGAGTTCCTGAAGCCGCAGCGGATCGTCGCCGACCAGCGCCAGTAGGTGAGGATTTTCCAGCGGATTGGATGCTTCGTCCATACGGGACTCCTTTCATCGAGGCTCGCCATCGCGAATGCGACGGCGAAACAGTTCCTGATTGATCGCGGTTAAGGTGATCCCCGTCTGTTGCCACTGCCGATAGGTTTCGACCTGAGATCGGACCCAGGCCAGCCAGGCGACGGGGATGTAATCCATGTGCGTTCGGCCCTCCTGCCGGGTGGATAGATAATAATGGGGATGTCCCGATCCGCCCCGCGCACAATGGCAGGAGGCTTTCCCACACCGCGTGAAACGCAACACTACCGACCCGCGTAAGACGTTCGGGGTGGCTTGGAACGTTGCCACGAGCTGGGCTTGGTGGGCGAGAAGATCGACCGTGGTCCACGTACTCCAATCCTGTGGTGGCTTGATCATGCTCAGAGTATCCCTCCTGGAAATAATTGTCAATCGTTTGGCAGAGATTGCCTTATCATTGTAACCAGAAGGCGACAGGCTTGGATCACCTCGGGGGACCAGGGTGTACTTGGCAGGCCCGAGACGGGCTGACGATCGGTCCAAGCTTCGGGCACGGACAGGACCCCGAGGTCGGTGTCGAGCGAATAGAAGCGCACTTGGTGGACCACCCGGACCTTCAAGACCGATAAGGTCTGCCCTCGGAGGGGATGAAAGGGATGCGTGACGGTCACCGATCCCAAAAGGGTGTTGCGCAGGGTGGTAGTCTGCGTTGACTGTCCCGGTGATTCTGGATCGAGCGCGTCAAGCCCTGGTCGTCAATGCGCTGGAGCCCGAATGGGAGGCTCGATTCGACTCCCGGTCTTATGGGTTTCGACCGGGCCGCAGTGCCCAGGATGCCATCGCGGCCATCTTCCAGGTGGCCCGAGGCCCTCACGCCCGACGGCTCTGGGTGTTGGATGCGGACTTAACGGGGGCGTTCGACCATATCGCCCATGCTCCGCTATTGGCGGCTCTGGGAACGTTTCCCGCGCGCCGGTTGGTCCAAGGCTGGTTGCAATCCGGCGTGGTCGAACAAAGCCAGTGGCATCCGACGGAGGCTGGCACCCCGCAGGGTGGGGTCATTAGTCCCTTGCTGCTGAACATTGCTTTGCAGGGAATGGAAGCGGCGGCCGGAGTCCGATATGCCACAAACAATCGGACCCATCGCGACTCCCCGGTGTTGATCCGATATGCCGATGATTTTGTGGTTTTCTGCACGAGCCAAGAGCAAATCGAAGAGGTTCAACACCGC
>DAHVOH010000155.1 GCA_027318915.1 Clostridiales bacterium
CATGCGACGGGTCGCCCCTGCCGCGCCTGCACGCCATCCGCCGCCGTGCGGAAGCGCCTCAACCCGGTGCAGTGGGCGCCGGATGGCTACATCACCCGGTTTCCCGTGGCGCACACGGACGAGCGAGTCGTCATGGATGCGCGCCTGTGTGCGGGCCATCCCGTGTGTGTGCGCACCGGGGCCCCGGTGACGGCGGTCCTGCCCCTCCTTCGGGCGGGTCTCCCGATCGACCGGGTGGGGGCGAAGTCCGGGTGGGGGCGCGACGACGTGGAATCGGCGGTCCTATATATGGAGGGATTGTCATGAGCGACATCGACACCATGGACCGACAGGTGGCGGATCGCCGTCAGCGTCAGTTGCAGGCGTGGTCGGTGACCGGGGGGCCGACGATCCGACGCGAAGACGCGTTGGACATCGCCCCGAACCACGAAAGCGCGGAAGCGTACAAGCGCGTCTTGGCCGATCAGCGGCTCATTCCCGAGGTGATTCGCCATTGGGATCTAGACCGGTATATCGTGCCCGAGTGCGGCCGCGACAGCCACCTGGACGTGGCGCCGGGAGCGGCGCGGCGCCGAACTGCTCCTCCGGGTTCTCACCGGGCGGGCGGAGACGTCAGCCATCGCGATGGCGGGCCGCGAAGCCTGCGCCGGGCGAGCGAAAATCTTCACCGCC
Organism: Clostridiales bacterium; assembly: GCA_027318915.1. Next base: position 673 of record DAHVOH010000155.1, read on the forward strand.
CTGTGGCGCTTCATAGGGGCCGTTCACCCGCGGCCGGCCCAAAATGTGTTCAGCACTGCTGGCTCCTGTGGGTGAGGATGCCGGCCAGCGCGTCCAGCGCCCCGGGCACCAGACGGTAGTAGGCCCACTTGCCGCGTTGCTCGCGTTCCAACAGCCCGGCGTCGACGAGCACCTTCAGGTGATGCGAGACGGTGGGCTGGGACAGTGCGACCGGCACGGTCAGGTCGCACACGCAGGCTTCGGCGTCCTCGTGGGCGGCAACAAGCGACACCAGTCGGAGCCGGGTAGGCTCTGCTAGGGCCCGCAGCACGGCGGCCAGACGCTCGGCCGACGCGGCATCGAGCACGGTAGCCGTGATCGGGGTGCAACAGGCCGCCAGGTTCGCGACCAGCGGCGACCCGTCCGGCGGGGACACGATGGTGTTCATGGACCCAGCATCTCATACCCATTGACAGTTGTCGATGGGTATGAGATGCTCAACGCATAGACGACCATCGATGAAAGGATGGGTGCGATGACGACGAGCGATACCGAGTTGCGTGAGCAGGTCCGCCAGCGCTACGCCGCGGCCGCCAGAGCGGTGGCCACGGGTGGCACCGATAGCGATGCCCGGGTTCCGGAGGCCGGCTGCGGCACGAGCGCAGCTGCCGGTGGGCCGGACTGCTGCCCGGGGAGCCGGGGCGGGCCCGTTCCGGTGGAACTGGACGAGTCCTTCGGAGCCGCCCACTACAACACCTCCGAGCGCTCGGAGGTGCCTGCTCAAGCGCTCCTGGCGAGTCTCGGCTGCGGCAACCCCGTGGCCGTCGCCGATCTGCACCTGGGCGAGCGGGTGCTGGATCTCGGCTCCGGCGGCGGAATCGACGTACTTCTGTCGGGCCGCCGGGTCGGACCCTCCGGGTTCGCCTACGGGGTCGACATGACCGACGAGATGCTCCAGCTGGCCCGCGCCAATGCCGCCAAAGCCGGCACCAGCAACGTCGAGTTTGTCAAAGGCACCATCGAGGCTATCCCGCTGCCGGACGCCGCAGTGGACGTGGTCATCTCCAACTGCGTGATCAACCTATCGGTCAACAAAGCCTCGGTGCTGGCTGAGATGTTCCGCGTCCTCGCTCCGGGTGGCCGGATCGGCATCTCCGATGTAGTGGCGGAAGACCATCTCACCGAAGCCGAGCGTGCGGAACGGGGCTCCTATGTCGGCTGCATTGCCGGCGCGCTGTCCCGCCGCGAATACCTCGACGGCCTCGCGGCGGCTGGCTTCGCGGGCGCCAGCGTGAGCTTCACGCACGAGGCGGCGCCAGGTATGCACGCCGCGATCATCCGCGCTGCCAAGCCCGAGCATCCGGCCCGGGCGTGAACCGATGGCCGCGGCAGCATCGGTCGAGGTGCCGGTGCCGGCCCGGCTGTCCGCACGGGATCAGTTCCTGCGGGTCCGGATCATCGCCGCGATCATGGAAACGAGAATACGATATATATTGGGTCGATGCGTCTAGATTCGACGTATCTCTACTGTACACCGTGCAATGGCCCATAACAGAAGCATTGAGGTCGATTCGGATGATTCGGAGCGGCGCAGACTGAAACCGACGTGACGCGATGGATGGCGGGTGCTTTCTTGGCTCGTAGGAAGGGCTATCCCGGCGTCCCATGCCCGCGCCGCCGCGGGGCGGGAAGCAACGGCCACAGTCAGCGTTTCCAAGGCGCGCCAGGCGGTGGGCATCGAGGCCATGAGGCCAAAGATGTCCGGTGGGTGTGACGAAGAGCCATGCCCGCCCCGTCCGACGACCGTCCGCACTCCCAGGCCCAGTTCAAGACCCTCAGGCATAGGCCCAACTTGCCCGGATGCTTCCTCAGCCTCGTGGCGCGGCGATCGTTGCAACGAGGTTTCGACTGGGTACCACACAGTTCCCCATGCGGCTGAGCTGCACCCCGCCCCATGAAAAACAGGGCTCCCGGTCGTCCGTGGCGAAGAAGGAGCGGCTCCCGGGAGCAGGTCGTTTTCTCTGGGGTCCTGCGAGGCCGCTTAGCCGTTTGACCCGGAGCGCCGAGGGGACCTCGCCCGGTTGCGGCCCCTCGGGGCGAGCACGGAGCAGAATCCATCCTGATGGCGTTCAGCGCCGCCTACGCCCTTCACGTGAGTCGCGAGCGAGAAGGAAAGCCGGGAACCGGATGGAGGTCGTCTTGGCCCGGTGTGCCGGGCTCGATGGCCACCAGAAGACGGTGGTTGCGTGTGTCTTGGTCCGTCAAGGCCGCGACCGCCTCCGCGCCGTGCGGACGTTTGGCCCCACCACCCCGGAGGTGCTGGCCTTGCAGACCTGGTTGCCGGAGCACCACGTGACGCCTGTGGCGATGGAGTCCACCGAGAGCTCCGGGAAGCCCCTCTTCACCCCGCTGGAGAGCCGGTTCACCACCTGGCTCGTCAACCCCGCGGCCATCCAGGCAGTGCCGGGTCGCCAGACCGACGGGCAGGACGCCGAGGGGATCGCGGATCTCTGGCCACAGGGGCTCCTGCGGCCCTGCTTCATGCCCGACCGGGCCCAGCGGGAACTGCGGGAGCTGACCCACTACCGCAAGCGCCTCATCGAGGAGCGAGCGCGTGAGCCCAACCGGCTCCAACAGGTGTTGGAGGGCGCCCACAGTAAGCGCGCGTCGGTCCTGAGCGACGGGCGGGGGGTCTCCGGGACCCGGATCGCCGCGGCGCTCGCCGATCACGGACCCGGCGGCGCTGGCGGCGTGGACCGATGAGCGCGGGCGGGCGACCCCGACGGAGCTCGGGGCGGCCCTCACGGGGCCGAGGGGCGCCCAGCAGCGCTTCCTCTGGCAAGCACAGCTCCGGCACGTGGACGCCCTGGACACCCAGCTCCCGGCCTTGGATGCGGAGGAGGCGACCCGGCGGGTCCCTTTGGGGGCAACCCGGGAGCTCCGGGAGAGCCTCCCGGGGGTAAAGACTCGGGTGGCCGAGACCATCCTGGCGGCGGGGGGCCCGATGGTTGAGGATTTTCCGAGTGCCGCCGCGCGGGCGCAGGGGATCGGCCTCGTCCCGGGGAACCATGAGAGTGCCGGGCCCTCCGCGCGACTCTGGTGGAGGCGGCCACCGGCGGGCCGCACGAAAGCGACCGACCTGGGGGCGCCGCATCGCCGGATGGTTTCCACCCAGGGGAAGAAACGGGCCGCCGTCCTCGGGGCGCACACCCTCGCCGCGGACATCTGGTATATCCTGCGCCGCCAGGAGCCGTATGCCGACCTCGGGGTGGACTCCTGGGACCGGCGGGACACCGACCGGGTCCGGCGGCAGGCCGTGAAACGCTTGGAAACCCTGGGGTGCGAGGTCACCTCACCCCCGCCTCCCAACCAGCCGGCGGGGGCTGCCTGCGCCCGGCGGGCCCGGGCGGGCGTCAGCGTGGGGGGCGCGTCGTCTCTCGGGCGGTTGTTCGGAGCAGTTCTCCACGGCCCTGGCGGGCCACCACCAGGAATGAAAAGGCGGGCCGGCGAATCTCGTCCCGGCACCTTGCGGAGGTCGTTGCCTCTGTGGGGCCTTTGAGCCCGAGGAGCAGGTTGACCGGCGCCCCGTGGAGGGCACCACCACCGCCGAG
>DAHVOH010000156.1 GCA_027318915.1 Clostridiales bacterium
CTCCGTGGTGAGGACGTGGTACCGCGCCACCCCGGCCACGGGGCTCGCCGCCGTGGGCGCGGCCACCACCGTCACCCCCGCCAGCACCTGCGCCAGCACGGCGCCGGGCCGTCCGGGCGCATTCGTGCCGCGCACGGGATCCCACGCCAGCAGTTGCGCCAGCGCGCCTTGCGCGGGCGGCGTGAGGCGCAGGGTCTGGGACGGCGCGGGCGGCGCGGGCTGCAGCGCCAGCGCCTGCCACGTGCGCCAGGCGCCGCGCACGGGCGGCCCGTAGCGCACCCACAGCGCCACGTCGGCTGGCAAGGCGCCGAAGAGCCCGTCCAGCGTCCACGCGGCGACGTGCGCGATCTGCGTGGCCGTGGCGAGCCCCCCCGCATCTAATGTCGGCGCGGCCACCCAGAGCATCGCGCCCACGCGCGGCCACTGCGCCCACACGGGATGTTGGGCGGCATAGACGGCGAGACGTTGGGCACGGGCCGGCCATGCGCTCGCCGGGGTCGGTCGCGCCAGCATGGGCAGCCCCCCTAGGTCGGGATGATGATCTTCTCGCCGGGGTAGATCAGGTTACTGTTGGGGATGTGGTTCAGCCGGGCCACCTCGGCCACGAAGGCCGCGAGGCTCATGCCGCTCGGCACGTACGGCAGGCAGATGCCGCCGAGCGTCTGCCCGGCCGCCACGATGACGACGGTGGTGGACGGGGGCGAGCCTTGGTTGGACGGACTGTTGGCGGGGGTGCGCAGGCCCGGCACGCCCTGCGTGGTGCTGATGGTCGGGTCAATGGGGTCGGGGATCGGCGTCGTCGGCGCATTGCCGTGGCCGATGTCCCGCAAGATCGTGAAGCTCATGTCGAACCAGTACAGAAATGGCGTCGATTTGTGCCGCGTGATCGACAGCGTGCCGGTGGGCTGGAGGCTGAAAAACTGCTCGTCGATGTCGTTGAACCACTGGAACGTCACCTGGCTATTCGAGATCGCCTGCGTCTGCTGCAGCGCAAAATAGTAATTCCAGATGCCGTATTGCAACGCCTGCATGGCCGCGAAGCCGTCCACGGGCGCCCCCATGTACTGGCCGACGCCCACCTGCCAGCCGGTATGGCCGCTTACTTGCAGTTGGCCGACGCCGAGGCCAAAGTTGTCCGTGTAGACGCCCTGGATGGTCTGCGTCGGGGTGGTGCGCACGTTGTCGGCCGTGGTGATGTCGGGGTTCACCGGCAGGATGAGATAGTGATGGTCCGCCATGTTAAAGCCGTCCGCGTAGTCCGGGGCGCCGAACACCAAGAGGCCCACTTGCTTGCCCACCTGTTGATAGGGCGGTGTGTAGCCCATGCCTGCGCCCCCTTTTTCGCGGAATTGGCGCCGATTCCCACCCCATGCGCCGCGCGGCGCGCTATACTGCGACACAGGAGGGATCACATGGGATGGCAGCCCCAGGATGGGTATCCGCGTGAGGGACAGCCCCAGGACGGTCAGCCGAGCGCAGCCCCGTTCCCCGTGATGGGCATCATCGGCATTGTCATGGCCGCGTTGTTCCTGCTGTTCATCCTCGTCGCGACGAATCCTGGCGGCGGGGCGGGCGCCTCCAATCCCAGCGGCGCGCAGTCCTACACGCAACCCGCGATGAGCGCCTTGCCGAGCAATGTGCAGAGTCTGCTGAACGGCGATTGGGGGGCCAACCAGAGCCTGTCCAGCCCGGATGTGACGACCGCCGATTCCGTGGAATCCATCGTGGGCGAATCGTCCTGGATTGGCTCGAACTCGCTGCCGGGCACTGTGACCGTGGGCGCGCCCAATGCGCAGGGAGCCAACGTGGTCACCTGGCGCATCGGGGGCCAGACGTTCCAGTGGCGCATTTCGGCGGACGGCAGTTCGGCGACAGCCCTGAACGCCAATGCCAACGCGGCCCTCTCGGGGTCGCTCTAGCCCGCAAACACCGTCGTCGAGCCGGCTGTGATGGTGCCCGTGGCCGTGAAGCTGTCGCCCGCGCTGTCGGTCCCGCTCACCGTGACGGGGTCGCCCACGCGGGCCACGCCCTGCGTGCCGCCGTTGATGGTGACGTGGCCGCCCACAATGTCCACCGTGGCGCCCCCGCTGAGCGCCAGGTGCACCTGCACGGGGGAGCCGCTGGCCGGGGGCCAGTGGGGGTTCACGTCGGCACTGGGCACGGCGGCCGAGCCCGTAGCCGTCACGGCCAGCGTGGATCCGTCCGGCCAACCCATGGTCAGGTTGCCACTCGGGTCCACCGTCAGCCACTGGCCGCTTTCATGGCGCTGGACGGCCCAGCCCACGGTCTGCGGTGTGATGCCACTGGACGGCGGCGGCAGAAAGCCCACCACCACCGGCGCGCGCCCGCTGCCTTCCAGCCAGTCCACCACCGCCAGGTACTCCGGGTGGGCGACGTCGGATGGCTCCGTGGGAATTCCGTACGGCCCCTGCGCCGTGTCCTGCGCCCCAATGGGCACCGAGGGCGGCAGGTACGTCGCCCCAGCCGCGCGGCCCACCAGTTGGGCGAGTACCGGCACATGCGGCAGGATGGCGCCGTGGTCCAGCGTCACGTCCACATGGCCGTCGGGGTAGCGGCCCGAGACTTTGCCCCACAAGAGGCGCGGCGTGGCGGGATTCTGGATGACCCGGTACGGGTTCGGCGCCTGCGCCCGCACCAAGGCCGCTTGCCGCCTCACTCGCCGCCTCCGCGAATGCGCCCGCGCACCACGCCCAGGTTCGTCGTCCATGTGGCGTTGTTGCTGGCGATGTCGATGTTGTGGTCCACCTGCTCGATGTACGCCTCCCAGTTGCCCGGTTGCAGCACCAGGTAGCGCCCGATGGTGTACTGCGGGCCGCCGTGCAGCGTGATTTGGCCGCTGGTGAGTTGGTCGTCATGGCGAAACACTTCGGCCAGCCACGTGTTCATTTTGGCCGCCAGCGAGCCCTGCGGGCTCAAGGTGTTGGACTGACTCGCCTGCGAGAGCGTGGAAATCCACGGCGTGGTCAGCGTCAGCGGCTGGATCCCGAACTTGTCGGCCTGCGCCGCGTCGAAAAAGGGATTCGAGCCCAACCCCTCAATCTGGGTCTGTTGGCCGCTGCTGCTGGCCGCGAAGCCACCGGGCACGGCGTAAAACCACTGCGCGAAGCTCTGCGCGTTGACCGCGCCCAGGTCCGGCGTGGTCACGTAATACGAGTAAATCTCTTGCGCGCCTTGGTTGCGCGTCAGTTGGTGGGCCGTCACCGCGCCCGCGTCCGCCGTCACGTCGGCGAAAAACTGGTTTTGAGCCGGTGTGCCGCCAAACGGCAGCGGATAGCTCCCGTCGCTGTAGCGCTTGTACGGCGTGGACCGCAGGATCACCTGCGGGGCCTCTTGGTCGTCATACACGAACCACTCGCCCCACGGCGGACTGGCGAGATAGCCCATGAGGTTCGCGTACGGACCTTGCCACGGCTGCAGGCTCAGGAAGTTCACCTGGTAGCCTGTGGGGATGGCCACCTTCGGCGTAAAGGGCGGCACGGTCACGCCCGCCCGCGTCAGGTCGGCCGTGGCCTTGTTGCCGAGTTGTTGAATGACGGACGTGGCGATGGTCTGCACGGCGTCGGTGCCCGTCGTGAGCCCGAGGCTGTGGCTCAAGGCGTCGCCGCTGGCCGTGGCCCGCAGGTACGTCGCCATGGGGTCAATACCCCACAAGTACAGCACCTGCCAGTCCGTCCACAGCGCGCCCAGATCACGCCCCTGCACCACCACGCGCCGCGTCGGCCCCGCGTTGAGCGCGGGCGGCATCGTCATGTTCTGCGCGCCGCTGTCCACCAGTCCGCGCATGAGGATCGGCGGTTGCCCGCTCCCCGTGCCCGCGCGGATCTCCACGTAGCTCCGGTAGGGCAGTTTATCCGCCCACGTGCCGTCGGCGTCCTCGCGGCTCGTAAACGTCAGCGTGAACGTGCCCGCGCTCTGCGCGATGCTCTTGCTGGTGGCGATGTTGACCAAATCGCCCATGAGCGCGGCGTGGTACGTCACGCCCGCCGTCGTGGTGGCCACCACGTCCACCTGATCGCGATAGTTGACCACGGTCGGCATGGGGGCACCCCCTAAGCGATGAGCGTTTTCTGTTGCAGGATCGTGGCGACCATCTGCA
>DAHVOH010000157.1 GCA_027318915.1 Clostridiales bacterium
GAATTGCGGCGGGATGAGCACCTGTTCCAGGGATTGCTCTACCACGCCTAGGATCGACAACGCGAGACCCCACACACCCCACAGGACCAGCGCGACCTCCACGCGGTGGAGGAGGCCGAGGGCCAAGACCGCCGTCCCGGAGACGATCTCGAGCGCGATGAGAAGCGGACCGGCGCGCCACCGGTGGGCCACCGCGCCGGCGAGGAAGCCACCGATGAGCCCGCCGCCCAACTGAAACGCCCCCACCAGACCGTAGGTCCCAGCGCCGGTGTGCAACTGGTCACGTACATAGGCAGGCATCGCCGGGTTGATCATGGCAAAGAACAGGTTGATGAGGGTTCCGAAAAGCGCCAGCGCCAGGATGGCCGGCGTGCGGGCCACCATCGCCCACCCCGCCCGCAGCTCGGTCCAGAAGGAAGAGCGCCGCTCTGCGTCAGCGACGGCCGATCCGGCGGACGGTTCTACCCCAGTCCGCCGAGCCGGCGCCACCCGGATCAAGCCGAGCGCCACCGTCGAGAACCCAAACGACGCGGCGTCGATCACGAAGCCGGCCAGCGCCCCCACGGCCGCGATCACGATCCCGGCCAAGGCTTGCCCGCCCAAGCCGGTGGCCTGACGCGTCCCCGTCATCAAGCCGTTGGCAGTTACCAACTGATCGGGCTCGACGAGGGTCGGGAGATAGGCGCGTCGGGACGGTCCAAATGCCACGCCGACCGCCTCCTCTAAAAACACGGTCAGCAGGGCCGTCGGGAGCGAAAACCCGTCGCGCCAGGTCAGACCCGCGAACGCACCGACGATCGCCGTTCGGATCAGATCACAGGCGATCATGGTGCGGCGCCGATCCCACCGGTCGGCAAACACACCCGCCACGGGCCCGAGCACGATCGCTGTCACCTGATACGCCACAGCCACCGCCGCCACCTGGAGCGACGATCGCGAAACCGTGAACGTATACCACATCAACGCGAGTTCGAAGAAGTGATCGCCGAGGCTCGAGACCATCGCCCCCGTCCAGACGAGCAGGAACGGGTGGTTGCGGAGCAAGCGACGGTACGACACCAGCCGTTGTGAGGGCGGCACCGCGTTAGCCATGCGGACCTCCATCGCGGGGGTGCGGACGTCCATCTCGCCTGGCTTCGTTCGCGGCGATATCGGTCGGTACAAGCCCAGTGCCCACAGTCAGCGGACGGAAGAGGCTGGAGAACGGGACGGGTGGGCGGGCTGGGTGGACGCCCCGGGTGTCCCGAAGGTGGTGGTGCGCGTTACACGATGCCGATTCGCTAGAGGAGAGGCCGTGGCTTCGTGTTCGACTCCACTGCCCAGACATCAGCATCCTCCTCGGCGATCCGCTTTATAGGGATATCGGAGGAGGTGCCGAAGAGGTTCCCACTCAGCGGACCGTGACGACTGGAGGGTGCGCTAAACCGGCACACCGCGCCCACATTAGCACAGCGTGACCATGGACCGTCACGACGCGGCACGGTGCGGGGTCGGCCCGGACGACGGCCAGGGTCCGCGGCAGTTCGAGCACGATGGCCCCCTCCGCGTCGTCGCCGTATGACACGTCGCAATGGATTTCGACGGCGTGCCGGCGGGGCTTGAGGAGGCCGACGCGCTCCGCCGCGTCGGCGCTGGCGCGCTGAGAAACGTTCAGGAGCGGGCCGTCCTGGTCCTGCAGACGCCAGGTCCACCAATCCTGACCTGCAATGCGGGTCGTGCGAAGATGGGGTCGCAGGTCCCGGCCGCGCCCTGTACGGAGGCGCCGCACCGGGCCCAAGTCCACCTGGGAATACATGGTGACGGGGGCGTGTGCGAGGGGGCGCGCGATCTGCACCGTGCTGTCCAGCCAGACGCTATGGTCACTCTCCACGGTGAAGTAGGAGGCTTGGAAAAACGCATGGGGGCGACCCCGGGCCAGGAGGGAGCGCCATATCCGGCGTTCCCGGAAACAGAGGGGACAAGGGGTGGCCCCGAGGACCTCGGCGCGAAAGTGCAGACACGGACTATCCCCACGGCCTGCGGCCTCATACCACGTATCCAACCGGCGCCGCAGGTCCCGACTCTGCCGGGCGAGACGGGACTTGACCGTACCGACCGGGACGTCAAAATAGGCGGCGAGGGCCTGGAGACTCCAATCGTCGACCAGCCGGTGCCAGAGCAGGCTTCCAGACTGCACACCCTGCCCGCGGAGCAACTCGCCGGTGAAATCAGCATCGGGTGTGTCGACGTCTGGTAGGAGCGGGTCCCGCATGGAATGGGTGATGCGGTGCCAATCCGCCACCCGCCGGTCGGCGAGTCGTCGTAAAAACGCCCGGCGTCGTCCCGTTTCCCGGTACCGATTACGCACCATCCAGAACGTCAGCCAGATCTCCTGACTGAAATCAGGGACCGCCTCCGCGGGCACGCAGCGCCGAAGGTACTGGCTGAGCCATGCGCACTCCTCCTGATAAACCCGATCCCACATGGTTCGGGATTCTGGCTCCCACCCGTCGTTCGCCACGTGCGCCGTCTCGCCTCCAAGCATGGCATTCGCTCTCGGGTGGGGTCGATCCTCTCTACCTGGTCATTGCTCCGACGTGCCCCTGAGATGGGACTGTCCCCCGCGGATTTAGGTTCAAGTCGAAGACAGCCTGGATCGGGGATCGATCGACCATCAAGCCGCATCGCCATGAACCATGACGAGTCGACGCGATGATGCGACCTACAAGGCCCAAGGCGTCGAGCTGATGTGGCGACAGACCAAGCCCGCCCGCCTGAGGGCCGACGAGTTCGGCGTGCCCCGTCAGACGCTGTATCGGTGGCAGAAAACCAGGCGGCCGAGCCCGATGTTTTGGCTTTAGCTCTGTGACATCAGCATGAATCGGATTCCGAGTCGGCGGGAGCGTGGCGACCGGCCCGGATGAGTGCCAGTATATGGCCCGGGGACAAGAGTACCCCGGGAGTTTTTGTGTGAGGAGGCGGTGACAAGGGACCGACCCGTGGACACATCTGTTGGCCACAGATCCACGGGTCGGTTCCCCACAGCATGGCGATCGTAGTGTGCCCGTGGTCCTGGCGCAAGCCCGGGACTTGGACGCGGGTGTATTGCCCGCAGGATCGAACCCCGTTGGCCCGCAAGGGCCGGTATGCTCGCACCGTCTGGGATCGGGATGGGGCGCATGCGGTCGTCGTGCCACGGTACCGGTGTGCGCGGTGTCACCGCACCGACAGTGCGCTACCGTGGGATCTGCAGCCGCAGCGCAGTCTCAGTCGACCCGGCCTGTGGGCCATCTGGGGCTGGCGGGTCCGCCGCCAGTGGGCCTGGGCCCGGCTCGAGGCCTGGTGTCGGCGCCGCTTTCCCATCACCCGCCGCACACTCCAACGCTGGGTGGCGACCGTGACGGCCGGGCTGGCCGATCTTGGCCCCCGGAGGGTGCAAGCCCTAGCCACGGGGGGGCCGCTGCCGTCGACGGTCTGGGCCGCGCTCGGGCCGGATGCCTGGGCGACGTGGCTTCGCCTCGGGCGAGGGTGGGGCCGGCGGGCGAGTGGCGCGGCGAGCACCGGCAGTTGGCTTCAGGTCAGTGCCATCGCGGGGTGGCGGCCGGCTCACCGGTGATGTCGGATCCGCCGGCCCCCGGGCCTTGGTAGGCTGGCCGGCGGCGGTGACGGACGCATGTCCGCCACAGATCCGACCGCCGTAGCCCGCTTGCGGTACCCGGTCATCGCCCCGTGGGTCACCCGGACGCTGGCCGACGGGGAGCACCATGCCCTGCTCCGGGCGATCGTCGCGAGCCCCGGGACGGATCCCACCGGCCGGGCGCGGCTCCTCCCTGCCCGCACCCTCGCGCACGGGGTGGCCGCGTATCGCACCGGGGGGTTCGACGCCCTCCGGCCGGCCCCCCGCCGCGACCGCGGGGCGGTCCGGGCCCTGACGCCCGCCGTTCTGGCTCAGGCCTGGCAGCTCCGGCAGGAGGACCCGCACCGGAGTGTCCGCCAAGGGGTCCGCCTA
>DAHVOH010000158.1 GCA_027318915.1 Clostridiales bacterium
AGATCCGCAACTGTTCCTCGGTCTGCACCAAGACCAACGCCAGAGAGCGGATCTCCCCAGCCGTAGGGGGTACGCCTGTGGCCGGCGGAACGCCGTTGCCCAGGCGGCGGGGCCGGCCGCGCCCCGTCTTGGTACGCGGCGGAGGCAGCCTGAAGCAGCCTTTCGCCTCCAAGGTTCGCAGCGCCTTCAAACAACCCGTCCGGCGCCGACGCCCCAGAGGGTCGATCAACGCAAACGCATCGCACAGGCGGTCGGCCAGCTCGGTCCGGTGCATCTTGGGGTCGGAGTCGATCGAGCGGCGCACCGCGTCGACCGCATCGGTCTGGGAAAGCCGCTGGAGGATGACCTGCTTCGGTGCCATGCCCGCACCGTAGACCCCACGGCGCGGCTTGTCAAGCGCTCACTTATGGGCAAAGGGCAGGCCTAGGCTGACTTCTTCCGGTTCAGCCCCGCCTTGCGGCGCGGGTTGTCGGCTCCCGCCGACGGGCCGACAGACCTCCCCGGGTAAGAACGCTGACCTTCCCCCCGTGCATCCGCCCGTGTTTACCGCACCGGCCCTTGGTGGCTTTGGGCTTCGGCTTGTTCTGCAGCATCGCCCGACCGGCACGGCCTCCAAACGGGTTCGTGTACCTCGGACCGGGGGTTTGCCTCCGGCTTCCTTCCGATCCCGCGTCACCGCGGGCACCGCTGCCTTCAGGTAGCGGTAGGCGCTCACCAGCCCCCGCTCGGGACTTGCACCCTATGGTCGGCGCCCATGCCGGGCGCACAGAAAGGCCCATCCTGCATATACCAGGATGGGCCTTTTGCTACTCCCCTGAAACCGTTGGTACTCTAAGTGTTCGAGTTGGTGCCGGGGGCGGGAGTCGAACCCGCACGCCCTTTCGGGTAGGGGATTTTAAGTCCTCCACGTCTACCGTTCCGTCACCCCGGCACAGAAACGACCAATCACCTGACACAGCTGTTCGAGTGCGCGTTCACCAACGACACCCACACACGCCTTGAGACCACACACTCCAAATGTGGTCTCTTGAGAAAAGATACCTGACGCGCAACGCTAAAACGACCGCGCCCCACGCCCGCCTCTCTTCCCCTCGGTATTGCGCCTAAGATCCCCTAGGCGTTCTTCGCTGTCCTTCATAAACCGCTTCAACTTGTCCTCAAACGTACCTGGCATCGGACGCCCACGTGCACCGCGGGGTCCACCTCCCGCAGCCACCCTTGGACGTGTAGCACTGGCACCCTCCTGTGCTTGACGAATGGACAGGCCAATTTTCTTCCCCGATGGATCAACGGAAAGCACCTTCACCTTGACTTTCTCAGTCTTCTTAATATATTCATTGATATCATTGACATAGACATCGGCCACTTCGGAGATATGTACAAGACCGGTCTGACCGGTGGGCAATTCTACAAACGCCCCGAAGTTAGTGATCCCGGTTACAGTACCCTCGACGATGCTGCCCACCGCAAGCGACATTCGGTCCAAACTCCTCCTGCATTCGGCGGCTGCAAGCTCATTATACTTCCCGCTCCTGAAGGGTGTCAAACTGGCCCAGAGACGCAAGTTTCGCCGGATTCCGCCTGAAGTCGACACGCGGTGGACCGATGCGCTTAACGCGGCCGCCCCGCCGGAAAGATCGCGGAATGTCTTGCGAGGTGATTCGGGCGGGCATCACCCGCCCGAATCACCTCGTCCGATTGTGCCGAGCGTGCCATGTACTCTCATCCTGCGGACGGCCTGCCCGCCGGACTGGTCGCACTGCCGGCGTCGGCCGCCGGAACAGGCGCGAGGGGCACCTGGTCCGGCGTGACAAACCCGAACTCTTGCCTCGCCGCAGCTGCAACGTAAGACGTGGTTTGCGCGTATGCGATCTCCTGTTTTAGGGAGCTGTATTGCACGGCCAGTACAGCCGCCTGCCGAGCGAGGGCGCCCTCTCCCTGATGCAGATTCCGATAGGTGCTCCATTCGCGCTGCCCCATCCAACCGCTGTAAAGGGCGACGACCAACAAAACAAAGCGTCCCCACCGCCAGCGGATGCCCCGTCGTACCGACCGAAGCCCAGTCGAGCCCGGTACCGCCCCGCTCTCACGTCCGGGCGGGTACGCCAACGGCAGAAAGCCAGCAGAAGCTGCCGGCGGGCGCATACGCCGACTCACGCTCCACCATCCCTCCCTTCATCCGCTCCGAGCGCCGCGTCGGACTCCGTACTGTCCCCATCGGCCGGATCATAGAGTCCCAGGGGATCGCCATCCAAAATGATCACCACCAGATAGCCCTTGGCTTTGGCGCGACTGTAAAGGGTCTGCACGGTCCCGGTGCTCAGACGCAGACGGCGTGCGATCGCCTCGCCGCTGTGACCGCTCTCTTTGAGCACCACCACCTGACGCTCCCTGAAGCTCAGTCTCTCCGCGCCCCGTATCTCCATCTGCATCGGCAGTTATCCACGCCTTGTGTACAGCCTGTGGACAAACCGTGTACGAATCGTGGACAAACCCATTCTGGATCGAGGCGAGAGGTCCTTCCGTCCTGGATGGCAAGCCAGGGTGGCGTCATTCCTGCGTTGCGGTCGGATGGGCGCGGGGTCGGGGAGCGGAGTGACGAGACGGGATGGCGGAGTGGGGCGGGTCGAGGCAGAGTGGCTGGGCAACGTGGGTGAAACGTGGGTGGGATAGTACTGTAATCAGGGCTGCTGTCATCTCGGGCTCACAACAAGGAGACGAACGCGGGACGCTCCAGGGGTGTACCTCTTCGGGCTAGAGCCCGCTGGACCGTTGCGGCAAACCAAGCGACAACTCGGCGGCGTACCTCTTGGACGCTTTCCCAGATTTGCCGGGGAAGCGGCAGCGCGGCGGCGGAGGGCTGCGCGACATCAAAGCGTAGGGTCTGCTCGCGGAGGGGGAGCGAGACCTTTGCCGGCAAAGCGGGCGTGTTGGGGGGTGTCTCCGGGGGCTCGGCAGCGGGGGGCGGGGGGGCCTCCTGCCGCTGAAGGTTGAGCCACGTGAGGGCGACCATCACCAGGGCTAGGTGATGGTGAACTCCGCGCCACGACCGGCCCTGGTAATCGCGAAGTCCTACCTCGCCCTTACTGTTGAGCAAGGCTCCATACTGCACCTCCTCCCGACGATTGAGTACGTTTCTCGAGGGCCGGGGCAATGCGCGACTGCGCCTCAGGATAGCACGGTTCGGCGCGGGCGCGGTGGGCGGCCCGCTCCGGTCCAGTGTCGCTTTTCCCGCTCTGCATCGAAGGCCTGCAAGGCTGCCGCACAACGGCGCCCCGCATCAGTCAGGGAAGCGTTCCGGGCGATACGCTCGCAGGTGTCCAGCACCCAGCCGGAGAGCCAGTCGGCCTGCGACTGGGGGAAGACCTGGGAGGCGCGTACCGCCTCGAAGCAGGCGAACTCCGCAGGCGTGAGACGGATCGTGACGGCCACCGTGCGGATCCCCCCCGATTTGGCCACCGGAGACACCCCTTTCGGCGAGAGGAGTATGCATGCATATCCGATTCGTCAGCTCTGCGTTTCCGCAGCCTGCCGCGCGCCCTGGCGCAACCCGCGACACTTCCACGCACGGGGCCGGGGTGCATCGGAGCCCGGCGGTTCGAAGAGGCACTCGCCGCGGTCGTTGTAGACATGGCCGACCAGCAGTCCGGCGCGGCGCCACTTCAACACCGTGTGCCCCGTCACCCCGACGGCGGCAGCGATCTCGTCCAGCGTAAGCAGGCCACGGGCGCGCAGGCGAGTGAACTGGTCCGGCAAGTGGTGGGCTTGGCGGAGAGCCCAGATGCGCAGTCCGCTCATGCCGATCACCGAATCCGGGCATGTCGATCACCTGGGTGAACACAACGGTTCACGGGCGGCGCAGGGTCGAGACAGGTGATCGGCATGGGACGGTGATCGAGTGCGCTCCCACCTCCCGACGGGTCCAGTGG
>DAHVOH010000159.1 GCA_027318915.1 Clostridiales bacterium
GCCACCGCCCGCTCCTGCGGGCTGTGGCTCGAATTTTCTTGGTTTCCGTTCCACGCCTTCCCTCCTGCCGGGCCGCGCCCGCCCTACGGATCCGCGCAGGGCCGCTCGACCGCGACCCGGCCCCTGTTTCCCATTTTGGAGGTGTACTGGTGATCCTTTCGCTTGCGGCGGCGCGTCTCGCCCGCCAGCCCGTCATCGTGCACATCGGACGGCACCGCTTTCGGGTGACCCGTCCGGGTCTCGCCCGGCTCATTCGGTGGTGGCGTCGCACTGTTTGAGGAGGTAATTCGCCCGTGTTAACGATTGTGGACCGCGACGTACTGGTGGCGCTCGCCGCCGGACGGGCGGGCACGCCGCATCCGGCGTGGATGGCCCGCATGGAGGCGGAGGGCTGGATTCTCGGTCGCACCGGGAGCGGCTTGACCCTGAATCCCCTTGTCTCCCGATGGATGACCCCGGAGGGCACACTCCGCGACGACGCCCGGTTCTGGTCCCCCGTCCGGGTCACGCTGGACACGTGGGCGGAGGACTCCGATGCCCCGTGGGTTCTCGGGTACATCAACGGCGAGCGCTGGAACGGCTCCGTCGTGCCCTATCTCCCTGAGGCGTCCCTGGCCGCCCTGCTCCAGGGAGTTGGTCTCGACTACACGACGGACCCGGCCACCGGAGACTGGGTGGTCGAGATCCCGGGCAGCGACCTCGAGGACCGCTTCACCGTCTCCGCCGTCGCGGTGGATCCGACCGCCCCGCCGGTGCCCCTCTACCACTGCCCCGGATGGCTGTGGTCCGACACGGAGTACCCCGCATGTATAGCGTAGGCGCCCGCGGGACCACGCGAGCGGGTTTGCGCCCGCCCAGGATCCGAACTTCTGCCGCTTGGCGTGGGGCACCGTGGTCGCGGGGGACACCGACTGCGTCTGGGTGCAATGGGTGCCGGGCCGGGCTCCCCAATCCCTCGCGCTGGCGTTGCTGACCCTGTGCCCCGCCACCTGTTTGGCGGACATGGGCTAGACCAAAACCAAAAGGGGGTTCCCTCATGGCCCGCTACTTCCCCACCACCCGCAGTCGAGTGGCCCCTCACCCCTCGTTGGACCGCTGGTGGGTCGGCGTCGTCGGAGACGGCACCAGCGCCTTCCTCGCCGCCGTGCAAATCGCGTCGGGCGCGCATGTGGGCCGTCCGCGGATTGGGCCGGTCCCTGAGTCCAGGCTACCCGCCGTGTTTGCGCGGTTGCAGGCGCGTACGGGCTTGCCCCTGTACGACGAAGCCGCCGCGCCGATGGGGTTCATCGATGGCATTCCGGTACCCAATGCGGCGGCCTTGTGGTTCCAGCCCGTCGATTGGGACAATCCCTCTATCTAATCACCCGGAACCGGGGCGGTCGACTGGCGCTATCCGTCGCAACTCCCCTACATCGACGCGGGCTTGGCCACGTTCTCCGCCACCTACGCGTCGGAGGGCATTACGTCGGTCGCGTTTCCGGCACTGGGCTGTGGGCACGGGGGGCTTGACTGGACTGCGGTGCGCGCCCTGATGGAGCAGTGGTTGGCCCCGCTTCCCCTCCCGGTGCTTATCTATGCGCCGCCAGGCATGTCACGGGCCTGATGGCCCGTGCCCGCTGGCCACTCGATTTTCCTGAAGGAGGCCCTGTGATCATGACCGTCTTGGTGTTTCGGCCCCAAGAAGCCGCCCACGTAGAAGATGTGGCGAATACCCTGGAGGCGATGCAGGCCCTGGTGGGCGGCTACATCGAAGCGTTGTACCTACCGGACGGCTACATCGCCGTCGCCAACGAAGAGGGCATCATGCATGACATGGACCCGTCGGTCCGCATTGGCCGTCAGGTGCTGGTCGGCCCGGTGTTCGTCACCAAAGTCGACCCGGAGGACCCTGAAAACTTTGCGGGCCTCACCGACGCCGACGTGGCCGCCGTGCGACAGTGGGTTCAGCCGGTCGTTATCGCCTCCTAGTTTTTTCGATGCCCCATCTATCTGAGAGGAGCCTAGCCATGCAGCACGTGTGGACTCGGCTCGGCTTCGTGTACGAGGCCGATATCCACTGCGAGTCCTGTGCCGTCGATCAATTTGGCCCCGAGATTCTGGACGACGACACCGGGGTCATCGCGGACCGCGAAGGCAACCCGGTCACGCCCTACACGGTGGGCGACGCTTCCGAGTATGCTTCTGTCCAACACGACTTAGGTGAGTACCCCCATGTGCACTGCGGCGACTGCCGCACAGTGCTGTACGAAGCGGAATTCGGCTCGGAGGATGCCAATGAAGAGCCTGCGGAGGAGGACGAGTAACATGCGCTGGGCTTTTCACGAATTCACCCACTACACGGGTGATGATGCCATGTTCGAGGTGACGACGGAGGACGACTATTCCGTGCTGGAGGCCCCCACGCTGGGCGCGGCACTGGATCAGGTCGCCCCGCTGACGGGGCCGCTGGCCCGCCTCGACGACTCCGACAGTCCGTACGGTGGCGTCTTTGCGCCCAAGCGGCTGGCCGCCCGCTACTTCAAGTTGAACGAACAGTGGCTGATCAACACACCGTGTGTCCTGCTAGCCGCAGAGTCGGTCCTGGATCTGGACTTTGACCGCATGGAGACGTACTGAGCCACGAACCGTCCGTGCTGGCGGTTCCACCTCACGAAAGGGGGCACCGGCGCTCCTCCTCACGGCCCAAGCCGCGTGTGAACGCCGGGAACACTTCTAATGATCCACTCACGCCAACTAGAGGCGCCGCAGGATGAATTCCGGCGCCTCCTAGCCGAGCGAGACGCCGCCCAGCGGATGTTCGATTGGGCTGACGTCGACCACATCGACGTGGCCATTCGGCACCTAGCCAGCGTTGAGGAAGCTTTGGCTGTGGCCGTGCGGCTCGCACGGCACGCCAAGGCCGGCGCGGCTTAACCCATTCCCATGCTTCAAGTCGGTTCCTAGAGAAAGGGGGCCCCGGCGCTCCTCCCTACGGCTAAAGCCGCGGGATTCCGCGCCGGGAGCATTTGTTGACCGACCTGCCGACGATTGCCGCCGCGGCCAGTCCTGGACCGTGGCGGGCGGTACATCGATGCATCGGGATCGATCCGGCGGACTGGCGGCAGGACGATGCGGCGGGGCTGGGCTGGGACATCGTCGACGGGCATGGGAACCACTTGGGCATGGGCGACAACGGCATGGCGTGGCGGGGTGCCGACGCCCATCTGATGGCCGTAGCCCCTGCGTTGGCAACCGAGGTGGTCCGCTTGCGCGCTGCGGGGGCCGACTGGGCAGACGAAGCGGGGCGCCTGCGTGTGGCGATGCAGACCGTGGTGCATCTTGGGGAGGCCCTTTTGTTGGCTGGCGCGTCAGCGGGGCGCGTCGACGCGTACGATCACGGCTACTCCGATGCATTGCGGGAGGGTCTCGCGGTTCTCCGACTGATATTGCGCCATACGGGGGAGGGTGTGTGATGGCTGCGCCGACTCCCCCCGCGCCCTGGGAGGCGCCCTTGCGGGCGGCCTGGCGTGAAGCGCTCACCGCCCTGCACGCGACGACCCCCGGACTCGACCCGGCCGACCTGCGCGCCGCCACGGATGCCGTGGCGGCCGCCGTCCACCGTCTGAGTTCCCTCGCCCGTCACGACCCGGACCGCGCCGCCGCCACGGCGGCGGCGCTGACTTGGCTCACCGAGGATTGGATCCGCCAGCCAGATTCCCTCGGCCTGCTCACGTGGATTTTGGGCCAGTCGAGCCAACTGGCGGCGCGCCTGGACAGTTGGCAATCCGTCGAAGCCCCGGGGGGCGACGAGCGAACGCTGAAGGCCCTGCCGCAGCGAGGA
>DAHVOH010000015.1 GCA_027318915.1 Clostridiales bacterium
TCCCACGCGGCCCGCATGGGCGGGGGTTTCGCGCGCCGGGAGCGCCGGCGCCTGGCCCGACGCAGGGACACCTGGGAGTTCCTCGGCGCGCGGGGCCCCCGTGGCCGCCGGAGCCGATGTTACCCTGTCACGGGCGGGCGCACCACCAGAATGGGCACATGGGCCAAGCGAATCAGCATGTCGGTCACGCTGCCCATGACGAGTCGGTCCAGACCACCGCGTCCATGGGTGGACATGGCAATCAAATCGACCTGGTGGGCCTCCGCCGCCTCCAGCAGGGCGCGGGGGAGGACGCCGAGGCGCGCATCCACGGTGACCCGGTCATCTCCCAGCTGCATCTGGTCCCGGACTTTCTCCAGATAGTGGCGCGTGGCCTCCAGTTCCTCTTCCACCGGTGGCATGGCCAAATCCCAGGTGCCGACCGGCCCCCATCCAGGGGTCCCGGCGCCCCAGGTGGGCGGAGCCGGGATGACCACGCCCACCAGCACCACCTCGCCGTTGATGGCTTGAGCCAAATCGAGCACCGTGGGAATGACCGCTTCCGCCAATGCCGATCCATCCAGGGCCACCATGATGCGGTGCACGCCGTCACGTCCTTCCGTTTTATTGACCTGTTGAACGACTGGATTGCGTCGCTCGCCTCTTGACCGGAACCGGGGAAGCCACGGGACCCAGCCGAACACAGGTACCGCTCGCTGCTCGCGGTCAGCCGCACCGGATCTGGTCAAGTCTGTGCGCTCTCTAGGGACACCAGAACCGGTCCGAGCGCACCGACCGACTCAGGTCCCGGCGACGATGCGGGTGCCGCGGAAGGACCGGAGAGCCGGTTGCCCATCAGCGGTTTGAGCCGGGTCCACGTCCCGACGGCAATGGCCCTCCCGGAGCTGGCCGGAGCGTCCCGGTCGCGCTCCGTTCGTGGTGCCGGGATTCCGGAGTCGGGACGCGCCCGGACCGGGTGCCCCGTGGCCCCCGGGCGGCTTGCCGACGCCCTCCGACCACGCTGGTGTCCGGCGGCGACAATACCGTCCGCATCTTGCTTTCTCACCATACCAAAAGTTCGTGCCCCGCCGGTGTGGTCTGCTGCCCCACGTTGTCGTGGCACCGGCCGACTGTCGTGTCCGCACCCGTCAACGGACCGCGGGCGATGATCCGGACGGTCCCGCGCGTCCCCGGGCCGCTGGCCGGCCGTTTCACCGCCCCGGATCCATCGGGAAGGATTTCGGCGTTGATCTGCGAAGTGAAGCGCATGTGGTCATTCACCCGGCGCGGCCGCCGGGACTGTCGCCCGGCCGGACCCAACGCGGTGGTGTTTCTCTGGACGGAGCCGGCGTGGTCTCTGGCCATGGCCTGGCAAGCGTCGTATCTGACCGTTTACCTGGTGGCCCAGGGCCTGTCGCCGGCCGGTGTCGGGGCGGCGGTCGGTGCGGCCGCTCTGGTTCAGGTGGCCGGACTATTGGCGTCGGGCTGGATGGCCGACCATCTGGGCCGCAAGACGGTCATCATGGCGGGCGACTTTGTCGCTTGGGTGCTGGCGCTCGGGCTGTGGGTGCTCGACCCGCGGCCGTTGGTGCTGGCCTTGGGCGTGGTGCTGCTGAACGGTTTTGCGTTTGTGGCGCCGGCGTGGAACAGTCTCTTCTCGGAAGACGTCGAGCCTCGCCGCGTGTCGTTCTATTACCTGATGCTGCAGCAGCTGACACTGTTCGGTGGCCTGGCGATTCCGCTGATGGCCCCTCTCGTGCATCGCTGGGGCGTGCGGGTGTCGGGCCATTGGGCGCTGGCCATCGCTTGGCCGCTGGTCACGGTGGCCTGGGTGCTTCGCCTGCTGTGGCTGAAAGAGTCGACGGTGGGCCACGCGCTTCGCGTGGCGCGGCGGTCCGGACGGCACGGTTCGCTGCGCGACCGCCTGGTCTCCGGGCTGGCCGGAGCGAACCGACTGCTGGCGGTGTTGCGCATCCTGCTCACCGTGGCCATTACGCTGTGGGCGACGTTCGCGCCGCTGGTGCTGGTGGCCCGGCGTGCGGAGGCTCTGTCGCCCGCCCTTCTGGCGTTTCTGCCCCTGGGCAGCACGGTCGCCGGTATTTCGGTCCTGCTGCTGGAACGGCGATGGAGGACCGCGCCGCCTGGGGTGGCCATGTCCGTGGCCCTGGCATTGATGGCGCTGGGCATGGGCGGTGTCAGTCTGGCGCCTGCCCACGCGTTTGTTCCCGTGCTGACCGCGTGGACTCTCGTGGCCGCCGGCCAAGCCATGTTCTGGACCGTTCATACCACGCTTTGGATGGCGTTCCTGCCCGATCGATCCCGGGTCGAGGTGCAAGGGTGGGTCGGCGCTTCGTCCGCCGTTTTGGTGGCCGTACTGGCGCCGTTGTTGGCCCGCTGGCTGCCCCGCCTGCCTCGGATGGTGAACGCCATATGGGCGCTGATGGTGGTCGTCGCTTTATTGATGGTGCTGGGGTGGGGACGACATCTCCTGCCTGGGCGGCGCCGCACCGTCTGAGGCATGCAAACCGAGAAGACGGAGCCTGGGCCGGATGGCGGGACCGGTCTCGGTAGGGTCTCCCTCCTGCCTTTCCGCGAAAGCGAGGCCCACCCGCCCTTGTCCATAATCTCTTCGGCGGTCCGCTTGCCCGACGAACGGCCGGGGAGGCTCCTGGAGGATCGCCGGGTACCGTTCAATCGTGTACAGGAGGGCCGGCACGCTGGAGGGGGGCCTTGGGGGTTGGTCGCCTTCGTCAAGTGCCGAAACCGCGCTTCCCCCAGGCGGTCCAACCAGAGGAGGGCGGCGTGAGGGGCAGGAAAGCGCGGGTGGGTCGCCGGCCAGCCCCGCCCGGCCCGGTGTGTGGAGAGCGCACAGGGGTCTACGCTGAGAGGGACCTGTATCCGTGACGGGACCGCCCGATTCCTCTATTGCAGAAACCCCAGCGGTGCCGGGCGGCTAGGCCTCGGCGGGCTGGTGTCCAAGACGATGCCCTCCAGCCTCTTCAAGACGGCGAACAGCGTGGGGATGCCATTCCTGCGCGCGGTCCCGTACATCCAGAGGACGGCCGGCGGGCTCGTCAGCGACAAGGGTCGTAGGGTCCATCGGACGCATCGCACGATCGCGGAGGGCCACACTCTCATCCGGCGGATGGGCTCGATTCCCAGGCTCTCGGTCCGTTTGGCCCCAAAGTCCGGCCCGGCTCCCGGGGGCGATGGGCCTACGGGGCGTAACGCCCCCACCTCGCTTGCGCGCCGCCGTGGACGGCGGCGCCCTTCCCCCGATTGCCTCACCCGGTTCGCCGGGATCCGTGCCCGACGTCCAGCCCACTACCCCCACGACCTGCTGGGCACCGGGTCTTCTCGTCCCATAGCTGCGTTGACCAAGGGACACCCCGGTCATATACTTGTGTATATACGCATGAAGGTGGTGGGGGCTGATGCAAACGGTACGGCTACGTCGCGTCGGTAACTCGGTGGTGGTCACTCTGCCGTCACAGATCTTAGACGCCGCGCACCTTGCGGAGGATCAGACGGTGTCTGTGGAGATTGGGGACGGCGCCGTGATCATCAGGCCTTGGGACCCCGACGCGCAAGCCGCCTGGCAGGCGTATACTGACCTAGAGCCGCACTATCGTAACGCAAACCGCAAATTGGCCGAATAGCCCGATGCCCCATTTTTTAGGTGTGCAGGCGGTTCTGGCGATTCACGACGACCAAATTCGGCTATACGGCGGTGCCTACGGGGTGCGCGACTGGAACGCCTTGGAGAGTAGCGTTCGTCAACCGGCCGCGACTTTCGGCGGTACCTATCTCTACGGCGACGTCTTTGCCATGGCTTCGGCACTAGGCCATGGTCTCATGACGTCCCACCCGTTCCTCGATGGGAATAAGCGAACCGGCGGCATGGCGATGTTGACTTTCTTGGCCATAAACGGTGTGACGGCCGAGATCCCCGAGGCGGCATATTATGCGATGGTAATGGCCACAGCCACTGGCACCCTGACTCGAGAGCAGCTGGCCGAGTCGTTGCGACGGTGGGGACAATGACCTAATCCGAAAGCTATGCAGGGGTATCTATCTGTTTGAGCCCCGACACCGGGGACGCTAGTAGATCGTTTCCGAGATAGTGACGGACAGGGACGGGTGCGCTACACTCAGAGCAACTCCTGAGGAGGTGCTCCCATGCCCCATCCCCGTACCGTCCCCGCCCTCGTGGCCACGCCCGAGGAACGGGCAGAACTGGAGGCCCTCGCCCGCTCCCGCACTGCCCCCGCCCGGCGGGTGGCGCGGGCCCAGATCCTCGGCGCGTATCTCGAGGGCACCAGCATTCCCAAGATCGCCACCCAGCTCCACCGCCCCGAAGCGACCGTGCGGCGGTGTATCCAGAAGGCGTTAGCATACGGCTGGCGCCGCGCCCTGGACGACTTGCCCCGGGCCGGGCGTTCCCGGCGTATCACCCCGGAAGCGCGGGCGTGGATCATTCGGCTGGCGTGCCAGAAGCCCAAAGACGTCGGCGGGGCGCCGGCATGCTGGTCGATGGCGTTGTTGGCCCGGTACGTACGGGACCACGCGGCGGCGGCGGGGCATCCGACCGCGGCGCAGGTCGGGAAGGGCACCGTGGCCAAGATCCTGGCGGCCCACGACCTGCACCCCCAAAAGGTGCGGTACTACCTCCAGCGCAAGGATCCCGACTTTGACCGGAAGATGGTGCAGGTCCTGCACGTGTACCACCAGATGACCCTGGACGGGGACCCCGACGATGGACGGCCCACAGTGCGGTGGTCCTACGACGAGAAGCCAGGGATCCAAGCGCTGGCGGCCGTGGCGGCGGACCGGCCGCCCATGCCAGGCGTCCGGGGTAGTGCCTGGCAACGGGATTACGAGTACAAACGCCTCGGGACGGTCAGTCTCCTCGCCGGCATCGACCTCGCCACGGGGGAAGTGTTGGGCCTGGTCCGGCCCCGGCATCGCAGCGCCGAGTTCGTGGAGTTCCTGCAAGCGTTGGATGCCCGCTACGCGGCCGACCTCAAGATCCAAGTGGTCCTCGACAACCACTCCGCCCACACCTCGCGGGAGACGCAGGCGTATCTGGCGACCAAACCAAACCGGTTCCAGTTCGTCTTCACGCCGACCCACGGGTCCTGGCTGAATCTCATCGAGATGTTCTTCGCGAAGCTCAGCAAACAGTGTCTGCGGGGCATCCGGGTGGCGTCTCTGGAGGAACTGGAGGCCCGGATCTTGCAGTATCTCGCGTGACTGAACGCCGATCCCGTCCCCTTTCGGTGGCGCTACAAACTCGAGACGATGGAGAATCCCGACACCCAGGAAGCCTCAGCTATTTAGGAAACCCTGTACTAGTTGTGTGTCCGCGTCCGGACGGCAGCGGCCAGCTGCTCCAGACCTTGCTTGACCAGCGCCCGCGGCATGGCCAGGTTCATCCGCTGGAAGCCGTGGCCGCCGGTGCGGAACTCGACCCCGTCCGTCAGCGCCAAACCCGCCTCCTCAATCATGAATCGCTTGAGGGCGGCATCGTCCAGTTCCAGCGCGCGGCAGTCGAGCCATACCATGTAGGTGCCTTCCGGGCGGATGGGTCGGATCTGGGGAATCTCGGCAGGAAAATAGTCGAGGACGAAATCCCGAGTGCCGGCCAGGTAGTGCCGGAGTTGTTCCAGCCAGTCCTCGCCTTGCCCATAGGCCGCCAACATCGCGACGATGCCGAATGCATTGATGAGGCCTGAGCCGTAGGCGTGCTGCGCTGCGACATAGCGGTCGCGCAGACCGGGGTCCGGAATGATGGCGACGGACGTCTGCAAACCGGCCAGTCCGAAGGTCTTGCTGGGGGCGATGAAGGTGACGGAATGGGCAGCCGCCTCCATCGACAGGCTGGCGAACGGGATGTGGCGGTACTCGGGATACAGCAAATCACTGTGGATTTCATCACTCAGCACCAGCACCCGATGGTCCAGGAGAATCCGGGCCACGCGCGTCAGTTCGTCGTGTGTCCAGACCCGTCCGACCGGATTGTGGGGGTTGCAGAGAATCGCGACCTTGACGGGCGTGGCGGCCAGCAGGCGAGTCAGGCCCTCAAAGTCGATGGTGTAGCGCTCGCCGTCAAAGCGCAGCGGACTCTCCACGATACGCCGGCCCTGGCCCTCGGTGACCGAGAAGAAGGGATGGTACACGGGCGGGAACACGAGGACCCCGTCATCCGGCTTGGTGTACGCGGCCAAAGCAATGGCCAGGCCCGGCACCACCCCGTTGACGTGGACAAGGGATTCCGGGTCGGGACGCCACCCATGGCGGCGGTCAAGCCACCCTCGCACGATATCGTGGTACTCGGGCGGTTTGACCGTATAGCCGTACACGGGGTGCGCCGCCCGCTTGGCCAGAGCCTCCTGGACGGGGGGCGGAGCGACGAAGTCCATGTCCGCCACCCACATCGGGAGGGCATCGGCCCGTCCAAACAGGTCCTTCAATCCGTCCCACTTCACTGAGTTGGTGCCGTGGCGGTCGATAATCTGATCAAAATCGTATGTCACGATCCGGGCTCCTCTCTCTTGGGCCTCGCATCAATACACCGGGCAAGGGCGAGCCGGCAAACGGGGTCCGGATCTGCGCACACCCGGCGCCCGACGCCAGGCCGCTCGACCTGCCGGGGAGTGGCATCCGGTCCTTCGACAACGTTCGTGACACGGGACACAATCCCTCTTGGCCGGCACCGGTCGCCATCAACGCGAGCCGCCGGCGCCCGGCCGTACAACCGGGCGCCGGCTCCACGCGCTTACGATGCCGGGATGGCCGGCAGATTCAAGGCGGCCACAGCCGCGTTGAAGCGCTCGACATCGCCTTGGAACACCTCATCCAAGGCGGCCAGGATCGCATCCAGCCGGGCCGTCAGTTCCGCGTGAACGTCTTCCATCTGATGGGTGGGCCGGGCCTGGCCCATGGAAACGGCTCCGGAGAGGGACGCGAGACGGACATTGATCTTCCCGGGCACATTGAGCAGGTCCTTGGCGCTCAGGGCCCGGGTCTGATACAGATCCTCCTCCACGGCGGCGAGCCGTTCCAGGAGGGGTTTGGCCGCTTCGTCCAAACCGGCGCGGTGGGCCTCCGGACAGACCTTTTGGTAGAAGGCGACCGACTCCCGTGCCCGGCGAATGCGAAACACGGCCTCGTGGGCCGCCGAGATTTGGTCGCGAATGCGCAGCAAGAGCTGGAACTGTGCCTCCAGATCTTCCTGGCTGGCGGCGACACGGGGATCGGCCAGCAGCTCGAACGGCCGCGCCCAACTCTCCGCACCCACTTCCAGTACGGCCTCATACCGGCCCGGAGGGGCCGCGGGACCACGAATCCCGCCGCCCCGGTAGACCGCGCCCGGCATGGCCACGGCGTCGGGGTAGCGAAGATCCCAGATCACCCGATGGCTGCCCGCCCCGGCCGGCAGCTTGGGCTCCGGGGTCTCACCCGATTTGGCCTCCGCCGGCTGGCTGGAGAATGTCTTGACCACCGTGCCCGAGGCATCGCGGATGCGGAGACGCACCTCCTCCGTTTGGTCTTCGCCCAGCCAGTACGCGAACACGGCGCCGCTGGGGGGATTTTCCCCCGCATTGAGTAGGTGCAGGGTCTGCTCGCCGTCCCGTCCGGGGCGCCGCTCGAATCCGACCAGCACATTGTCGGCGGAGAGCAAGCCGGCGGACTGGTCCCGGCGGCCGCGGTCAAAGCCAACCCGCGTGCGTACGACGGGAGCCAGGGGAAAGAGATGGGCGCGACGCTCCGGGTCCCACTCGGGGAATTCCCGCAGCGCGGACAGATCGTCCAGCACCCAGAAGCCGCGGCCATGTGTTCCCAGGACGGCGGCGTCCCCGTGAAAGGCGATGTCCCACACCGGGACCACCGGCAAGTTGAGCGACAGGCGCTCCCAGTGGTCTCCCGCGTCCCAGGACGCATACACGCCCCGCATGGTGCCGGCCAGGAGGAGGCCTGACCTGCGCGGATCTTCGCGGACGACGCGCGTCGCCTCATCGGCCGGGATCCCGACCGTGATGCTGTCCCAGGTGGCGCCGTAATCACGCGTCCGAAACAGCAACGGATCGAGGCGATCGCTCTTGTAGCAGGTGGCCGCCACATAAGCTGTGCCCGGGTCCGTGTGCGAAGGCTCAATGATGGCGATGAGCGCCCACTCGGGAAGGTCGGGCGGGGTGACGTTCCGCCAGCTCCGGCCGTCGTCCCGAGAGATGTGGATGAGGCCGTCATCCGACCCCGCCCACAGCACGCCGCGAGTGACCGGAGACTCCGCCAGCGCAAAGATGGTGCAATAAAACTCGGCGCTGGTGTTGTCCTTGGTCACCGGCCCCCCCGACGACTCCTGCTTGCTCTTGTCGTCCCGAGTGAGATCGGGGCTGATCACGTCCCAACTCTGGCCCTCGTCGTGGGACCGAAAGACGACGTTGGCGGCGTGATAAAGCACCCGCGGATCGTGGGGGGAGAGAAACATGGGCGACGTCCATTGAAACCGGTACTTGGCGTCTTTAGCCCCGGCCCCCGACACGTCGGCGGGCCACGGCGTAATGTTGCGCACGTCGTGACTGGCGTGGTCATAGCGCGTCAACAGATTGTAGCTGCCGGCATAGACCACATCGGGATTGTCGGGTCTTACGGCGATGTAGCCGCTCTCGCCGCCACCCACCGCATACCATTGACTGGCCGTGATGGCGGGGCTGTCGGTGCGGCTGGGCACGGACAGGGTGCTGTTGTCCTGCTGCGCGCCGTATACCCGGTAAGGCCAGCGAGTGTCGGTGGTGACGTGGTAGAACTGAGCGGTGGGCTGATTCATCAGGGTGGACCAAGTGCGACCCCCGTCGAAAGACACGGCGGCGCCCCCGTCGTGGCCATTGATGAGCCGGCGCGGGTTGCGGGGATCGATCCACAGGTCGTGATGGTCGACGTGGCCGGCGGTGAGCTTTTCATAGGTCTTGCCGCCGTCGATGGATCGCCATGAGTCGAAGCTCAGCACGTACAGCGTGTCGGCGTCGGTCGGGTCGGCAAAGATGTGGCTGAAATACCAAGGCCGCTGCCTCAGTTCCGGATTGTCCGTCAGCTGTTGCCAGGTTTCCCCCCCGTCCTCCGTCCGGTAGATGCCGCCGTTGGACTCGGCCATTTCGAGCGAGAGATACACGCGGCCGGATTTAGGCGCTGCGGCCACGGACAGCCGCCCCTTGACGCCTGCCGGAATTCCCGGGCGGTCGGTCAGTTCACTCCAGGTGTCGCCGCCGTCGGTCGTTTTATAGAGGCGGCTGCCGGGTCCGCCGGCCTCGAGGCTGTAGGGCGTGCGATGGCTCTCATAGGTGGCGGCGTAGAGGATGCGCGGATTGAGCGGGTCCATGGAGAGGTCGATGACCCCGCTTCGTTCGTCCACGAACAGGATCCGTTCCCATGTCCGTCCGCCGTCGTGCGAGCGATAGACGCCACGTTCGGGATTGGGACCGAACGCGTGGCCAAACGCGCCCACATACACCACGTCCGGGTTTTGGGGGTGAACTCGGATGCGGGAGATCTGCCGAGTTTCGCTCAAGCCCAAGTGCCGCCAGGTGCGTCCGCCATCCGTCGACCGGTACACGCCGTCGCCATGCAGGACATTCTCCCGGATGCAGCTTTCGCCCATGCCGGCGTATACCACTTCCGGATCAGACGGTGCCACCGCCAAGGCCCCCACGGAGGCGGTGCGGAAGAACCCGTCGGATACATTCTGCCAGTAAATGCCGCCGTCGGTGGTTTTCCAAACCCCGCCGGCACATGCGCCGAAATAAAAGCACAGAGGGTCGGTGGGATGACCCGCCACCGATGTCACCCGGCCGCCGCGAAACGGACCAATCAGACGCCACTGCAAAGCGCCGAGTGCTGTCTCGGCCTGTCTGTCTTGCCCCATGCTGCACATCCTCCTCCCGTGCACCCGGGATACCCCAGCCGGGGTATCGCCGATGCCCTACACGTCTTCTCCTCGGCCCAGACGCTTTCCTCTCCGCATCGGGTGGCCCGGTCGCGTGAACGGGAAGCGCGCCCGTCCCGGTCGATTTCGGTATGATGGGCAGGAGAACCGGGAGGGCGGGACTATGCCGTTGCGGGTTGTGCTGGTGGGTGCGGGCACCATGGGACGGATTCATGCCGAGGCGTATCGGCAAATTCCGGAAGCGGCGCTGACGGCGGTGGTGGATCCGGGGCCGGCCGGCGCCGAGTTGGCCGCGCGCCATGGTGTGGCGGCCTTTCGGCGCCTGGACGATGTCGTGGTCGCTTATGACGTGCTGGATGTGACCGTGCCGACGGCGTGGCATCCCTCTCTGGTGGTGGCGGGGTTGGCGGACGGGCGGGCGGTTTTGTGCGAAAAGCCCATCGCGCTCACGTTGGATGATGCCGATCGCATGCTGGACGCGGCGAATCGAGCGGGGGGCCGGTTGGGCGTTGGACACGTGGTGCGCTACTTTCCGGAATATGTCGCGGCCCACGACGCCGTGACGGGTGGGGATCTGGGTGACGTGGCCGTGGCGCGAATGTTTCGGGGCGGTCCGTTCCCCCGGGGCTGGAATGATTGGTACGCCGATGACCAGCAGAGCGGTGGCCCCTTTGTGGACCTGGTCATTCACGATTTTGACTTTCTGCTGTGGACATTTGGACCGGCGGAACGCGTATCCGCCCGGGCGGTGGGCGGGGTGGCCGGGCGAACGCCCACGGTGGTGTCGGCCGTGCTGCGGTTTCGATCCGGGATGGTGGCCCAGGTCACGGGAAGTTGGGCCCATCCCCGGTTTGGCACCCGATTCGAACTGGCCGGCAGCAAGCGCTTGATGAGCCATGACAGCTTGTCCGCAGCCACCCTGGTGACGGATCAAACCGGATCCGGGGAGTCGGCCGGGGTGGCGGTGCCGTCGGCTCCGCGCCATGCGTCACCCTATGTGCTGGAGTTGGCGGATATGATGGAGGGCATTGCCGCCGGCCGTCCCTTCCGCGTGACCGCCGAGGATGCCAGAGCGGCCCTTCGCTTGGCTTTGGCCGCTCGGCAGGCTGCGACCAGCGGCTGTGCCGTGGCCCTGGACGAAAGGGACGCGCGATGAGCGGGCGAACGGGATTTCGGATCGGACTGTTGTCGGCCGCCCATGTCCATGCGCCCGGCTACGCGGCGGCCCTGGCCCGCTTGCCCGGCGTGACGGCGGTGCTCGTCACGGACGACGATGACGAGCGGGGCCGGTCGTTTGCCGTGCGCCACCGGGTTACCTGGGAACCCGACGTCGACAAGTTGGGGGCGGCCGTGGACGGCTTCATCATCTGCGCCGAGAACGACCGGCATCGCTGGTGGTGGGAGCGCGCGGCGGCGTGGGGACGGCCGGTGCTGTGCGAAAAGCCGCTCGCCATCAGCATCGAGGATGGGAGGGAGATGCTCCGCCTGGCTCAGACCACCGGAACGCCGTTGTTTACGGCCCTGCCGGTACGAACGCTGGCGCCGGTGGCCACGCTCCGAACAGCCGTGCGGACGGGAGAACTGGGCGAGATTCTGGCGGTGTTCGGCACCAATCATGGCTATTTGCCTCCGGGCTGGTTCCAGGACCCACGGCGGTCGGGGGGTGGTGCCGTGATGGACCACGGAAGCCACGTGGTCGACTTGATTCGGTGGATTTGCGGCCGCGAGCCGACGGAGGTGTCGGCCGAGGTGGGAAATCGGCTATACGGGCGGGCTGTCGATGATTCCGGCTTGCTGCTCATGACCTTGGACAACGGCGGCCTGGCCACGCTGGATCCGTCCTGGTCACGACTGCCGGGCTTCCCGACCTGGGGGGATGTCACTCTGGAGGTGGTGGGCACCGCCGGCCGCGCCTGGCTCGATCCTTTGGCGGAGCACCTGCACCTCTTCGGGGCCGACGCGGTCACCCATCGCTATGTGGGGTACGGGGAGAACATGGACGACCTGCTGCTGAAGGCCTTCTTGGAGGTGGTGGCCGGTCGGCCGGCACCGCCCACGCTGGCCACGGGGGCAGACGGATTTGTCGGCATGGCCGTTTCCTTGGCGGCCTACCAGTCGGCCGCCGACGGACGGCCGGTATCCGTGGCGCAAATTTAACCGGCGGCTTGGGTTTACGCAAGTGGCGCGCCGGACGGTGCTCGGCGCAGACACCGCCGGTGGAGTCGGGCAACGGCAGGACAGGGCGTAATCGGAGTGGGTGAACGGCGGTGACGGGACCGGCGGCATGGGTGCGGCGGCGCGCGGAGCGCGCGATTCTGCCGGGAGATGACGAGGCCCTTCGGCAGCGCAAGGCGCTGTTTGTGGCGGCGGGTCCGATCGCGGTGGCAGGGGCATTGGTGTGGACGCTCCTCTACGCGGTGCTGGGCCGGCCCTTGGCCGCCGCGGTGCCGTTCGGGTATGCGGTGCTGGCGTGGGGTTCGCTGGTCTGGCTGGATAAACGGCCCGGCGGGTTCTTGTGGCTGCTGACCGGCAACCTGGTCCTGGTCGTTCTGTTGCCGTTTGCGCTCCAGTGGAGCTTGGGCGGTATGGTGAGCAGCGGACTGGTGAGCCTCTGGGCGCTGATTGGCCCCCTGGCGGCCCTCATCTTCCTGGGGGTGGAGGCGGCGGTGCCGTGGCTGCTGTCGACGCTGCTCCTCGCCTTCGGGTTCGACGTGGGAGACTGGCATGCGGCGGTGGCCCCCTCCCTTTGTTCATGCGCGACGTGTTCTTCTTCATGAACGCCGGCATGCTGTCGGCCTTTGTGGTGCTGTTGACCCGACATTTTCTGCGCGAGCGGGAACGGGCCCGGCGCCGATCCGAGGAGCTTTTGCTCAACATTCTGCCGGCGCCCATCGCGATGCGCCTCAAAGAATGTCCGGACAGCCTCATCGCCGTCCGACACGAATCCGTCACGGTCGTGTTTGCCGACTTGGTCGGATTCACCGCCTTGTCGGCCGAACTTCCGCCCGAGACGGTGGTCGACTGGCTCAACGAGCTGTTTAGCCGGTTTGATGATCTCACCACGCAATGGGGTTTGGAGAAGATCAAGACCATCGGCGACGCGTACATGGTGGTGGCCGGGGTGCCCGACCCCCAGGCAGACCATGTCGAGCGGGCACTGGAGATGGCTTGCGCCATGGTGCGGGAGACCGCCGCGGCGGGGCGGCCGCTGGCGCTGCGCGTGGGCGTCGACACCGGACCGGTGGTGGCGGGCGTCATTGGTCGCCGAAAGTTCAGCTATGACTTGTGGGGAGACACGGTCAACATGGCCAGCCGGATGGAAGCCAACGGGCTCCCCAACCGCATCCAGGTGACGGAGCGGGTGTGGCGGGCGGCGCGGCATCGCTACCGGTTTTCGGCACGTCCCGAGGTGCCGGTGAAGGGCAAAGGGATCATCACGGCCTATCTGCTGGAGTCCGGGCCCGACGGCACTCCCGATTAACGCGGCGCGACTTGGCCTGATGGGAAGCCCGCCGGCACCGGGAGCGACGTTCCGCGCACACCGCGCCCTGGCACCGTGAGGTGCCGCCTCATGTCGGCTGGGACGCTCGGCGCGGGGTGGGCGGAAGGCCCGAGGTCCGGGAAGGATGCCGGGGACCTGTTGTCGAACCAAACCGTACCACCAAGCGCCTTTGCGCCTCATCGGCGCCATAGGGCCCGGGACACGCGGGCGCGGTGTCTCGGGAGGTGATGCTGGCGGATGACCGGTGAACCCGCCTCGCCGCCGACTGTTCGGGCTTCGCGTCCGCGCATGCCGGCGCCGCTTCGGTCAGGCTCCACCCGCCTGGTTCTCGGCATGGCGTTCCTGGCCAGCATGGGAAACTATATGGTGTTGCCCTTCCTGGCCATCTACCTGCGCACGGTGCTGGGCCTGCCGGTGGGATGGGTGGGGCTCTTGGTGGGCCTGCCGTTTCTCAGTGCGACCGTCTTTGGGCCGCTGGGCGGGTACGTGGCCGATCACTGGGGCCTACGCCGTGCGTACGCCGCCCAGGCGGGGTTCTACGCTTTGGCGGCGGCGGGACTCGGCGTGGCGCAGTCAGGCTGGCAGGCCGCCCTATGGCTGGTGCTGGCGGGGGTGACCATCCCCGTCAGTCAGAGCGGACTGCGCGCCCTCATGAACGAGGCGCTGCCGGCATCCGTGCGGGGACTGGGCCAGAACTACATTTACTGGGCCAACAACGTCGGTGTGGTGGTCGGTTTGCTGGTCGCCTCCCGCTGGCTGGGAGCGGGGCGCGACGCCCTTCCGTTCTGGGTTCTGGCCGCCATCAGCGTGGTTTTGGGCACAACCGCCTGGGCTTGGGGTCGAGAGCCCGAGCGACCGCCCGGCAAGACAGCCGAGTCGCCCTCAGCCGCAGGCACCCTGCACGCTCTCGGCAGCGACCGGGCGCTCCGGTATGCCGTCCTCACGGCCATTGCGCTCGTGATCCTGCAGGCGCAGCTGTCGTCCACCGTACCCATCGCGATTGCCTCCCATTTTGTTAACGGCAGCGCCCTCTTCGGACCCCTGCTGGCGTTAAACGGCGTGGTGGTGGTGGCGGCCGAGCCGCTGGCTCTGCGCCTTCTCGCCCGGACCCGACCGGCGCTCCTGTTTTGGGTGGGGGCCGTGGCTATGGCGGCCGGATTAGCGATGGGCGGAATCGGACAGAGCCTGGGCGCCTGGGTGGTGGGAATGCTGGTGTTGAGCGCGGGCGAGGTGCTGTGGGCCACGACCCTGAATGACTTTCTGGGCATACTGCCGACGCCGGGCCACACGTCCTTGTATTTTGCCACCACGCTTGCCGCGCAAGCGCTCGGGTTTTTCCTCGGCACCACGGTGGGGGCGCTCTTGTACCGG
Organism: Clostridiales bacterium; assembly: GCA_027318915.1. The sequence continues at coordinate 14,796 of DAHVOH010000015.1, forward strand.
CAATTGGGCGCCGCATGGTTTGGCACGCTCGCCGTGTGGTCGATTGGGGGTGGCGTGTGCTTCAGTTTGGCCGTGGCGGCGCTCCGCCGCCGGCAGTTGCAGACACTGGCCATGGGACTGGCGTCGGCCTCGTGGTTGACCGGCGGGGGACCGGGCGAGCAGCGGGCGAGGCTTGCCGGGGATGCCGAGACGAACGGGCCGGTTTTCCGCGGCGCGGCTGTCTTACTGTCCGCCCAGGGCCGGTCCGATCCCGAAAACTATGGCATTCCGGCGCCGCCGGAACGACTGGCCTGGCTGGAACACCTGTCGGAGGAGGACCGCGCTACGCTGCTGTCGCACATGCCCCGGCGCCGTTTTCGGGCCGGCGACGTCCTGATCCGGCAGGGCGAGCGCGCCCGCACCCTGTATGTGGTGACGGACGGCGAACTGGAGGTGGTGCTCGGATCCGGCGACGGCGCCCGGCGCCTCACCCAGGTTCCGACCGGCAGTGTGTTTGGCGAGCAGGCGTTCTTTGACGGCGAGCCGCGGTCCGCCACCGTGCGGGCCGTCACCGACGGCGAAGTGCGTGAGCTGACTTGGCCGGACGTCGACCGGCTGGCGGCCGTGGATTCGTCCCTGGCCCTTTTGGTTTTGGCCGACCTGACGCGCATTGTGAGCACCCGGCTGCGTCTGACGACCGAGTCCCTCTCCCGGCTTTAGGCACAGATGACCGGGGTCCGCGCCGGACGGGGCGGCCCGGGGGTCGGGGGGGCCGAGGGGACCCCCAGCCGCCGAGGGGTCCGGACACTTCCGGGGTCATCCATCGACGGCCGTGACGAGGCACTACCGCATGGCCGACCGCCCTCCGACGTCAGGGGACGCGGACCAGGGTGGGATCCCGTTGCTGCGCCATCTGGGCGAAGTTGGTCACCGGCAGGTCGTGCAGGCCGTGGCGGGCGCAGAATCGAGAAAATGTCCGGGCCATGGCGGCACCATCAGCGGACAGCGAACGGGCGGAGAAATTGTAGAGGACGGTCGCGGTAGGAATGGCCCGGATGAGGATGCCGGCCGCCCGCGACCTCAGCAGCCAATCCCAGTCTTCGTACCGTGGCAGGCTGGGGTCAAACCCGTCGACCCGGCAAAATGCGGACCGCTGGACCACCACGGTGGACAGAATGACGGGGTTGGTCCGATCCAGCACGTCGGGCGCGGCGCGCGGCCGGAACGGACGGGTCCAGCCTTCCTCCCGGTGGTGGACGAGCGCGTCGGTGAACACGATGGCGGGTGCGGCTGCGGCCACGGGGACGGTGGTGGCGAGGTGGTCCGACATCCACCGATCGTCGTCATCCAAGAACGCGAGCAGACTCCCGTCCGCATGGTGAACCCCAAAGTTGCGGGCGGCTCCCGGGCCGCGGCGTTGCGGCGTGGCCAGCGCGCGCACGGCAAACGGCCAGGATCCGAGGGCCAACGGGGCTTTGCCGTCGTGGACGACCAGCACTTCCAGGGCACCCCGCCAAGTCTGCGCGGCGACGCTGGCCAACGCGCCGACGACCAGATCAGGGCGCACGGTGGGGATCACCACCGACACCGTCGGCTCCGGCCGGCGTCCCGGATCGGCGCCGCCCAGCCCCAACGCCTCTTCGTTGCGACCTTCCCCCTGGTGCATGGACCCTCCGCCGGCGTCCTGATATCGTCTGCCCGACCGGAGCCGGAACAGGCGCCTCGACAAGAGCGATGGCGCAACCAGCGGCCCGCGGAGCCTCGGCTCGCCATCCGCGATGGCCGATGCGGGGTCGGAGCACCACCATGTCGCCCGTCGCGAGGAGCGCATCGGCCCCCGGCGCCGTCCCCCAAAGCCTATCACATGCCGGGATCCATCCGGGCCGCGACCCAAGCGAGCCCAGCGGGATGCCCCGAGCGGCTCCGGAGAACCCATCGCCAGACCTGGGCACGCGCCGCGGCAGATCCCCCCGGGCGGTGTCTTGACCACGCCATGCGGCATCGCTACGGTAACCAGTGACTGGCGCCGACGGGTGCTCGCCGGACGGGGACCGCCCTGTCCGGGGCAGAGAGGGGGTAGGGCCATGAGTCAAATGGCGACGCGGCGCACAGGTCTCCAGCTTTTGGTGATTGTGATCGGTGTTCTGATTGCGGCTGTGGACACCACCATCGTCATTTTGGCGCTGCCCGCGATGCGCACGGCCCTGCACGTCGGGTTTGCGTCCATTGTGTGGGTGGTGTTGGGATATCTCCTGGTCATCACCTTGCTGGCCACGCAGGTCGGGCGGCTTGGCGACATGTTTGGGCGGGTACGCATGTATGAGGCCGGTTTTCTGCTCTTTGTGCTGGGCTCCGCTCTCTGCGCGTTGTCGTGGAATGAGGCCTCCATCGTCGCCTTTCGGCTCCTGCAGGGTGTCGGCGGCGCCTTCATCTCCGCCAATTCGGGCGCCGTCATCGCCGACATTTTTCCGCGCGAGTCGCGCGGCCGCGCCTACGGATACACCTCTATCGGGTGGAACCTCGGCGCCGTGCTGGGCATCCTGGCCGGCGGTGCTCTGGTGACGCTGTTGAACTGGCGCTGGATCTTTTGGATTAACGTACCGATTGGAGGGGCCGCCGTGGTGCTGGCTTTCTACGTCCTGGATCCGGCCGGCGAACATCGCCCGCGGCAGCTGGACATGCCCGGCATGGCGTTGCTGGGCGGAGGCCTGCTGGCGATCCTGTGGGCGCTGGTCCGGCTCACGGCGGTTCCGCTCAGTCTTCCGACCGCCATGGATATCGGCGTCGGTCTCGCCCTGCTGGCCGCGTTCGTGTGGGTCGAGGCCCACAGCCGGGATCCGATGCTCCAGCTGACGCTGTTTGCGGTGCCGACCATGACGCCGTCGTTCCTGGCCAGCTTCTTCCAGGCCCTGGCCAACTTCGCGGTGTTGTTCCTCATCACCATGTATCTTCAGGGCGTGCGAGGACTCACCCCGTTGAACGCGGCGCTGCTGCTGGTGCCCGGATATCTGGTCGGCGGCCTGCTGGGTCCGGTGTCGGGGCGGATGGCCGACCGCCTGAGCCCCGCCGTGCCCGCCACCGTGGGCCTCGGCCTGCAGTGCGCCGCGCTGCTCCTGTATGCCCAACTGGGGTTGGCAAGCCCGCTGTGGATGGTGAGCGCCATCAGCGTGGTGAACGGCTTCGGCAGCGCCGGGTTCTTTCCGGCGAACAATTCGGCCGTGATGAAGGCATCGCCGCCCGGGGTGTTCGGGGTGGCGTCGGGCATGCTGCGCACCATTTCAAACCTGGGCATGGTCCTGTCTTTCACCATGGCCCTGGTGGTGGCAGCCCAGGCGGTGACGCGGCGGGTCGCTTTCGCCATCTTCGTCGGCAGTTCCAATCTCACGGCGGTGGCCGGCCGCTCGTTCCTCCACGGCATTCACGCGGCGTTCTACGCATCGGTGGCTGCGCTGGTGGTGGCCGGCGTGATGTCCGCCGTGCGCGGACGGCCGCAGACGACGGCGACGCCGGAACGGCGGGATTGGGCTTCCTCATAGCCCCGTTGCTCGAAGGACGGTCGCGTCTGAGGACAGTAGGAGACTATTGTGGGTGAAGCCCAGGGGGCTGGTGTCGTGCGGCGTTATTCCCATTGTATCCGACCCCGGAGCCGGGAGAATGGCTCGGGCCAAGCGTCGAGGCCCGGCGTCCAGGATGCATCGCGGTCTCCTAGGGCGTCGCTGCCACGCGCGGCCGCCAGCAATCTATCCTGCGCCGGGAGATCCCTCGGCGCGTCGGGGCGCCGTTTGGCTTGCGGTCGCGGGTGGCGCCGCCGGCGATCAGGACCGTGATTGCCCGCGACCAACGTATTCCGGGCCACGGTCATCCTTGGGCCGGGGTGCCGGTCACCAAACCCGCTCTCGATCGCGTCGGGAACCACGCCTATGCCTGAAAGGTCCGGGGGTTTTCCCTCCATACGCCGGAGGACGGGGTGCACGTCCCCGGCGTCGTGCAGACGATGGAACGATTTTTCGATGGCACCTGGCCATGTGGCATGGCCCATCTGATGGACCGTCGTGGGCGCGGGCTTCTCCATGGGTCGATGACGCAAGCGGTGGCCGACACCGACCGGGCAGATTCCCGTGGGGAGCTGCTCCGCGGGCAGGGGCGGTTCCCGGCCTTGAACCATTGCTCGCCGTCTTGTCGATTCTGCCGTGCTCCATGGCCCATGGGCTGAGTGTCCTGTTCCCATTATCATACTGAAATAGAAACTCGAGCCGTTCTCAACCCTTCGCGTTCGAGTTCCGCGGGCCGAGGGGGCGTGCCCTTGCCGCCCACCGGCGGGTCTTCGCACGGAAGGCCGGCCGCGCGTTTGTCAGCGGGAGCCCCTGGGGGGCGGCCGCCACAGGTCGTCGCCGGGTCGCACAATGCGGCTCGCGGATGGCGGCGTCAAGTCATCGCTCGACTCATCGGCACCCGGCCATGGTTCGTCTCCGGCGGTGTGGTCGTGCAGCTGTTGCAACATCACCGCGACGCGCAGGACCACCTCACCGGCCGACGCCGCCAGGGTCTCGGTGACCGCCGCGACCGCCGGCCTTTCAGACACCGAGCCGGTTTCACGCCGGTAACGGGCCAGCACCTGTTCTCCCACCCACGCCACCGGGTCGTCGACGGCGGGGGGCTCGTCACGCAAGATGTGCTCGACAATGGGGACTAAGAGGGCTAAAGCTTCGGCCCAGGCCCGAGCGTTGGTCGGCTGCGGCAGGCTGGTCAAGACGCGCGGTAGGGCATGCCAAAGTGCGGCGGCTGTCAAGGTCATCGGCAGCAGGTCGTCCGGATTGGCGATATGACGCTCCAGGCGGTCCAGCGTCAGACGCACGACCGCCGGCTCCTCCGGGGCCTGAGTGGTCTCGCTGTCGGACAGGACATGGTGCCGGAGCACATGATCCATCGGCATGCGCTGCCGTGCGGCCCCCAGCAGGAACTGGCTGCGATCGCTCTGGCCCACGTCCTGCAGCCAGAGTCCGGCCTGAACCTGCAGGAACAAGGGCGCCTCTTCGGGCGCGGCGCTCTCCTGCCAGCGCCAGTAGCGCGCCTCCGCTTCCCAGCGATGGGTGTCGGGAGTGGTGCCGGCGGAATAACGACGCGCCGCCCACGCGTCCGCCAACTGCCGGCGGGCCGGAGCCGGCGCACAGAGGGCGCCGATGTCCGCCACGTAGTGGAGCACCGCGCGGGGAAGGTGATCGGCCACTGCCGCGATCTTGGTCCACGCTTCGGTGTCGCCCACGGACAACAGCACGCGGTCAATCCACTCGGGCACCGCATCGCCGTCGATCCAGGCCTGCAGCGCCAAGTCCAGCGCCAAGCCCCGTCCGGTTTGAATCAGCTCCGCCAAATCGTCGCGCCAGGGCGGGAGATACGGAGTCTCCTGCTCGTGGCGGCGGAGATGGATGGCCAGGGCGGCCAATCCGGGGCCATCCGGCCCGGATGCCGCGAGCTGCGCCACGGCCGCGGAGAATCGGCCCAGATCGGCCAATTGAGCCACGGCGTCGGCTGTCAGCCATCTTACGAGGGCGCGGGAGTTGGCGGCCAACGCCAGCACCTGTTCCAGAATCGCCGGGTCCTCAATGGAGACCTCCGACGAGATCTGGGGCAGCAGACTGTCGTCCCACAGTTGGTCCAAAGGCGCGGGCAATGTGAGCGGATTCACGGCGTCACCCGATTTTCATCCCAAGTTGGCACGAGCGTATCACGACGGACGGGCAAAGAGGAGGGGATCCGGCGAGGGATTCGCCCTGTCGGGGTTCGAAAGCTCCTGCTACACTCGGTCCGGAGGGATGGTCATCACCGCGTCACACCAGCCGGAGGCGCTCATCATTGATTTGGACGGAACACTGCTGGACGATGCGGGACCTTCCGGCCCGCTGTGGGACGAAGCGCTGGCGGACACCTTCCCCTACTGGCCCGTCGAGATGCGGGCCGAGGCCGTGCGGGCCATACAGGTTGAAGCGCTCGGGTTCTGGTCGGATCCTGATCGGCACCGCTGGGGTCGGCTGCACATGGTGGAATCACGCGCCCGCATCGCGGGGCGCGTCCTGATTCCGCGCGGATGGGCCGACCGCTCAACCGCCGAGCGAGTCGCGCAATCGTTCACGCATCTGCGCGATGAGGCCTGCACCTGGTTTCCCGGCGCGCCGGAAGCTTTGGACCGCCTCCGCGCCCGAGGCCTTTCGCTCGCCTTGATGACCAACGGCGACGCACGGGTGCAGCGACCGAAAGTCGAACGGTTGGGACTCAGCGCCTGGTTTCCGGTCATTCATATCGAGGGGGAGCAGGGGGTGGGCAAACCGCTGCCGCGGGCGTATCTGATGGTGGCCAAGCGCCTGGGCGTCAGTCTTCGCTCGGCGTGGATGGTCGGTGACCATGGGGAGTGGGAGGTCCGCGCCCCCAAGCGGCTCAGCATGACCACGGTGTGGATCCGTCAAGACACCGATCCACTGGTGGCTCGGGCGGCCGACTTTGTGGTGGCGAGCTTCGGCGACGTGCCGGACCTGTTGGAGTAACGGCGGCGCTGGGCTCGCCGCGACCCCCTGCCGGTCGCCGGATCCAACGTCCGCCGCCGGCGGCTCCAGTCGGGCCCGCTCGAGGGAGGCGCTTTAGCGAGAGGAAGGGCCCGGGCGGGGCCGCCGCATCCGTCACGAGGCCCGAGGGGACGGTCCGTTTCCGCATGCATGCCGCCGGGATGCTCGGGTGAAAAAATGTTGGTCAGGGCCATTGACATATATATGTCATGAGCATATGATTGGGGCAGAGGGGGGTGAGGATGGTGCCTAGACACGGATTCCCGGCCGGAGGTCCACCGCGTTCAGGGTGGGGTCCTCCCTTGGCGGGACTCACGGTGCCGGCGGTCCTCCTCCTGCTCCGGGATCGGGAGAACCATGGGTATGCGCTGCGCGACGAGCTGGAAACCAGCGGTCTGATTGCGGACGTTGATTTCGGCAATCTGTACCGGACGCTCCGGCGTCTGGAGATGGCCGGCTGGGTCGTCTCGCGCTGGGAGCAGGAAGGGGACGGCGGCGGGCGGCGGGTGTACGCCATCACGGAGGACGGCCGTAGCGCCCTGGATCGGTTGGCCGCCTCCCTGCGGGAGATGCAGGGTGCATTGGGCCGCTTTCTCGCCCGATATCAACCGGAAGGGGGGTGAGGACATGATGCGACACGGACACGGACACGGAGAAGGACAGCATTCCGGTTGCCGGTGCGGCGGCCCCGAGGGCCGTCGACGTCTGACCGTCGATGAAGAGTTGGAGATGCTGGAGAGCCGTCAACGCGATTTGGAGCAGGAGTTGGCCGATGTGGTGGAGCGCGTGCGCCGCTTGCGGCGTGCCGGCGAGGAAGCGTCCGCTTCCTAAAGCGTTCCCTCAGGCGCGGAAGATGCCACGGTGTCTTCCGCGCTTGTTGTTGTCTTCCGCCGCGTCCGAGGATGTGTCGGATGCCTGGGCGGGTCCGGTCGACGGGATGCGAGAGGGTGCAAGACGGCCGCCGTCTTTTGCGCATGGGCGTCCCCGATGATCCCAAGCGCGTCGGGGGCGCGATAATCGGGGGAGGCGTCGTGCTGTCGTCCGCAGGGTCGGCGGTGGGCGCTCAGAGGTGCAAGCGGCGCCGGATCGGCGATCCGGCGCGAGAGGAGTCGGTCATGGGGACGCCGAGGATGCTTGAGGATCTGGAAACACCGGTCGTGCTGGTGGACGAGGACACGTTGGAGCACAACCTGCGCGCGATGGCCGAGCGGCTCGCCGCTCGCGGCCTGGCGCTGTGCCCCCACACCAAGACCCACAAAAGTCCCGTCCTGGCCCAGCGGCAGATGGCTTGGGGAGCGGCCCGCGTGATGGCCGCCAAGCTGTCGGAGGCCGAGGCCCTTCTGGATTATGGGATTCGCGATCAATTTATCGGCTATCCCCTCGTGGGTGCGGCCAAGGCGGAGCATCTGGCGCGCCTCGTTCAGGCAGGACTCCTTCCCGCCGTCGCCGTCGACTCCAAGGCGGGGGTGGACTTGTTGAGCGCCGTCGCCCGCCGACTGGACGTCCCCATCGCCGCCCTGGTGGAGGTGGACACGGGCTTTCATCGCTGCGGGTTGTCCCAGGAGGCCGACATTGTCGAGCTGGCGCGCTACATTCAGATGTCACCCGTGGCGTACCAGGGCATCACGTGTTTCGGCGGGCACATCAGTTGGCGGCAGCCGGTGAAAGACATTCCCGGCTTGGTCCGCGCGGAAGACGAGATGCTGGATCGGATCGCCGCCGCGTTGGCCCGCGCGGACCTGGCGCCGACCGTCATTTCCGAGGGCGGAACGGTGATCGCCGGTTACTTGCAGGAGCTGCGGACGGCGACGGAGCTTCGGCCCGGTATCTACGTGTTCAATGACGTCGGCACGGTGATGGCCGGCGCGGCGCGCTACGACGACTGCGCGGCCCGAGTGCTGACCACGGTGGTCAGCACTCCCGCGGCCGACCGAGCCGTTGTCGACGCGGGCAGCAAGACGCTGGCGGGCGACGGGCCGATCGCGGGGTCATACGGGTACGTGGCCGAACGGCCCGACTTGGCTGTGGTGCAGCTGACCGAGGAGCACGGCGTGGTGGTGCGGCGGGAGGGCGGCGCTGTCGGTCTGAGCCTCGGCCAGCGCCTGACCATCATTCCCAATCACGTCTGCACCATGATCAATCTCCATGAGACGGTGCAGCTGGTGCGCGGCTCCGTGGTCACCGGCCAGCTGCCCATCGTGATGCGCGGGGCTGTGCGGTGACGTCTTAGGGGCCGACGGCGGACGAAAGACCCATAGGAGCCGTCCGTGGGGACTCTGGGACGCCTATTGACGGCCGGAAAGTTGCGGGGGTGCGGCCGGCGGACCTGCCACCGGCGTTGGCGCCCGGTGCCGGGCACCGTGTTCGGGACCGGCAGCCGGGTGCGGGCCGCGGCTGCATCCCCGTGAGCTGCCGCGGCGTCGGGCCCCGGCCGACGAGGGCGGGACTGACCGGTCTCATTCCTCGTCGATGCGTGGGTGGGGACAGCCTGGTGTTTCGAGGACGCAGGCAATCCCTACGCCGAGGACGTACTGGAGGGCTTGGAGGGGCGGGTTCGCATGGGGACCCGCTCTCTGGCTCCTCAGGGCCTCCAATGCGCGGGCGGCAGGCGCCCGGCGCGGTCGCATTGCCGCGGCCCGGGCATACTCGCAGTGATCGCGGCTCGTTGATCCCCCCTGGCGGCTCCAGCCCTCATCTCCACTGATATCCCCCGCATTCCGGCGCCGGCTGGGGGCCATGGCCTCACGATGGGCGACGGCACCTAGGTGGACCCGGGCGCGGCGTTCGGGCCATCCGACCGAGACCCCCGCTGGCGCGCTCATCGACGCGGCTCCGAACCTGGGCGCCCCCGGTTTGGAACACCAGGGGCCGCGTTTTCGCATCCGGGGCACGAATCAGGATCCCAGCCGGCCAGAGATGTCGCTCTCTGAGAGGACAGACGGGGCGTGGCGGTGCGACCGCCAGCCGTTCGGACGGCCGAGATGGGCGCTCTGCGGATGTGGGGCGATGAATGACCGGGACCCCTCCATCCCCATCGACGAGGACCGGTGACGGCTGGGGCCTGCGCACGACGGAATTCAACCCCTCGGGCGAACAGCCTCGCCGTTCCGGGAGGATAGCGCTCCCCCGCGGCGATGCTGGACAACCCGCCCGGAATCCCAGGGGCGCGGCGTGGTGCGAGGCGGCTTGGGAGGTCGGCGACGGGGAGGGGCCGGCGCGGGACCGTGGCGAGCCCCGGGCCAAGACGGCCGGACACAGGGCCACCCCGATACGAGGGGTTGCCGGCCGAGAATCGCGAACCAGGGGAGCAGGAGCCGGACAGCCCCCCGCGAAGACATTAGCAGGGCGGGTCGAGGCCGCGCTGAACAAGGGGGAGACGCATGGAGTGGAGTTTTTTGTCCCATCTCGAATGCCCGCGTTGCCATGAAACGTACAGCGCCGATGCGGTGCGCAACCTGTGCGGGTGCGGATCGCCGCTCCTGGCCCGCTACGACCTGGACCAGGCCCGTCGCCAATGGCGGCGCGAGGACCTGACCGGACGCGCCCCGTCACTCTGGCGCTACCATGAATTGCTGCCGGTCTCCCGGGCGGAGCAGGTGGTGTCCCTGGGCGAGGGCATGACCCCGATCGTGCCGCTGCCCCGCCTGGGCGCGGATCTGGGGATGCCTCGGCTGTGGCTCAAAGACGAGGGGCTGCTGCCCACCGGCACCTTCAAGGCGCGCGGCGCGGCGGTGGGCGTGAGTCGGGCGCGGGAGCTGGGTGTGCAGATCATGGCCATGCCCACCAACGGCAATGCCGGGGGCGCCTGGGCCACGTATGCGGCGCGGGCCGGCCTCCGTGCCGTCATCGTGATGCCGGAGCAGGCCCCGGCCATCACCCGCACGGAATGTGTCTTGGCCGGGGCGCGTCTGTATCTGATTCCTGGGCTCATCAACGACGCGGGCCGCATGGTGGCCGAGGCGGTGGCTCGGCACGGGTGGTATGACGTCTCCACGCTGAAAGAGCCCTACCGGATTGAGGGCAAGAAAACGATGGGCTATGAGATTGCGGAACAGATGGGCTGGCGTTTGCCCGACGTCATCATTTATCCCACCGGCGGCGGCGTGGGTCTGATCGGGATGTACAAAGCCTTCCTGGAAATGCAGGCAATGGGATGGATTGAAGGACCCTTGCCGCGGCTGGTGGCGGTGCAGGCGACCGGATGTGCGCCCATTGTGCGGGCCTTTGCGGCCGGGGCGGCGGAAAGCGAGCCGTGGGCCGATGCCCATACCGTCGCGTTCGGCATCAATGTGCCCAAGGCGCTCGGAGACTTCCTCGTGTTGGAGGCGATCTATGCCACCGGGGGCCGGGCGGTGGCGGTGGACGACGGGGAGATTTTGGCGGCCGGGCGGAACTTGGCGCGCACCGAGGGACTGTTGGTGTGTCCGGAAGGCGCGGCCACCCTGGCGGCGGCCATTGAGCTCCACCGGAGCGGGTGGCTCGGCGCGGACGACCAGGTGCTGCTCCTCAACACGGGCACCGGCCTCAAGTACCCCGACACATATGCGGTCTCGGCCGAACGGCTGCCGCTGGGCGCATCGCTGCCCCCCGAGTAGGCGGCCGCCGGCAGTCCGGGTGCGCGCGTGAGCGGTTAAGGAGGTGGCATGTGCGCTTCCAGGCAGTGGACCACGTCATGTTCGGGGATACGGATGTCTCCGGCATGGGGCACTTCGTGCATCAACTGCGGTTTCTGGAGCGGGCGGAGTATCTGTTCATGGAGCATGTCGGTGTGTCACCCCGGGCCTGGTTTCTTGAGCGGTATCTCTTTCCGCGCGTGAAGCTGGAGGTGGCCTACACCGCCCCGCTCGCTTTTGCGGATACCGTGCGCATGGATGTGCAGGTCGGGCATCTGGGCCGCACGTCCTATTCCTTGGCCGTGGACGTGGTGAATCTGGAGACGGCGCGGACGGCTATGACGAGTCGCCTGTGGATTGCGGTGCTGGACCCGGCCAGCCGGCGGCCGGTGCCGGTGCCCGATGCCCTGCGCGAGGCGTTTGCGCCATATTTGGCCAATCCGAGCCGCGATCTGGAGTGAGGAGGGGACGTTCATGGATCTGGGTCTCCGGGACCGGGTGGTGCTGGTCACCGGGGCCGGCCAAGGCATCGGGCGAGCCGTCGGCCTTGGACTGGCTCAGGAGGGGGCGCGGGTGGCCTTTCATTATCACGCGTCGGCAGAAGGCGCCCGCTCGGCGGTGGAGTTCTTGCGCGCCGCTGGACACACCGCGGAGGCGGTTATGGCGGATCTGCGCGATCCGGCCCAGATTGCCGCGCTGGTGGTGCGCGTGCAGGACGCGTTGGGGCCGATCGACGTGCTGGTCAACAACGCTGCGTTTACCCCCGCCGGCCCATTTTTGGACGCCGACCCGCGCGCGGTCCGGGAGGCCTTCGACGTCACCGTCTTTGGCACCATGGAATTGACGCGACGGGTTCTGGGCAGCATGGTCGAACGGCAACAAGGCGTCATCGTCACCCTGGTCGGGGATGCGGGCCGCATCGGCGAGGCGCGCTTGGTGGCCACATCGGCCGCCCGGGCGGCGGAGATGGCGTTCGTCAAGTCGGTGGCCAAAGAGTTTGGCCGCTTTGGGATTCGCGCCAACGCCGTGTCCTTGGGGCTGGTGGAAAAGCCGGATGCTCCGCTGCACATCGACGCGAACCAGCGGGAGCGGGCGCTTCGCCTGTATCCGCTGCGGCGATTCGGTCGGGTGGAGGACGTTCCTCCGCTCGTGGCCTGGCTGGCCTCGGACCTGAGCGCCTGGACCACCGGTCAGGTGATTTCGCTCAACGGAGGCTATGTCACGGCGTGAGGGGGGCCGACCGGGTCAGGATACAGGGTGGCCGGACGACGGAGCGAGGCGGAGGCTCGGCACCCCCGCCTCGCACCTCCCGGGCGCATGGCGCGCTCGGCTAGCGCTTGCGGCTCAGGGCCTGCCCCACGTATCCCAGTATGAGGGCTCCAATCACGGCGGTGAGCAGGCTGAAGTACTTGTCGTGAAGGAAGAGGCGCCCACCCACGAACGAACCAATCAGGCCGAGGACCACCGGAATCCAGACCTGTTTTGAGCGTCGGCCCACCAGAAACCCGACAACCAGGCCAATCACGATGAAGGCCAGGTCATGGAGCATGCTGCTACCTCCTCCGCATGTGGGAACGACAGGAGGTTCGGGACCGAGTCCCCAAATTCCTGTCACCGACCGGGTCACGGATAAATAGAGAATGCCGGAGCCAAGCCTGGCGACCCTCTTGCGGCGGCGGTACGATGGGGGCAGGCGCCCGCCGGGCGCGGAAGGGGGGCGCAGGGCAATGGGCGAGTGGCCGAACGGGTGTCGGGTGGCGGTGTGCCTCACCTGGGATGTCGACGGCGAGGCGGCTCAGTACGTCCGGTTTCCGGATCGGGCGCGCGGTCAGCTGGCCGAGCTGCATCAACGCCTGTACGGACCGCAGGTGGGCATCTGGAAAGTGCTGACGTTGCTGGAGCGCTACGGTGTGCCGGGCACGTTCTACGTGCCGGCCTACACCGCCCGCCGGCATCCGGAGGTCATCGCGGCCATCCGGGACGCGGGACATCCGGTGGGCTTGCACGGCTACCTCCACGAATCGTTGGACACGCTGGACCGCACGACCGAAGCCGCCATTCTGCGCCGGTCGCAGAGGGAGTTGGGGGCGTTGCTGGGATATGCGCCGACCTTGTATCGCGCGCCGTCCTGGGAACTCAATCGTTGGACGCCCGAGCTGCTGGTGCAGCATGGCGTCGAGTCAGACTCGTCCCTCATGGACGCGGAGAGTCCCTACTGGTTGGCCGCAGGGGACGCGGAGCTGCTGGAGATTCCTATTCATTGGCTGCTGGACGATGCCGAGCACTGGAATCATTCGCGCGCCAATCGAGACAAGGCCATCGCTGATCCCGACGCGGTCTTTCGCCTCTGGGCGGGCGAGTTTGAAGGCTACCATCAGAGTGGGGGCTGCTATGTGCTCACCCTTCACCCCTTCATCAGCGGGCGCTGGACGTACATGCAGGTGGTGGAGCGGTTGATCCGCCACATCCGAGGATTTCCCGGCGTGTGGTGGACGACATTGGCCGAGGTGACCCTTTGGGCGAAGAGGCAGGCGGACCTCCCCCATCGCACATCCCCGCCGGCGGCGCCGGCCGACTAGACGGCATGCCCTCGGGCGCCAAGAAGGAGCGAGTGACCATGGATCCGCAAGTCTATCGCATCGCGGCCATCCCCGGCGACGGGATAGGCCCGGAGGTGATGGCGGTCGGACTCACGCTGCTGCGGCGGGTGAGCGAGTTGGGCGGTCCCGGATTCCTGGTCACGGAGTTGCCGTGGGGCTCGGCCTATTTTCTAAGCCACGGGCAGGTGATGCCGGACGACGGGCTGCAGACGCTCCGGACTGTGGACGCCATCCTGCTGGGCGCGCTGGGAGACCCGCGCGTTTCCGACCGGGAGACCGTTCTGGGGCTGGTCATCCGTATTCGGCAAGCGTTCCAGCAGTATGTGAATCTGCGGCCCGTACGCCGCCTCGACGGGAAGTTGGACACCGTCGACCTGGTGGTGGTGCGCGAAAACAGCGAGGGGGAATACGCCGGCGTGGGCGGCCGGGTGCATGTCGGCAGTGACGGCGAGGCGGCGATGGAAGTGACGTATATGAGTCGGCGCGCGGTGCTGCGCGTGGCCCGCTTTGCGTTTGAGCTGGCCCGCCGTCGGCGAAAGCAGCTGACCAGCATCACCAAGTCCAATGCGCTGGTGCATGTGATGGCGCTTTGGGATGACGTGGTGGCGGAGGTGAGCCGCGACTACCCCGATGTCGCGGTCAGAAGCGCACTGGCCGACAGTGCGGCCCTGGACTTGGTCCTTCACCCCGAACGGTTTGATGTCCTGGTGGCGTCCAATTTGCTGGGGGACATTCTGAGCGATGTGGCGGCCGGCGCCGCCGGCGGTCTGGGCATGGCTCCGAGCGCCAATCTCAACCCCGAAGGTCGGTTTCCGTCGATGTTCGAGCCGGTTCACGGCAGCGCTCCCGATATCGCCGGCCGGGGTGTGGCGAATCCCCTGGCCATGGCGCTCAGCGTCGGTCTGATGCTGGACCAGTTGGGAGAGGCGTTCTGGGCCGCCGGCATTGTTCGGGCGGTGGAAGCGGTGGCGAAAACGGGTCCCCGCACGCCCGACCAACAGGGCGCGGCGACCACGGCGGATGTCGAGGCCGCGCTCGTGGATGCGCTCGCGCGCCAAGCGGGACGGGGCGCGGACGATGCCGTTCCCGGGATGGGATAGGAGAAAGACCGGGGCGGGCGGCTGGGCCACGGAAGGGGTGGCGCCCGGACGCCCGCCCGCGGCGGAACCGACGTGTCATAATGGCCGGTGAGCGAGGCCATGGGCTCCCGGGAGGATCGGGGGCGCCGGCGGCGCAGAGGGGGCGCGATGATGCCAATGCGCGATGCGGCGGCTGTGGTGGTGTGGCGGGATGAGGGGGCGGCGCTCGGCGTCTATATGCTCAAGCGGGGATCGCGGCTGGCGGCCTTTCCGTCCGTCTGGGCTTTCCCGGGCGGGAGTGTGGACGCCGAGGACCGGGTACGCCGGCGCGGCGATCCAGCCCCTGACGCCCAAATCCTCACGGCCTGGTGCGCCCGGGTGGAATCCGGTCCGCTCGCCGTCGCGCAGGATGCCTTTATGCTCTGGGCAGAACCCCAGTTTCGCGCCCGGCTCGGCTATGTCCCCAGCGAGCCCTGGGCGGACGTCAGGGCCGACCCGGAGGGCAACCGGGCAGCTTTGGTGGCTGCGATCCGCGAGTTGGGGGAAGAGACCGGATGGTGGGTGGGCACCCGGCCAGACGTGCGGGTGTCGGCCGAGCCACGGGCGATCGAGCCGTCGGCGCCGGAGTGGAAAGACGGCGCAGGTTCCGCTCCGGTGCCCGATTGGGGGCGTTTGGCCTACATTGGGCGGTTGATCACCCCCCCGCATGAGCGGGTTCGGTTCAACTGCCGTTTTTTTGCGGTCGAGTCCGATGACGGGCGATTGCTGGATTGGCCCGCCGGGGAGGCGACGGAGGCGCGCTGGGTCCGGGTGGATGAGGTGTTGGCCCAAGATGCCGCAGCCTTCCCTCTGGCGATGCCGACCCGGTATCTGTTGGAGCGTTTGGCTCTGACGCCGCCGGCGGTCCTGCGCGGGCTCACCCTGCGCGAGAGGCTCGGCTGACGAACCGGAGAGAGGTGCCGGGATGATTGAGCCCCGAGAGTGTGTACGGGATCTGCCTGCCTACCGTCCGGGTCGGCCCAGCGGCCTGGCGGACGAGGCGCTGTTGAATTTGGCCGCCAACGAAAATGCTTGGGGGCCCTCGCCGGCGGTGCAGGCGGCGTGGAGGGAGATGGGCGACCTCGCCCGCTATCCCGACATGGCCGGCGACTATTTGAAGACCCGACTGCAGGCCGTCTGGCGGGTGCGCGCCGATCAGATTCTGCTGGGAACGGGCAGCGGCCACCTCATCAAGTGCCTGGCCGAAACCTATCTGCGCCCCGGTGATACCATGGTCGACGTGTTTCCCACCTTTTCCCTGTACGCTCAAGGCGCGCGGCTCATGGGCGCAGGGCGCGCGCCGCTGCCCGGCGACGGCCACGCCGTCGACTTCGCGGCGTTGCCCGACTGGATTCGGGCGCATCGGCCGCGGTTGGTCTTCCTCGGCTCACCGAACAATCCTACCGGCGACCTAGTCGGCGAGGACGTGATGCGAGCCATCCTCGAGGCGGCGGGGGGCGATGCCCTGGTCGTCGTGGACGAGGCGTACGTCGATTTCGCCGAGGCGGCGCCGGATTTGATGCGGTGGGTGGCGGACCGGTCCAACCTGGCCCTTCTGCGCACGTTCTCCAAGGCCTACGGACTGGCCGGTTTGCGCGTCGGCGCCCTGGTGGCCCACCCGACCGTCGTCGAGGCCGTCGGGCGAGTCCGGGAGCCTTTTCCGGTCTCCGGCCCGGCCCTGGTGATGGGGGCGGCGGCTCTTGAGGACGACGCCTATCAACGGAGGGTGACGACCGCTGTACAGGCGGGACGCCGCCGGTTGACGACCGCGCTGGGGCAGCGTGGTTGGCGCGTCAACGCCAGTCAGGCCAACTTTGTCTGGGCCGTGCCGCCGGCTCCGCGGGACGCGGCCGCCGTCTCGGCGGCGCTCCGGGCCCGGGGCATCCTGATTCGGCACGGAGAGAGCTTCGGGGCAGCCGATCATCTGCGCATCACCATCGGCACGCCAAGCGAGGAGGACCGACTCCTGGGTGCGCTCGACGAGTTGGGGGGCGACGGCGGTGAACCATGAGACCGAGTTGCTTTATGCGGCGCTGGGCACCGTACGGACGCCGGCGGAGTGGGAGCGCCTGTTGGAAGACTGGCTCACGCCGCGTGAGCTCGAGGAATTGACCCTGCGGCTCGACATTGCGCGGCGTCTCTACCAGGGTCAAACCTACGAGACCATCCAGCAGGAAACCGGCGCCTCGTCGACGACTATCAGCCGCGTGCGGCGCTGTGTCTTTCATGGCGCCGGAGGGTACCAGTTGGTTTTACAGCGCCTGGGGCCGCCGACCACTCCCTGACGGCGCGGTTCCGGGGCGCGGGCCCCCGCCGCGCGCGGTGCGGGTCGCGCTTTCGTTGGACCGGCGTCGATTTCTCCTCCCCACCGGGCTTTCCCCGTTGACCCCGCCGCGCGGTGGTGTTATGGTAGTGGTACTTTAGCACAGTAGAGCAGTACTGTAGAGGAGTCCTTCGATGCGCATGGCGATACCGGCGGGCCGTCTTGAGGCCCCCAGTTGGAATTGGCTCCAACGGCGGGGAGTGTCGCGCGGCGCTCCCCATGGCCGACGCCTCTGGACGCAGGCCGGCGGCTTGGAGGTGGTTCTGGTGAGGGGTCGCGACATCCCCGGTCTCGTCACCGCCGGCGTGGTGGACATGGCAATTCTGGGCCGGGACGTGGCGGAGGAGTCGGGCGCGGCGCTTTGGTCGAGCGCCGGTTTGGGGTTTGGGATGTGTCGGCTTATGCTGGCGGTCCCCGATGGAGTGGTCTGGGATCCGGCACGCCCCTGGCGGATTGCGACGCGGTATCCGCGGTTGACCCGACGTTGGTTGGAGGACCAGCGGGTGGACGCCCAGGTGACGACCCTCACCGGATCGGTGGAGGTGGCGCCCCGATTGGGATTGGCCGACGCCGTGGTGGACGTGGTGCAGACGGGGGAGACCCTGCGTGCCAACGGGCTCCAGGCCGTGGCGAGTGTGCTGGACTGCTGCGCCGTCTTGGTGACCCGGAGCGGGGAGCAGACTCAGGCGCTGGGACTGCTGGACCAAAAGGAGGCGGAGGCCCGTGCCGTTGGTGACACACAGGCCGGATGACTGGCTTTCGGAGCGGCGGCGGGCGGACGCGGCCGACACGGGGACGCAAGTGGCGGAGGTGCTCGCCGACGTGCGGCGGCGGGGTGACTTGGCGGTGCGGGAATGGACCCGGCGCTGGGACGGCGTGGATCTGGACGACTACCGGGTGGAGGCCTCCGACGTCCGTCAAGCGTGGGCCGCCTTGGACTCTGACTTGCGCGGCGTCCTGGAGTTCGCGGCCGACCGGATACGGGCCTTTGCCGAGGCGACGCGCCCGCCCCGAGCCGTGAGCGCCCCGCCGGCCGACGGGATTCAAGCCCGCGTGATTTGGGAGCCGCTTCGTCGGGTGGCGGTGTATGTGCCGGCCGGGCGGTGGCCGCTCTGCTCGAGCGTTCTGATGGGCGGCATCCCGGCCCGAGTGGCCGAAGTGGGCGACGTCGTGCTGTTCACGCCGCCACAGAGGGATGGGCGTCCGGATCCGACCACGCTGGCCGCGGCCGGACTTCTCGGCATCGAGGAGGTGTACCTCGTCGGCGGTGCCCAGGCCATTGCGGTCGCCGCCTTTGGCACGGAAACGGTCCGGGCCGTGGAGGCGGTTGTGGGGCCCGGCAATCGCTTCGTGACCGAGGCCAAGCGGCAAGTCCAAGGGATGGTGCGGATAGACGGACTGAACGGCCCCTCCGAGGTGGTGATCTGGGGGGAGCCCCCGGCGCCCGTGGACCAAGTGGCGCTGGACCTGCTGGCGCAGGCGGAACACGATCCGGCCAGCTGGGCCCTGGTGGTCAGCCGGGACGAGGAGTGGCTCCGGCACGTGGGACGCGCTGTCGATGAAGCGGGCGGAGATTCGCTGGCCCGGCAGGCCGGGGTCGGGGCGGTCGTCGTGAGCGGACCGGACGAGGCCGTTCGGTTCATCAACGCCTTTGGCCCCGAGCATCTGGAACTCTGGGGATCGCCGGTTCAGCATCGGAGCCGCCTGACCGTGGCCGGCGCCACGTTCCTGGACTGTCCGACACCGCTTGGCGACTACGTGGCCGGACCGAATCACGTGCTGCCCACCGGGGGCCGTGCGCGATTCGGCTCGGTGCTGGGGGTGGAGGATTTTCTCCGTCGGCGGACGGAGACCCGTGTGGTGGGCGATATGCGGCGCGCGGCGGCGGCCGGAGCCCGCCTGGCCCGGGCGGAAGGACTGTCCCGACACGCTGCGGCGCTGGACCGCTTTGGGGAGGAGGCGCCGTCTTGACACCCAAGCCGCCGGTGGGGACGGTCGTGGAACGCGTCACCCGCGAGACACGGATTCGGATGGTGCTTGGGGCCCCTGCCCTGCGGGTAGCCCTGCCGGTGCCGCTCTTTGCCCACTTTCTGACCGCCTGCTTCACCACCTGGGGTTTGGCGGCGGACGTGGACGGTTCGGGTGATGTCGACGTGGATCCCCATCATCTGGTGGAAGATGTGGGGCTGGTGATGGGCCGGGCGCTTCGGGAACGCTGGCCCGGCTACCGCGACGTGGCGCGCTATGGCTGGGCGGTCGTGGTGATGGATGACGCCCGGGTCGACGTGGCGCTGGACCTGTCGGGGCGGACGGGCTGCTGGCTTTCCGGAACCCCGGAGGCGGCTGTGAACGGTCTGGATGCGGAGGCGTTGGCGGAGTTCTGGCAGGGTTTGGCGCGAGGCGGTCAACTGACCGTGCACGTGGCCGTCCAGGCCGGGCACAACCGTCATCACCAGTGGGAGGCCAGCTTCAAGGCGCTGGGCCTGGCTTTGTCGATGGCGACGACGACGCGGGCCGGCACGCTGAGCACGAAGGGGGTGATAGGGGATGGCGGTGGCGATTCTGGACCTGGAGCTCGGTAATCTGAATTCCGTGCGCTGGGCCCTGGAGCGTTTGGGGGCGGCGGTGGTGGTCACGGCCGATCCGTCCGTGGCGGCAAGCGCGGACGGGCTGGTGTTGCCCGGCGTCGGCCATTACGCCGCCGGGGCGGAACGGCTGGCCGCCAGCGGGCTTGATGACGCGATTCGCCGTCGCGTGGGCGCGGTGCCCATTTTGGGCATCTGCCTCGGCATGCAGCTTTTGTTCGACCGATCGGAAGAGGGTGGACGGGGTCTCGGCGTGTTGGCCGGCACCGTCACCCGTCTTGAGACCGCCCAGGCGCCCCTTCCCCACATGGGCTGGAACACCGTGGAGGTGCGCGCGGCCGCCGGGCCGCTCGCGGCGGCCGGGGCCGGCGACGCCTACTTCTGCCATACGTACGCCGTGCGCCCGGAGGACCCGCTGCTGGCGACCGCCTACACGGAATACGGAGAAGTCTTTGTCAGCGCGGTTCAGCGGGGTTTGGTGAGCGGCGTCCAATTCCATCCCGAGCGCAGCGGCGCTTACGGCAGCGCCGTGCTTCAATCCTTTCTTCAGCAGGTGACGCGATGTTCACGGTAATCCCGGCCATCGACGTCGCCGGTGGGCGCGTTGTTCGCCTGACTCGCGGGCAGGCCTCGGCCATGACCGTTTACGACACTGATCCGGTCGCGGTGGCGGAGCGCTTCGCGGCCGCCGGCGCGCAGGCGCTTCACGTGGTGGATTTGGATGCCGCCTGGGGAGAGCCCGGACTGAACGTCGCGCTGGTGACGCGCATCACACGCATCGGGCCCCCGGTGCAGTTGGGCGGCGGCGTGCGCAGTGTGGACGCGGCCCGGCGCTGGCTTGATGCCGGGGTCCGTCGGCTGGTGGTGGGATCGGCCATCCGGGACCCAGACCTGTTTGCCGCCTTGACGGCGGCGGTGGGGCCGCACCGGTTGATGGCGTCGCTGGATTTTCGCGGTGACGAACTGCGCATTGCCGGCTGGCGCGCGGCGGCCGGAGTGACGGGGGAGGAGGCGGTCCGGCGCCTGCGCGACTTTGGATGGACGAACGTGGTGGTGACGGCGGTGGATCGGGACGGCACCGGGGAGGGTCCCGATCTGGCCCTGATTGGCCGGTGGGTGGGTCTAGGCTTTCTGATTTACGCGGCAGGGGGCATTCGCGGCCGCCCCGACCTCGACGCGCTGAACAGATTGGGCGCGCGGGGGGCGGTGGTGGGGCGGGCCTTCTACGACGGGAGCCTCACGGTTGAGGAGGGATTTGCGTGCTGAAGCCGCGCCTCATCGTGTGCCTGGATGTGGCGGACGGGTTTGTGGTCAAAGGGAGGCAGTTTGAGCGGCTGCAGCGCTGGGGCCGCCCGGAGGACTTGGCGCGGCGCTATCAGGATGAGGGCGCCGATGAAGTGGTGGTGCTGGACATCACCGCCAGCCCGGAGCAGCGGGGCCCCGATGTGGAGATGGTGGGGCGGGTGGCGCGCGATTTGGCCATTCCCCTGACCGTGGGCGGAGGGCTCTCGCGGCGTGAGCAGGTGGGGGCCGTCCTGGCGGCCGGGGCGGACAAGGTGTCGTTGAATACGGCCGCTCTGGCCGATCCGGCGCTGGTGGCCGAATCCGCGGCGCGATACGGCAGTCAGGCGGTCGTGGTGGCGGTGGATGTGCGCCGGGGGGACGGGGACTGGCGGGTCTATAGTCGCGGCGGTCGACTGGAGACGCCGTGGCGCCTTCGGCCCTGGCTCGAGCGGGTAGAGGCATTGGGGGCCGGAGAAATCCTGCTGACATCGATTGACCAGGACGGGACGGGGACCGGCTACGACCGCCAGGCGCTGGCAGCGGCGACGCAGGCGGTGTCGCTGCCGGTCATCGCGTCGGGCGGGGCGCAGCATCCCGATCATCTGGCGCAGGCCCTGGCCATCGCGGGCGTCACCGGCGTACTGGTGGCCGGCGTGTTGCATCGCGGCGAGACAACGATTGGGCGGCTCAAGCAAGAGCTGGCGGCACGAGGGGTGATGATGCGTGAGCAGTGGGTCTGAGGGGTCGCTCCAGCCCGTGGTGGTGCAGGATGCCAACAGCGGCACGGTGCTGATGCTGGCCTGGGCGAATGAGGCGGCGGTGGAAGCTTCCCGACAGACCGGCCGGGCTCATTTCTGGAGTCGATCGCGCCGGGCGCTCTGGGACAAGGGAGCGACGTCCGGGCAAGTGCTGACCATGCGCCGGATCGCGGCCGACTGCGATGACGATGCGCTGTTGTATCAGGTGGAGGCGCCGCGGGGCGCCTGCCACACAGGACGCCAGAGCTGCTTTGGCGACGTGGACGTGCCGGCGGGCATGCTGGGGAGTCTGTTTCAGACGCAAGCGGAGCGCATGGCCGGCGGCGATGCCGCCACGTCGTACACGCGTCGGCTGGCGGATGGGGGGATGGACCGGGTGCTTCGGAAGGTGGGCGAGGAGACGGCTGAATTTCTGGTGGCGTGCAAGAACGGTGATCCGGCGGAGGTGCGGGCCGAGGCGGCCGACGTTGTCTACCACGTATGGCTGGCCCTCCATCTGGCCGGCGTGAGCCTTGCTGACGTGAGTGCCGAACTGGCCCGGCGGCGCGGCCCCACCCGTGTGGTGCCCGACGGGCTCTGAGCTCCTGATCCTCCACTATCGGGGCGCGGGAGCCTCCCCGGCGGCGTTCGGGGACGAAAAGCGGTCATAGTGGCGACCGACCTCGGCGACGCTGTGGGCATCCGACCCGTAGATGAGCGGGATGCCCAGCGTGCGGGCGCGGTTGGCCACCGCGTCCGGCGGGTAGGGTTCGCGACAGTAGGGCTTGTCCAATCCCGATAGATTGTGGTCCAGTTCGCACCCCTGTCGCCGGATGGCCAACAAGAGGCGGTCGAGCTGTTGCGACACGGCCCGCGTCTCGGCGGGGACCAGCGGGGGAAAGTAGTGCTGGAATTTTTGACAGAGGCTGACATGGCCGATGCGGCCAGGCTTGTAGGGGCCCAAGTTCGCCTCCACGGCCGTCTCCACCAGACGATAGTAGGCTTGCTGAAACGCCGCGAATCCGCCGTAGTGCGGCAGCACGGACTCGGCCAGTTCGTCCGGCGTCAGATCAATGCCGCGCCAGGCGCCGCCGGCCGGCAGGTAGTGAACCGACAGCACCGCGTCATCGATTTGCGCGCCCACCTCGTCCAGAAAGCGCCGCGTCCACGTGGTATGCTCCGGGAGAAAGTCCAGCTCGAAACCGACCAGCAGGCGGATGTGCGGCGCGTAGCGCGCCTGGAGACGATGCATCGCCGCCAGGTATTCCTGCAGGCGAGCCGGTTCCAGCTGTAGGCTGGCCACGGTCGCGGGCGGGTAGGGCAGCGCGGCGGCAAACGCGGGCGGGAGTGGGGCGTGTTCGGTCACCGTGTAGGTGTCGAAGCCGAGATCGATGGCGCGCTCCACCAAAGCCTCGGTGGGCTCGCCGGACCCGTGAAGGCAGTACTGGCTGTGGCTGTGGCCATCGCGCTTGCGGCCCGCGCCGCGATCGACCCCCACGTGCATCCCTCCTGCGCCGGCCCGTCGACGTGCGGCACGGGCCGAGATATTGTTGCGCCGACACTCGTTCCTTGGGTATGGTCGCCCTTTGCGGCCCTATGCACAAGAGCGTGTGTCCGGTCGACTCGACTTCGGCGCCTCGTTGGCATCGCGGCGACCCACACGCCGGTGGAGGAACCCATTGAACGGGGCGTACCCGGGGCCGGGACGAGCGGCGACCGTCAGCGTGGGGTCCACGAGGTGATTCTGGGGTGGGGGCGGTGAGCAGGAGGGCGGCTGTCAGACGCGAAGTGCGCATAAAGGGGGGTGGCGCGATGGCGGCCGAACCGATCGAGGAAGGCACGCTGCTCTGGGAGCCATCGACGACGGAGCGGGACGCGGCCAATGTGACGCGGCTGATCGGATGGCTGGAGCGTGAGCGCGGGCTGGCCTTCCCTGACTACGAGGCGCTCTGGCGCTGGTCGGTGCAGGATCTGGACGGCTTTTGGGGGGCGATGTGGGACTATTTTCAACTGGGTGCCCGCACCGGCCCCGTGCTGGGCCGCGACACCATGCCCGGGGCGGACTGGTTTCCGGACATGACGGTCAACTACGCCGAGCAGATCTTTCGCCGGGGTGGAGGGGATGGCACCGCTCTGGTATTCGCTGCCGAGGGACGGGCGCCGGTCAGCTGGTCCTGGGATGAGCTGGCCGATCAGGTCGCCCGCGCCGCGGCCGGTCTCAAGCGTCTCGGAGTCGGCATGGGCGACCGCGTCGTGGCCTACATCCCCAACATTCCCGAGGCCGTGGTCTCTCTGTTGGCCACCGCTTCGCTGGGCGCGATTTGGTCCTGTTGCTCGCCGGACTTCGGCACTGCGGCCGTGATGGATCGGTTTCGCCAAGTCGACCCCAGCGTGCTGATTGCCGTCGACGGCTATCCGTATGGCGGAAAAGTGTATGATCGTCGCGCCATCGTGGAAGACCTGCGCCGGCACTTGCCCACGCTGCGCGCGGTGGTGTGGGTGCCCTACCAGTTCGGTTCGCCGCCGGGCCTGCCGCCGGAGTATGTGACCTGGTCGGAACTCACGCGGGAGCCCGCCCGGCTGACCTTCCGCCGCGTGCCGTTCTCCCATCCCCTGTGGGTGGTGTACTCGTCTGGTACGACCGGACTGCCCAAACCCATCGTGCACGGCCACGGCGGCATCCTGCTGGTGCATTTGGTCAATGGGCATGTGCACATGAACCTGACCGAAAACAGCCGATTCTTTTGGTTCACCACCACCGGGTGGATGATGTGGAACACCCTGGTGAGCGGACTTTTGAGCGGGGGCGTCATTGTGTTGTACGATGGCCACCCCACGTATCCCCGGGCCGACTCGCTCTTTGAGCTGGCGGAGGGGCAGGCGGTCACGTTTTTCGGAACCAGCGCCGCCTACCTGGCGCAAGCGCAGAAGGCGGGCATTCGCCCCGGCCAGCGTTTTGGGCTGGCGTCGCTGGAGGCCGTGGGGTCCACCGGATCCCCGCTGGCGCCGGGCCAGTTTGCCTGGGTCTATCGGGAGGTCAAAAACGATCTGTGGCTCACGTCCGCCAGTGGCGGCACCGACGTGTGCGCCAAGCTGGTGGGTGGGGTGCCGACGCTTCCGGTTCACGCCGGCGAGATTCAATGCCGGTGTCTCGGTATGAGCGTGGAGGCTTACGACGCGGATGGGCACTCGCTCGTGGACGAGATCGGCGAGCTCGTCATCACCCGGCCGGCGCCGTCCATGCCGCTCTGCTTTTGGAACGACGCCGACGGGCTTCGCTACCGAGAGAGCTACTTTGAGAAATATCCCGGGGTGTGGCACCACGGCGACTGGATCAAAATCACGGCTCGAGGCAGTGCGGTCATCTATGGACGCTCCGACGCCACCATCAATCGCCATGGGGTGCGCATGGGCTCCAGCGAGATTTATCGGGTGGTGGAGGGGCTGGCGGAAGTGCGCGACAGTCTGGTGGTGGACCTCGAATATCGTGGCCGCTCCTCCACCCTGGTGCTGTTCGTGGTGCTCGAGCCCGGCGTCCGGCTCGACGAGGCGCTCGCGGAGCGCATTCGGCGGGCGATTCGCGAGCAGTTGTCGCCGCGCCACGTTCCCGACGTCATTCATGCCATCCGCGAGGTGCCGCGGACCTTGAACGGCAAGAAGCTGGAAATTCCCGTGCGCAGGGTGCTCCTGGGGGTGCCCGTCGAGGAGGCGGTCAATCTGGGCGCCGTGGCCAATCTGAGCGCATTGGATGATGTGCTGGCGTGGAAGGCCGCCCGCTGAGGCTGGGAGTGAAGGTCCGCTGAGTGTCTGGCGTCCGGCCGGTCAGGCGGGCGGGCCCCTGGTGGTCAAGGCGGCGCCGGTGCGGTGCGGCTGCCGGAGGCGCGGGCCTGGGTCAACGCGGCGAGCAGACCGGCCGCCCCCATCACCGCACCGGCCGCCGTCAGCACGGTGGCGGGGCCCACCGACCGATAGCCGGCGCCCACGGCCAACAGTCCCAGCAGGCCCATCACCCCCATGATGAGACGCTGGAACGCGAACACGGAGCCTTGATCCGCCGCCGGCACCTCTCGGCCGATGTGGCTGTCGAGAGCCATGTGAATGATGGGGGAACCCAGGCCCGCCAACAAGACGGCGGCGACGGCCCAAGCCAGGGTCGGCGCCTGGGCGAGGCCCACGAAGGCCAAGCCCGTCGCGGCCCACGCCAGGCCATACCAGCGGCGCAGGCCCACGGCCGAGAACCGGCTCCCGAAGATGGTGAGCACGAGGGTGCTGACGCCGTAGACGGTGAGGATGAGTCCGTAGGTGGGCGCGCTTTGGTGCAGACGCTGCAAAACCAGCCAGGGCAGCCCGATGGTGAAGGCGGGCCACACGACATTGGCCAGGCCGCGGACGGCCAGCGCCGCCGCCAGCCAGCGGTCGTGGCGCAAGACCGCCCAACTGTCCCGGGCGCCCAACCGGCGTCCGGGGCCGGGAGCGGTCGCCTCCAGACGCCGCCACAACCACGCGGACGCCAAAAGCCCGGCCGCGATGGCGGAGAGGGCGAGTGCCACGCGGTTGTCGGCCAGCAACAGGCCGCCGGCCACCGGCGCCAAGAGCCGGGGAACTCGGGAGGCCACCTCGTAATCACGCGCCGCACGCACCCGCAGGCTGCGGGGCGTGGCCTGCATCCACCAGGCTTGCCCGACGGGGACCGCGACGGCATTGGCCCATCCCTCGGTGGCGCCGGCCGCAATGAGCAGCAGCACCTGGAGCCCGATGGCGGGTCGGAGTCCGATGCCCAGCGCGAGCAGCGCCACCACGCTTCCCAAGAGCCCGAGCCAGCCCGAAGATCGCCACCGCCCCAGCGATCGCTCCACGCCGACGATGCCGACGGCCACATGCGGCGCTTGATTGGCAATCAGCGCCAGGGCAGCCAGGAACGGCGAGTGCGAAAGGGCGAGCACACTCCACGTGAGAACGACCGAGAGGGCCAGATCGGCGCTGTAGAGGGCGCTGGTGCCCAGCAGGAACGACGGCGCACCCACGGCGCGGGCGGAGGCCTTGGGATCCGGACGCGTCATGGCCACACCCTCCATGGGGTCGGCGCCGGCTGCGGCGGCGAATCAGGACGCGGCGTTCAGCGTCCTGATGCCCGGGGCCCGAGATGGGCCTGCCGCCGGCGGTTCGCAATCGCCGACGACCCGATCATAGAAGGGCGCCGCGTCTATGACAAGGTGGCGGTGCACGTCGACTGGGGTGAGGAAGGGGCGTCGGTGGGATCAGGGCGCGAAACATCGCGCGCGGCCGCGTGGCTCGGCCCCCGGGCACTCGTCGACGGCGAACCGGGTCGAAACCGACCCGACCCGGGCCCGTTCTTGATATCATGGCGACATGGCAACCGGAGGACGCCCGACCGATTCGCCCGCCGCCAAGCGCCGTCGTTTTCGCGCGGTATGGCGGCTCGTGTGGATGGTCTGCCTTGTCCTGGTGGTCGGTGGCGTCTACCTCAAGATTCGACACGCGCCGCCGGTGTTCCCGCCGGCCGCGTCGCTCCGGGCGGAGCGGGTGCAAGCGACGCCGTACACGGGAACGGTGCACGTCACGCCCGAAGAGGCCATGTCGGCCGCGCAAACCGACGGGCTGAGCGGCACCGCCATCTCCATTCAGCTGGTGCATCTCAAGGCCTTTGGTTATCGCGGATCGGCCTGGGAGGTGTCCGCGGTCGACGGATCCTTTCCGACCCCGTCGGGACCGGTGCTGCACGGCCCCTGGGTGGTGCTGTTTTTCAGCCCGCGCACCGCACGTCTCATCGGCTGGATCCGTGTGAACACATAGCGCCCGCCGGCGCGGCCGTGGCCGGGCGGCGCCGGGGTCGACGCCGGTCGGCAGATTGAGAGAGAAGGAGACGACGCGAGCATGGCGCGCGACACCAGATTGTTTCCCTACGCCTTGACGGTCGAACATCGTGACAATCCGCTGGGCCTGGGCGAGTCAGCGCCGCGTTTGAGCTGGAAGGTGGGCGGATCGGGCCGGGATCGCCGACAATCGGCCTATCACGTGCGGGTGTGGGAGGTCAATGACGGTGACGAGGCGGCGAGGCGGCCTTTGTGGGACTCCGGTGCCGTGGCCGCGGACCATTCGGTCCTGATTCCGTATGCGGGCCCGCGTCTCGTCTCCCGCCAGCGCCTCATCTGGACCGTGCAGATACAGGACGAGCACGGGCGCTGGTCGCCCGAGAGCGAACCGGCACGGTTTGAAATGGGTCTTCTGGAGGCCACGGACTGGGCAGCGCACTGGGTCACGGCCGGGTCCCGTCCTGGCGCGCCGATCGGATTCGCGCCGCCGGCGGCGCGGGTTCTCAAGCCCCTTCCCTATCTGCGGACGGGTTTTGACGTTCCGGGCCGACCGCTTCGGGCCAGGCTCTATGTGACCGCGCTCGGGGTGTACGAGCCCTGGCTGAACGGCCAGCGCATCGGTGCCCGCCGTCTGGCGCCCGGGTGGAGTGATTATCGCCGCCGCCTTCGGTATCAGACCTACGACGTCACGGATGCCGTACGGGTCGGAGAGAACCGTTTGGGTTTCATTCTGGGTGAGGGGTGGTATGCGGGCTACGTGGGCTTTGGAGCGCGGCGCCAGCATTACGGCCAGGAGCCGGCGCTGCTCGCGCAGTGCGAATTGGTCTACGCGGACGGCCGGCGCCAGGTGATTGGCACCGATGCCTCCTGGCAGAGCGCCAGCGGCCCCTGGCTGTACTCGGACCTTTTGATGGGCGAGGCGTACGACGCGCGCCGGGAACGTGAGGGATGGTGCGAGGCGGGCGGCCCGGCCGACGGCTGGGAGCCGGTGCGGCCGATGCCCGCTCCGGCGGTTCCGATTACGGCGGAGCGGGCGGAGGGCGTCCAGGTGACGGAAGAGGTGCGCCCCCAGGCGGTCTGGTCGGTGGATGAGGATACCTGGCTCTATGATTTGGGTCGAAACCTGGTCGGCGTGGCGCGGCTTGAGGTGCAGGGCCCGCGGGGCACGCGCGTCCGCCTCCGCTTCGGGGAAATGCTGGATGCCGACGGCCGGCTGTATGTGGAAAACCTGCGGGCGGCTGCCGCGACCGACTTTTATATCCTGAAGGGTGGGGCTCAAGAGACGTTCAGCCCGCGTTTCACGTTCCACGGCTTTCGCTACGTGGAGGTCACCGGGTTCCCCGGACGCCCCACCCTCGAGACGCTGACGGTGCAGGTCATGGAGAGCGTGTGTCCGCCGACCGGCCGCCTGCTGACCTCGAGCCGGCTTGTCAACCGGCTGCAGCAAAACATTGTGGCCAGCCAACGGAGCAACTTTCTGGCCGTGCCCACCGATTGTCCACAGCGCGACGAACGCCTGGGCTGGCTCGGCGACGCCCAGGTGTTTTGCCGCACAGCCGCCTACAACCGGAACGTGGCCGCGTTCTTCACCGAATGGCTGGAAACCGTGGGGGACAGTCAATCGCCCGCCGGAGCCTTTCCGGACGTGGCCCCGCGCCTGGTCGACGAGGCCGACGGAGCCCCCGGCTGGGGAGACGCCGGGGTGATCATTCCGTGGGTGCTTTACCAGATGTATGGCGATGTGGGACTGCTGGGCGATTGCTTTCCCCGGATGCGGGCCTGGGTGGAATACATCGCCGCCGCCAACCCCGACGGAATCTGGCGCGTGGCGCGGCACAACGACTTCGGCGACTGGTTGTCCGTCGGCGCCGATACGCCCAAAGATCTCCTGGCCACCGCCTACTTTGCCGGCGATGCCCGCATTCTGGCCCAGGCCGCCCGGGTCTTGGACGATCCTGTCGCTGCCGACCGCTACGACCGGCTCTATCGGCACATTCGCGAGGCCTTTCAAACCGCCTTCATCAAGCCGAGCGGCCGCATCCACGGTGAGACGCAGACGGGCTACCTCCTGGCCTTGGCGCTGGATCTGGTGCCGGTCCATCTGGCTCCGGCCGCCGTGACTCATTTGGCCGAGAATCTAGCCGCTCACGACGGTCTCTTGACGACCGGATTTCTGGGCGTCAGCCTGTTGGCTCCGGAGTTGAGCCGGTGGGGGCGGGACGACCTGGCGTACCAGCTGCTGCTGGAAACGCGGTTTCCGTCATGGGGCTACCCCATTCGCCACGGCGCCACCACCATCTGGGAGCGGTGGGATGGATGGACCCGGGAGCGGGGATTCCAGACGCCCGAGATGAACTCGTTCAATCATTACGCGCTGGGATCGGTGGGGGAGTTCTTGTACCGGGAAGTGGCCGGCATCGACACTGATCCCGACGCGCCCGGATTTGCGCGCTGGCGGATTCGGCCCCATGTGCATCCGGCTCTGGCTTGGGTGCGCGCCCGCTACGACTCCATCCGCGGGCCGGTGGGCGTGTCCTGGCGCCATACCCGTGACGGCGGCTACACGGTGAGCATCGAGGTGCCTCCCAACACCACGGCGCGCGTGGCGCTTCCTCTCGACGGCGGCCAGCGCGTGTGGGTGAGCAGCCGAGCGGGCCGCCGCGACGCGGGTTTCGAGCAGGAGCCGGGAGAACCGCGCTGGGCGGCGCGAGACGTGGGCTCGGGTCGTCACCGCTTCATCGTGGCGGCACCGACCACCGCTTGAGGGCCGTGAGCGGCCTCAGGGTCCCGGCCGCGTGGCGATCCGGCGGCGAGCCGTCAGACCGCCCGCATCAGAGACAGGAGGAGCAAGAGTGTGAGCATAGACGCCTCGCTGGTGGCAACCCCCCCGATGGGTTTCAACACGTGGAACCGGTTCGGGCTGGAGATTGACGAACGCTTGGTGCGGGAAACCATCGAAGCGCTGGTGGAGGGGGGACTGCGCGATGCCGGGTATCGGTATGTCAACCTCGACGACGGCTGGATGGCTCCCGAACGTGACCGTCACGGGCGCCTGACTCCGGACCCCAAGCGGTTTCCGAACGGCATCGCGGCGCTGGCGGAGGAAGCGCATCGGGCCGGCCTCAAATTGGGGCTGTATTCCGACTGCGGCACCAGAACCTGCGGCGGGCTGCCGGCCAGTTACGGCCATGAGCGCGACGACGCCGAGACTCTGGTGGCGTGGGGCATCGACTACTTGAAGCAGGACTGGTGCCATGTGCCCTTCGAGGATTTTCCCGGCCGCAGTGAGGCCGAGGTGGCGGAAGTGCTCTATGGGCGCATCTCCGATGCCCTGGTGGCCACCGGTCACCCCGTGGTTCTTTCGATGTGCTGCTGGGGCCATGGATATCCCTGGGAGTGGGCGCGCGGGGTGGCCCACCTCTGGCGCACGACCGGTGACATTGCCGACGTGTTTTCGAGTGCCGACCGGGAATTCCGCGGGGACATGGTGGGCATCTTTCACCGCAACGTGGTGCTGGCGGACTTTGCCGGCCCCGGCGGGTTCAATGATCCGGACATGCTGGAAGTGGGCAACGGCGGGATGTCGGCGGTAGAGTACCAAAGCCATTTTGCACTCTGGTGCCTGATGGCGGCTCCGCTGCTCATCGGCACCGACGTCCGTTCCCTGAGCCCGGAGACAGCCGCGCTCCTGAAGAACCGGGCATTGATTGCCGTCAATCAAGATCCGCTGGGGAGGCAGGCTCGTCTGGTGCAATCGCACCGGGGCGTGCACGTGCTGGTCAAACCGTTGGCCGGCGGGGACGCGGCGGTGGGCGTGTTCAACGAGCGTGACCGGCCGGGCTCCGTCACGGTCCGGTGGCGAGATCTGCTGGACAACCCGGAAGCCGGGTTATGGGCGCGCGATCTGTGGACCGGTGCGGAGCGGCGGGTCGTGGGCGCGGAGGTTGTGCAGACGCCTCCCCACGCCACGCGGCTGTACCGCCTCCGACCTGCCGGCGTGGCGGCCGGGACTGCCTTGGGCCAGGAACAGACCACCCCGTAACCGGCCCGCGCGGCGTGAGCGGAGGACCGGCAGGACGACCTTTCCACGACCGCGAAAGAGTGAGGGCACGACGAGTCGGACGACGCTGAGGGAGGACGGGGTCATGCTGGCAGGGTTGCAGTGGCGATTGCTGGGACCGCACCGCGGTGGACGCGTGGCGGCGGTGGCGGGAGATCCCGGCAATCCGATGGTCTTTTATTTCGGCGCGGCAGCGGGTGGGGTGTTCAAGACCGATGATGCCGGCATCACGTGGAAAAACGTGTCGGACGGCTATTTTCGGACCGCGTCCGTTGGCGCCCTGGCGGTGGCCGCGTCCGATCCGCAGGTGGTGTACGCGGGCATGGGTGAGGCGTGCATCCGCGGCAATGTGTCGTACGGCGACGGCGTGTGGCGGTCGGACGACGGCGGCGAGTCCTGGCGCCATCTCGGATTGGCCGACACCCGGCACATCGCGCGGGTGCGGGTGCATCCCACCAATCCGGACTGGGTGTATGTGGCCGCCTTGGGCCACGCGTTCGGACCCCATCCGGCGCGAGGGGTGTTCCGAAGCCATGACGGCGGCCGCCACTGGGACAAAGTCCTCTATCGCAACGAAGACGCGGGCGCGATCGATCTGATCCTGGATCCGCACAACCCCCGCATTTTGTATGCGGCGTTTTGGGATGCACGCCGTTACCCGTGGACACTTCGCAGCGGCGGGCCGGGCAGCGGACTCTTCAAAACCACGGACGGCGGGGACACCTGGAACGAACTGACTGACCGTCGAGGGCTTCCGACCGGCGTGAAGGGACGCATCGGCGTCGCGTGCTCGCCTGCCCGGCCCGGGCGGGTCTGGGCCGTCATCGAGGCGGAAGACGGAGGCCTCTTTCGCTCCGACAACGGCGGCGCCAGCTGGACGCGCGTGAGCGACAATCCCGATCTGCGGCAGCGGCCCTGGTATTACATGCATATCTTCGCGGACCCGGTAGACCCCGAAACCGTCTACGTCCTCAACCTGGGCGTGTGGGTCTCGCATGACGGCGGCCATCACTTCCAGGAAGTGCCCAACCCTTACGGGGACAACCACGACCTGTGGATTGACCCCCACCACCCGGCCCGCAAGATTCTCGGCAATGACGGCGGCGCCATGGTGACCTTGAACGATGGGCTGACCTGGTCCAGCATCTACAATCAGCCCACGGCCCAGTTCTATCATGTCATCACCGACAGCCAGGACCCCTATCGCGTCTACGGGGCGCAGCAGGACAACAGCACCCTGTCCGTGCCCAGCTATTCCGACGCGGGAAACATCACCATGGGTGACTGCTACCAGGTGGGGGGCGGGGAGAGCGGCTACATCGCGGTCCGGCCCGACGTCCCCGCTGTCGTCTACGCCGGCAGCTATGCATCCCGCATGACCCGCTACGATCATCGCAGCGGCCAGCAGACGGACATCACGGTGTGGCCCGAGGATCCCATCGGATATGGGGCCGGCGCTCTCCGCTACCGCTTTCAGTGGACGTTTCCCATCGTGCTGTCGCCGCACCATCCGGACGTGCTCTACGCCGCCGGCAATGTCCTCTTCCGGTCGCATGACGGCGGGCAGAGTTGGAGTCCGGCCAGTCCGGACTTGACTCGGGCGGATCCGAAGACCCTGGAGTCGTCCGGGGGTCCCATCACCCAGGACAATGTCA
The DNA here is from genome assembly GCA_027318915.1 of Clostridiales bacterium. The sequence goes on from DAHVOH010000015.1 coordinate 48,141, forward strand.
GCACCGAGTACTACGCCACCATCTTCGCCTTCGCGGAATCGCCGGTGACGCCCGGCCTGCTGTGGGCGGGATCCGACGACGGTCTGGTGCATGTGTCGCGCGACACCGGGGCCACTTGGGAGGCGGTGACGCCTCCCGATCTCCCGGAGTGGGCGCTCATCAGCATCATCGAACCGTCGCCGCACGATCCGAGGAAGGCGTACCTGGCCGCCACGCGCTACAAACTCGATGACCCGGCGCCCTACCTGTACCGCACCGAGGACTATGGCCACACCTGGCAGCGCATCACGGACGGCATCCCTGGCGACGACTACACGCGAGTCATTCGCGAGGATCCGGCCCGGCCCGGCCTGCTGTATGCCGGCACGGAAACCGGGCTTTATGTCTCCTGGGACGAGGGCGCGCACTGGGAGCGGCTGACCGGCAATCTCCCGGTGGTGCCCATCCATGACCTGACCGTTCATGGCAGCGACTTGGTCGTGGCCACACACGGGCGGGCATTTTGGGTTCTCGACGATCTGACGGCGGTGCGAGCGTGGCCGGCGGAGGTTCAGGCAGCGCCGTTATACCTCGCACCGCCACGTCCGGCCATCCGCCGCCCGGCCGCGTGGACGCCGTCGGGTGAGCCCGGACAGCGCATCTACGTGGGGGCGACCGTGGGTCAAGCCGTGGCCGAGGTGCATGAGACGGAGCAGGGTCAAAAGACCCTGGTGCTGCTGACAGCCGGCGCCAATGCCCCTCAGGGCGTGGTGGTCCGCTATCATCTGGCGGCGGCGGCCCAGCTGGTCACGGTGGGCTTCTACGATGCGCAGGATCGGTTGATTCGGGAGTTCTCGAGTCGGGACGCCGAGGACACGGGACCCCGGCCGCCGGTTGCGGCGGGTCTGCATCAATGGATCTGGGACATGCGCTATCCGGACGCGGTCAAGCTGGATGACAGCGCGCTGTCACCGTATTGGGGAGGGAGCGTCGCCGGGCCGGTCGCGGTGCCCGGACGATATCGGGTGCGCGTTCAGGCCGATGACGAGCACCGGGAGGCGCCGTTCGAGATTCGCCCGGACCCGCGGGTCGTCGCTTCGCCGGAGGACCTGCAGGCGCAGTTCGACCTGCTGCTGGCTATCCGCGACAAGTTGAGCGCCGTGCACGAGACCGTCCGGCAAAGTCGCCGGCTGTGCGAGCGCGTGGAAGCTTGGCTGGAGCCGGCCAAGCAGGCCGGCCGCGACGACCTGGCCGCCGCGCTCTCCGCTTTTGTCGACCAGCTCAAACAGGGCGCGGGCGCGTTGGCGGAGGCGCGGGGCAAGAGTCGGGCCGATTCGTTCAACTACCCCCCGCAAGTGAACAGTAAGCTGGCGTCGCTGCAATCGACGGTCGCGTATGGGGATGGACGTCCCCCGGCCCAGTGCGGGGCGGTCTTCGCTCACTTGGCGGCCGAGGCCGATCGCGGGATCGCGCATCTGGTCCAGCTGATGGAGGAAGGAACGCGGGATCTCAACCGGCAGCTCAGAGAATCTGGGCTCGATCCGTTGCCCATGGCTTAATCCGCCAAGGAGCGCGGCGCGCCCCGCTCGATGCGCAAGCCCGGGAGCGTTGGTTGCGCGGCGCCGGGCGGAGACGGCCGGGGATACGCCGGGGTGGGCGGGTGCGAGCGTCCGCGCCACCCCGGTACCCGATTCCGGACGGTTCGACATAGCGCGCGCAGGGCGGGACGGTGTGCCGGGGCAGATGGCCAGACCGGCCTCTGTCCCGTCTGCGGTGAGCGAGGGCGGCCGGGAAACCGCCGACTGTCACCCGGGGAAGACGTCCTTTGCGCCGGCGGCGGATTGCCGCCGGGCACGCCGGGGACTGGCTCGGGGCGGTGGGGTCCGCCGGGGCCGCTAAAACACCATGGGAATATAGCCGTCTTTGATATAGTCGGAGACGATCTGGCCGACGTATTGAACGTCCACCCCGAGCGCCGTCAGCTTGTCGCTGATGCCGTGATTGTCGGCGATGAATTTGCAGGCCACGGGCACCTGGTGGCCAACCAGCTGGGCGACCCGTTCCTGCACCTCTTCGTCCTCGGCCAGCAGTGACTCGAAGGGGCCGAAGAAACACAGTTTCACGTCACCCAGCCAGTGATGCCGGAGCGCATTGGTCGCGTACAGCACGCCGGTCAAAGCTTTTGCCTTCTCAGCCGTGGACAGAACGATCAAGACCTTGGATTCCATGTCATCCGCTCCTTTCGCCGAAGATAGCCATTCGGGTCAGCGAGACGATATCCTGCTGCGGGGGGATTGCAGCCGGATTCCGGCGTCCGGCCCGGCCCCGATCCCGCCCGATCACATGGTGGCGGCTTGGGGCCCCAAGGCGACAGCGGGCCTCCGGCCGGCCCGGACCCCGTGGCACACGGGACAGGCATTGGCGGGATGGGTCCGTGGGTCGGCGCACCGCGAGGATGCGGCGGGCCGGGATTCGACGCGGCGGCGCGTCGGCCGTCCCTGGGCGGTTTTCGACGTTCTCCGAAAGGACGTCCCGGCGGCATACACTATAGTCAGAGACGGGGACAATGCCGGTCGTTCCCCCGGGAAGGCGGGTCAGCATTGGACGGATTGTGGGATCTGCACACGCACTGCTACAGTCAGGACTACCTCCGGCTGCTGGAGGACCACGGGGGTCTGTACAAAATTGCGCGGGGGCCAACGCACCCCGTCATCACTTGGGCCGGCATCCCGACCGTGACCCTGCACCCCGGCACCTACAACTGGCGGGCGCGATTGGCGGATCCGCGGCAGGCCGCCGTGGATGTCCATTTCCTCTCCACCACCGTCCCCAACGTCTATCCCTTTCCGCCCGCACTGCAGGTTCGGGCGGCTCGGGTGGTGAACGATGACCTGGCTCGTTGGCGAGACGGCGACAGCGCCCATATACGCGGCTTGGCCAGCCTGCCCATGGACAGCGACGACGCGGTGGCCGAGCTGGAGCGAGCGCTGGGCCCGTTGGGGCTGTCGGGGGTGATCTTAGGCACCCACATCGGCACGCGCGACCTGGATGATCTCCGGTATGCTCCCGTGTTCCAACGGATGGATGCGCTGGGGGCATTGGTGCTGCTGCATCCGATGGTGCCGGTTGCCGCCGGTGCGGCCCATTTGGCCGACTACGATCTGCTCTCCTTGGTCGGGTTTATGAACGACACCACCGAGGCGGTGGCCCGCCTGACGTTCTCGGGATTTTTTGACCGCTACCCGCACATCCGCTTTGTGCTGCCGCAATTGGGCGGCGCGGCGCTGTTCCTGCGCGGACGCTGGCAGATGGGAACCCGGAGCCGAATCGATGTGGGCCGGGCGGACTTGGTCCGGCCCCACGTGTATTATGACTGCGTGGTGTTTGACCGAGCCGCGGTACGTCTGGCCGTGGACACGGTCGGGGTGGCGCAGTTGGTGTTCGGCTCCGACTACCCGCACTTGGGCGACGCCGAGACTGTCTGGGCGGCCGTTGCCGGTGCAGGGCTGAATGAATCGGAATGCGCCGCCATTGCCCAAGGCAATGCGCGCCGGATGCTGGCGCGGGTGCGGCGGGCAGACCCGGCGCCGTCCTGAACATCGCCGGGGAGACTGACCTCAAGGAGAGCGGAGGTGGCCCGATCGATCGCGATGCCCGCAATTATTGGCGTCAGCAGCGCCAGAGAAACCTGCGGTACAACCGGCCCTATCGGGGAGGAAGCTTCGGCGGTGCGCCCATTACCGTGGTGTTTATCGCCCTAATGGTGTTGACGACCCTGCTGAGCCTCGTGATACCCGGATGGTATACGGATCTGCTGATACTGCCCGGAGGGATCCTGATGGGGATCCTCTTGTCGGCCATCATGCCCGGGGGGTTGTTGTCCCTGGTGTTTGCGGGCATCTTCGTATGGCTCCTGGGCTCGCAACTGGAGGGGATGATGCGGCCCTGGTACTATGTCGCGGTGTTCTTGGGCGCCGGCGTGGTGGGCAGTTTGGCGGCAACGGCGGCCGGGGGATTTGGGCTGGGTGCGTCGTTTGCGGCCTTTGGGTTGGCCGGCGCCTATGCGTACATCCTGTCGCACACCGCCGGACCCGGCCCGTCCATGCAGTGGGTCTTCATTCTGCTCCTGATTAATGTCGTGCTGTCCGGTTTCAACATCGTCAGCCTGGCCGGCATGGCGGGGGCGTTTGTCGCCGGGCTCGGCATCACCGCCGCGGCCGGCGCCGGTCGCTGACCCCCATGGCGGCGACGCGGGGAGTGGCGAGAGAACCGGCGGCTCGGCGATGGCGGGTGGATAGGTGAAACGAGGATGGCTTGCCGTCCCGGAAAGCGACGTGCGACGGCGCTACCCGGAGGTTGGGGGACGTCGGTCCGGACCCGCCCTCCCGGTGACCGGCGGGGCTCACGGCGGCCCGTATCCCCGCATCGAAGCGCCGAAGCGATAGGCGGTCGTCTCAATCCGGACCGCATCGCGGTTCGAGTCGTTCATCTGGCCAATCCCCGGCGTTTTAGGCCCAAACCCAACAGGGGGCCGTCCGAGGGTCTTCATCTGAGTCGGGTCTTGCCCGGACGGGCCGACAGGTCGGCTACCGAGCGCATCGCCCATGGGGTGGCTGTGGGGGATGGGCGCCGCCCGACTGGGTCAGTGCAGGATCGACCTGCCCGGCGGCCCTGAAGCGCTGACGCCGTTTGTGATTGAGGCTCCGCACGGAACGCCGGCGATGACGG
>DAHVOH010000160.1 GCA_027318915.1 Clostridiales bacterium
TGCGTTCCTGCGTCGACCCCTCCGCAAGCACTAGCAAGACTCGGGGCAGGGTGGGGAGGTAGCGTCCCCAACTCCGTGCATCGTAAAGGGCCTGATACTGCGCCAACTTGGTGTGGAGCGTCGAACTGCGCCAGGAGCGCTCCAACTCAACGCACCACAGATGACCATGCACGGTCATGACGGCATCTGGCACGGCCACCGCACCCTTGCTGGGCTCTGAAAAGCGGAAAGCAGGAAAATTCCAGGTGGCAAACCAATCCAACTGTTCGGCGTTGGTCAGCATATCCAAACACACCCGGTTCCGTTCGAGGGCATGGGCGACGGCGTGTCCCGCCACGCGTTGATCCGATACCGCGACCCAGTGGGAATGTTTGTCTTCCCAAGATTCATCCATGTCACGGAGCAGCACTTTGGCATGACGACTCGCCGTGAACACTTTGGTACGTCGCCCGCGAAAGGAGACGTTGGCCCATTGCAACAGGCCCATCCGGATCAGCTTGTCAGCTTGGTAGGCCGCCGCACGATCCGTCTCATTGAGCCACCGAGCGGCATCGGTCGTCGTGGCATAGCGTACTTCCGCTAGCCACTCTACAAACGCCACTTCATGGTCCTTGAGCATAGAAGAAAAGTCAGGCCGTTCAGGAACGACCGACCATTGAAGCGTCATCAGGATTGTCTCCTCCTTTAGGCAGGTCATCGGCCTTCAGTAGCCACTCCGGCCAGGCCGTTTGAAACGTTGGGCGATCCGGATGCGTGCGCAGATACGCAGCCAGTTCGTCCGCCGTCAGATTGAACCGTCGTCCGAGGCGCTGGGCAAAGGCCCCCGCCACCTGAAACTCCCGGCTCAGGTCCTCCCAACCGTAGTCCCCCCGAACCGCTGCGGGCATGGGGGTTGGGGGATGGGGAGTCGGGAGACCCGGCACCGAGAGGTCCGGCACGGCGGGCGCAGTCACGGGCGGTGCGGAGCGATGCAGGTCCTGCGGCACATCGTCAACCACCGGGTCCGGGATCGGCGTCTCAAGACCATCCGCCGTCGACTCGGATTGGTCCTCGTCGGGATCATCCCACAGCGCCACCACCGACCCCTCGGGGCTTCGTACGGAATCGGGAGGGGCCGCAGGCTCTGCGGGGCGGTCACCGGACGGACTGGGAACGGGTGCTGATCGAGGCTGGTGTGCGAGGTGGTGCAGCGCCCACTCATCATGCGCGTAAGGACGCCAATCCACGGTTTCCGCATTGAAGGGATGCTGCACGACCCCACTCGCCTGCCACACGCAGATCGCGTGCCGGTCAGGCAGTCGCATCACATCATCAGCCATGAAGCGTTCCAACGCCTGTGCTTCTTCCGCTAGGGTGATGTTGTTCATGTAGATGGTCATCATCTGCAACATCAGGGCCTTCGCGTCCTGTTCCTCCGGGATGCGGTGGATAATGCGGTTCTGACAGAGGTTGACCAAACCGGCCCGCAAGCGCTCATCCTCGATCTCGAGCAGGAACCGCGTGCAGAGGGCGGTTTGGAAGCCGTAGGCGCGCCCTAGCGCTAGATAGCGCACGAACTGGGGCGACAGGTACTCCTGCGCTTCATCATAGAGCAGAGACACGGGCGTCCGGGCATCCTCGGCCACGAGACCTTGGCGCTGAATGGCGTGCCAAATCATCATCGTGGTCATGATCCCGAACAGGGAGACCGCCTGGCGGCTCATGTGCGCCTCATCCAAATTGACAATGACGACCTGACGCTCCCGCACCACCCGCTCCCAGTCAATCGCCCGGCGCACCATCTCACTCACTTCGCCCGCACCCAAGGCTCCCCGGAGTCCTTCGTTGCGCAGAAAGGCGTCCAGTTTGTTGCGGGGGGCCGCCATCACCTCTTCCCAGAACGCGTTGTTGTCGTTCAGCAGTTGGGGAAACTCTTTCGACCAGTAGTCCGCCGTGTGTTCCGGCAGACGCCCGGAAAGGGCCGCTTCCTCAATCAGTCGATCCCGCACGGTGGTATCCACAATCATGCGGTAGGCCGACCCGAAACTCGCGGGTTGACTGGGGGTGGCCGACGCAATCACGGTCGCAAACACATGGCCCAGCACCTGTTGGGAGCGTGGTCCAATAGCGTCTTCGCCAAACACCTCCGCAAAGAGGTCCAGCAAGTGGTCCACCTGCGTGCCGATGGCGACGGCGGACGCGAAGGGCTGGACGGACCAGGGATTATCGGTCTCCCCTGGTGAGAACCACAGGACCTTGCGCTCCGGGGGCACCAGCCTTAAGGCGGCCCGGGCGGTGTCCTTGCCGATGTCAAACAACACCACGGCCTTGGCGGGACGGCCGTGCTCATCCACCGCCAACACATCGTTCCGAAACAGATTCAAGAGGGTCGTGCTTTTGCCGGACCCTTGGATGCCAAGCAACAACAAGTTCTTATGGCGATCGGCTTCGGCCAATCCGACATATTCGCCGCCTTCCGCACGCATCAGGGCCAGCATGTTCGAACGGGTCAGAGCCCGCGGGGCGGGCATGCGCCGCGTCATGGACCGGTTCAGGTCGGCAATGCGGAGCCGGCCGGTCGGCCACGCAAAGAAGGTACTGGCTTCGGCGGACCAGAGATGCAGGCCACCCGCCAAGGGCCAGATGCGCGGTGCCCCCCAGGTCATCCAGCGGGCAAAGAACCGCCGAAAGAAAATCACGTTCTTGGGCTGCAACTGCGCCCAGCGATTGTGCAGGTCGGAGGCGCCAATGATGCGTTGCATGGCGTCATACGTGACGGTGGCAGCCCGCCACTCCACATGCCACCGGCCCCGCCCCACCTGGGTCAGGGCCGAACGGGCGGCCGATTCCGCCGGACTGTCGTGCATCCACTCGGCGTACCGTGCAGCCGCCTCCAAGGCCCGCCAGGCCCGGCGCGTGGACTGGGGGGTGAACGTATACGTGCAGGCGAAGGCAGGCAACGTGTCCGTGGCCCGCCACGCTTCACGCGCCATGGATTGCAACAGGACCTCGACCGGCATCATGGACCCATCGTAACTGGACAGCAGATCCGTCAAGCGAATCCAGGTCCGGTAGCGGAGCCCCCATCGGAGATACTGGCCGGTGGGCGGGTGGAGTCCATGATGCCATGGGTGGAAACGCACGTTTTGATAGATGTTCTGCCAACCCATCAGGAGTCGATCCACCACGGGAGCGGGAGCCCCCAGCAACAGATGAATCTGATCATCCACGGCGAGGTCACGCACTACGGCAAAGGTGTAGTAATTGGGCCCGACGAGCCACCGATACGGGGCAAACGAGCCGACCCAACGCGATCGCGGGTAGAGGGCCCCCCAGAGCTGATCGAACACGCCACGCACCTGCGCAGGGGTCGTCGTGTCATTCTGGAAGAGTTGGATCTCGTACCAGACGGTTTGCCGGATGCGCTGTTGCCGGAAGTGGTAGCGCGTGGCCACGCCGACGAGAAGCAACAGCAGGACCACCGTCAGGATGAGCCCGAAGGCCGGGAGGCCGGGCAAGGTCAGCCCGGGCAGGGCAAGGGGCAGATGGCCGAGGAATTGAAAGTCGTGCCCCACGGCGGCCCAAAACGCACGCCACCCCATGCGTACGATGCCCACGACGACGAACACGATCGCCACGACCACGGCGGCGGTGGGCGAGTGCAAGAGGGCGATCACCACGCTGGGGACGCCGGCGATCAACCCACCGATCAGCGGGATCATCGCCACCAACGCCACCCACAAGCCGATCAGCAACGCGAACGGCA
>DAHVOH010000161.1 GCA_027318915.1 Clostridiales bacterium
GGCTCAGGAGCGGCATGTTTTCGGCCCCTTTCTTTACTTCCGCGGCCTTATGGCCGCGGCAGCATTGAAGCGGATTCTTCCTGGCCCTGTTCGTCATCGCGTGGATCGATTTCCGCGGCCTTATGGCCGCGGCAGCATTGAAGCCGCCTCCCGGCCGAGCTGCACCGGCGTCTCCGCCTCGCATTTCCGCGGCCTTATGGCCGCGGCAGCATTGAAGCACGGCCGAGCAAATGAGGGATCTTGTCCGGGCGCTCGCATTTCCGCGGCCTTATGGCCGCAGCAACATTCAGGCTATGAAGGACGATGACCGCCTGCGTCCTCGTTCAGTGCGGTGGTGATGGCGGCCACCTTGTCTACGTTCTTTCCCTTGGGCTTGTCCCAGTCCTGGGGCCGGTGGCTCTTGTACCAAGTCATCAGCAGACGCGCGATGTCTGTGCGCTCAGGGTCATTGGGGTCCTTAACCCGGTTGATCCACTTGTTCGTCAGCGCCTGCATGAACAGGTCAGACTCAGCAAAGTATCCCTCGTCGTTCATTTCCGCCTCCAGAGGGGAGAGGCTGCGCGCAGGTTTTGCCTTAGGCGGATGCATCCAGTCGGCCAGGCCGGTCAATCGGCCGTAACCGGTCGAGGTTTTGGCACCTACGCCCGTGAATTCCAAGGCGTCGCCTATCCACGCGGCCACCCGATCCACATCTCCCGTCTGGCAACGTGGTCCAGGGGACAAGGCGATTTGGAACGTTGCACGGGGTGCGACGGACATGTACAGGATAGGAACGGGCGATTCCCAGTCGTGAGGTTCTGCGGATGCGTCCTTGTTACGATAGAACTCGGGATAGTGGGGCGTCAGCACGTCACCCATCAACGTGACAGGCCCGACCGGAACCGCATCCCATACCGCAACGGTACCCATCCCACCCTTGGCTCCCAAAATCCTCTCGACCTCCGGATCCTGAATCCATAGCGTCGCCCACGCCCTCGCCATACCCCTCACACTAGACCCAGGTATGTAGGGGATGCCCAGCCCATGGTGCCAGCTCATCCCGACCTCAATCGGGTGGGGGGTACCCGCCCCCACCAGCAAGGGGCTTTCCGTACGGAAGCGCCGAATACATCCCTCCAGCGCGAAGACCAGTCGTTCCTGACGGGCAACATATTCAGCCAGCAGGCTCTGTTGGCCAGTCGCACCGGCCGTCGCCTCGATCCAACTCTTCTTCCCCTCGGAGCGGAGCTCCCACTTGCTATTGTCCCAGCGGTCGAAGTACTTCTCATACCACAAACCTCGATTGGCCACGGCCGCCTTTTTGTCGGGGGCCGGAGCGGGCAGGGGTCGGCGGAACGCCTTTTTTTCCTCAGCGGTCATTCTCGTTCCTCCCCCGGGATGCGCGCGACCGCGAGCTTCTTCACCCACTCCAGCCACGCCAGGCTTTCCTCCGTCGCCCACATGTAGGCGCTGCGGTCTCCCTGGGCAATGGCCGTGATCAGGTCCGGAGCCCCTCGGTAACGCGTCCATGGACACGCGTCACAGAGCCACTCGCGCAGGTCTTTGTACAGCTGCTTACTGTCCTTGTTCGCGGCGGCCGTGGCCAAAGCTTGTCCCAGCCCGTTCATGAGGATTGCTGGGCCGAGATGCCGCGCATGCCGACGATACGCCACGGGATCCTGCGAGACAAGAGCCCGGCCAACCACCTTCAGCGCATGGCCGGCTCGGTGCTGGACCATCAAGCGACCGCGGTCAGTCGCCATCAGGCACCTCCCAGCGCTGAATGCGACACCAGCCATGGCCCAGGGTTTCGTGCGCGCCGAACCTGACGTAGGGCCGATTATCCACCAAACGGGTCAACCACCGGAACGCCTCGATACGCTCACTCTTCCGCCCATCCGTGGGAAGCATGAGCATCGCGTACAACAACGCGTCGGCGGGGACCGTTTCCTCGTACCACAGGTTGGCGGACGTTTTGTTCTCGTTCAGGGTGTTGTGTGCGGTGACCGGAAGCGCATGGCGAACCAGGTACCGCATATCATCGTCGGCCACGACGGCCAGTTGGTGGACCAGACGGGAGGCCGCTGCCTGGTGACCCACCAAGCGGGCAAGGTCCGTAGCCCATCCCTCCAGGTCGGGCCATAGCTCACCGGCAAAGTGCAGCTCCTCAACGAACACCGGTCCAGCCAGCTCCGCGTTGAGCAGGTGGCCCGTCGGAACGACTGGCAGCGGGTGTGACGCGGCGGGGAGGCCCAGCAGCGCCCGGTCCCGATTCCATCGCTCCAGCAGAGCGGGGCACGTAACCCACCAGTAGTGACGCTCCAACCCCCGAATCGGCAGGAGCAGCAGCCGGGCATCGGAGACCATCAGCCAACCCGCGCTACTGGCTTCACCGAACAGCTGCTTTACCCGTGCCTGTCCCCGTTCCTTCTCCGAGGGCTCGACCGCGTCGGTTCCCTCTGCCATCTCTCGCAAGGATCCCTTCACGCCGCTGCCAAACACCACCGGATACCCGGTGGTTTCCTCGCGCGCGACAGGGAGATCCACGACTCCGAGCGATTGACCGGCGCCATAGTGCATCGGTGCCTCGGCCAACAGTCCCCACATTTCACCCACGGTTCCCAGACGTCCGGTCGCTCCCGTCATGGCTCCTCCTCCCATCGTCCCACCACCATCCACCCCTCTCCGAGCTCTCGCCGTCCCACCGCGCTGGTGGCATGCAAGGCCTGCACCGCGGGCAGGTTGTCCTCATCGGCTTCCATAAACCAGGTGGTCCCGGCCGGCAGCGTGGTGCGCAGCGGCCGAGGCGCGCGGGCTTGGAGATCATATCCCCCGACGCGGCCGCTGGCACCGATGCTGGCCGACACGACGTGGCCCGGCGCCGCCGCCGGACCTTCCATAGCCAACTGGCTGTCGCTCGGCACGCCTGCGTCGGTCAGCAGGCTGATGAAGTAGCGGACCACACCGTCGGCAGGCACCAACTCTGGCCGTGCGGGCCAGGGGTCCGCGGTCGGGTGGGTGGCCACCACGGCCGCCGCCCGCCCTTCGCCCCCCAAACGCACCATCATGCGGTCGGGCACCGTCACGTCCGCGGGACAGTCCCGCATCACCAGGCCGACGCGTACCCCGGGGAGCGGGCGCGCGTGGTGCACCACATAGAGGCCCCCGTCCTTGACGCGCCGGTCCTGACGCTGAACCCCGACATGTAGTTCCGCGCAATACAAGTCATCGGCTGAGAAAATGCGATCTGGCACAGCGCACGGGTCCGCCAGCACGCGGTAGACCTCGTCCGTCGTGACCCAGCCGCCGGCCAGTCGTTCGCCCCGTCGCACGCGGGGCAGGCGCCGAACCCCCAGGTCGGTGGTGCGTGGAGATGACAGCCTGAGGCGAGTCCGCCGCTTAAACTGGGCGTCTTGCCAGACGATCCGCGGAACAGGCCACAGGGGATCTCCGCTGGCTGCCACCACAAAAGGCCCAACAAACTGTACCGACCCAGTGCCTTCCGGTGCTCCAAAGTCATGAGGCCAGTCGAGGGGTCGCTCAATCGGCCAACCGTTGGCCAGCGCCAAGCCCGTACGGATGGCGCCCTGGAGGGTTTGAACCGGCGGCGGGAAGGTGCCCCGGATGCCCGTGGACACGACGATGCCTTCCCCAAACGGCGTGCCGTCGCGGAAGAACCACGAGTCCACTGCCTCCAGCGTGAACACCACGGCGGTCATCGGGCTTGCT
>DAHVOH010000162.1 GCA_027318915.1 Clostridiales bacterium
TCGTGCGGTCAACGGATCGTGCGCCAAGGTCTTGGCGCGTTGGTCGTCGGACAGGCCGGGGGCCAGGGCGATGACGCGTGTGCCGGGCACGTACGCACCGTGCGCCGTGCCGAGCCCGCGGATGTCTGCCCGGAGCTCGATGCCCTCGGCCCGCGCGACCTGCAACAGTCGGGCGAACATCCACCGCCCCCGCTCGCTGTCCGTGGTGAGGGTTTGGCAGGGGTGCGGGGGCAGGTCGGTGCCCTCGGTCTGGCTGTACTCGAAGACAGTGACCACGCGCCACCGGAGGACCGTTCGGGCGTCCGGCTCATCGTCGTCTTCGCTTTCGGCCTGCCGGCGCGCCGTTACCGGCGCCAGGATGCGAATACCATGCTCACCGCGTTTGACGTGCCGCCCGAGACGGAGCCAGGTATGGAACCCAGCCAGGCGCGTGGCATCGGGCTTTTGCGCGAGGACCAAGAGGATGTTGCCCGCCGCGTACTGGTGGAACCGGGACATCGCCGCCAGATAGGCGCACCAGGCCCTCGCCGTCCTGGACCTCCCGTACCCCCGCCTCCAACCGGGCCACCAACTCGGCCACCGTCGTGCGTGGAGCCCCCACCGAAACCGCCGCATCCACCGCCATCGTCCTCCTCCAACCGAGGGGCATTTTTCGTGCGCCCCTTGCAGGCCGGAGGGAGACGACGAGACGGCGCGCCCCAGGGGCGCGAAGCGGGCGAGCATCAGCGGACCGCAGGGAGCATCAGGCGCAGCCGCACCCTTGGGGCGCCAAAGCCGGGGAGGAGTAGACTGAGGCGGCAAGGGGCGCACGAGGAGGAAATCCCGAGCCGGGCGGAGCCCGGCGCCTCCGGCCAGTGGGGGTGTAGGGGCGAGCACCCAACAACGCGGGCCGACGGATTCATGCCCCAGGATCCTGCAGACCGTGGTGAGGGGCATGAGGCCCTTCGTGATGCCTTGCCCGAAGCCCACATCGGGGCGAGCGGTGGAATCGGACGCTCTTGCGTACCGTGGCCTAACGGGGTCTCGAAGGGAGCAGTCGTGGTGTGCTACTCGTGCGGCTCAGGTTCCAATGGCAATGGAATGGGCTTCGCCGGCCGAATACGGCGTAGGAACTCTTGCCACGAAATGCACGGTACGTCTTCCAGGAAGCAGGCCGCCCTCACGGCATGGTCGTCCGACGCAACAGTCCTTCGGAGGACCTTGGCAGCCGCCACAACCTGCGCGTCCGCGGCTTTGCGCCCCGAAGGGCTGTTCCAAAACCCCGAATTGTAAACCTGCCTACCGATCCGCACCGATCGTCCGTAAGCGGTGTCGATGCGCGCGTACTCGGCCTGGAGCGCCGCGTCGTGGTCGATCTCCAAAAGCGTCACCCCATGGCGGACCCACCTCTCCACGGCGGCGCGTAGTCGATCCGTGCCGCGAAGAACTTCACGATATACGCCGCCCACCAGGCAGAGTTGCCCCTTCACCGCAACATTACGCAGAAGGTCAAGTTCGTCAGGGAAGTGGCGGTGGATGTCGATTAACGCATCGGCATCGGGTACATACAACTCGGCCGTCACGTCTGGCGACTGCCTTGGCGGAGTTCGGCAAGCACTTGATCAAGGTGCTCTACCTTGACGTTGAGCAACTCGCCCACATCCAGGGGCGACAGGGATGACGCCGATTCGCTACTCAGCAGTCGGGATCCAGAGTATCCAATCTCACGGAGTACCCGTTGGGAGCGCGTGGTGCCGCCCCTTGCCCATCCGACCCCGCGCGATCGGGACTCCCAACGTGAACGTTGTTGACGGTAGAACCCCGACGGCGCGAGGTTTCGCCGTTCCAGGAGAATGGCCACCACATCGCGGCTCACACACAGCGGGAGCCGCAACCGGTCGATCTCGGCATCGGTCCAGCGGTAACGTTTACCCACGTCCAAGGAGTCTAGCCCGATGCTCTGCAGTACGGCATCCAAGTCGTCGTCCTGCACGAGCATCTTCGCGGCGACCTCGTTCGCGAACGTCTCCAACTCGGCATCCTCGCCCGTGCCGCGCATGTCACAGACGTACCCGTGCCTGGTCATGGTCAGGTGCACGTACTCGTGGAGCAGCGAGAATTCGCGGCCCGCCGCAGACTCGGCATCATATCTGTTGACGAGAATGCACGGGGGTGTTCCCGGTGCCCAGAGAGCGGCACCGCGAGCGTCGTCGGGATTGAGTTTCAATTCGAACACGAACACCCCGAGACGTTCGACGGCATACCGCCACCAGTGAAACGCCTCGCTGGCATTGGTCCACGCCCCACGGACTTCAGGCGAAAATCCCAGACGTGCGCGCTCGCGTCGAGCGACTTCTGCCGGCGGGTCACTGGGGTGGGCCGAGCCAACAGTTACCGGCCAATCCACCCCCAGGTCTTCCAAGAGATTCCCAAACCAAGCGGCCAAGAACTTGAACCGTTCAATGCTGGCGAGGGTTACCGGGCTGAGTTGACCCGACTTCGTTCGGTCCAGGCCACGGAAACTCAACTCTTGCGATTCAGCAGGGGGTTCGTCCAGAAAGAAGTAGCCGACTGGGCAGTCGTAGATGGTGGCCAGCGTTTCGAGCTCAGCCATGCACGGTGAAAGGCGGCCGTCCTCCCACGCCGCCAACGCGTCGGCGGAGACGGTCCGGTAACTGTCTGAGCCTCCCGGCAGATGCGCCGACCGCGCCTCCACGTCCTGGACAGCCAAATGCAGGCGGGTGCGAGCCCAACGCAGCATGCGGGGTTCAACCCATTTGTGCACAGCATCCGTGGTGCTCACAATGGCCCCCCCCCGTGGATGGTGCCCACTCCGGCCCGGGTCTTCAACGAGCACGGTGTGCCATCGACTGGCGTGCCGTGTCAACGGATACCACGGACATTCCCAAGTGGTCCGGGCGTGCTGGCCCGCGTACGGCGTGAACCCCCTTGACCACTCGGTGGCGCATTCGCGGCGGCGAGCGTGCGTTCCTATCGGATATCCCGATGTCGTGTGGGTGGTGAAGGTTTGCCGCCTTGATCTTTTCACGGCGTCACGACGGTCATCCGGACAGCCTGCTCCCTGCTGTGACAGGTTCACGGTGTGCGCGCCCCCATGCGCCCGGCCTTACGGATGTCCACCTGTATACACTAAGAACAGGCCGCCGGGGGCCGGGATCAGCCGGCCGCCGCCGCATCCTCACCGTAGTGGAGGTGGAGGCGCTCGCCCAGGGCCTCGGCGAAGGCCTGCAGTGTGCCGACCTGCACGTTGGCCCTTCCGGACTCCAGGCGCGCGATGTACGGCTGGGGCTTGCCGACCCGCCGCGCAAACTCGCTCTGGGACAGCCCGTGCCGCACCCGTAGCGCGATGATGGCCTGCGCGACCTCGGCGTAGGGCACCTCGCGCGCGTACGTCGCCCGCAGGGTGGGGTCGGCGTCCCACTCCTTCTCCACATCCTCAAGGCGCCGCAACGAATCCGGCCGGTCCACCTTCTTTGCCCCCTTCCCGCTGCCAGCGCTCGACCGCCTCGCGCACCCTCTGTTCCGCCCGCCGGTAGACGGCCGGCGGGAAGCGGTCCCGCTTCTTGCTGGCCCCGGTCGCCACCAGGATCACCGCACCCGTGCCGGACAGCCCGAAAAAGGCCCGGTAGGCACCCGTGCGGTGCTGGACGCGCGCATCCCAGAGATTGTCGTAGCCCGCGATCCGATCCACGTGCGGGTGTCC
>DAHVOH010000163.1 GCA_027318915.1 Clostridiales bacterium
TCCACCGAAAGCAACGGCTCATGGGAGGTGCCGGCGGATGACGCCCACCGAGCCCCCGGTGCCGGGCGATGCTGAGAATCCCCGCAGCGGGGGAGGTGGGGCGCCGATGGGGGGAGCTGCTTGGCCACACCCCAAACCCAGTGTCCTGCGGATGTCGGCTAAGACATCCGGCGGGATGCCTCGTGCGGAGGGACACCGGACGGTGTTTGGGGCCAGGGTGTCGTGCGGCATCTCGAACGCCTGCGCGTCGCCGGCGGCGACCCGCCCGAGAGCCGTCTGGCGGCGGCTCTCCAAGCGGGGCCCTCGGGTGCCGTGGGCTCACCTCGCGTTGTCAGGGATCAAGGTGGGCCCGGGTTCGCGACTCCGCCGGCGCGGCCAAATAGTTTTGGAACCAGTCGAGGAGCCTCCGGTGGGCGTCGATGCGGGTGGCCAGGCGGCTTCCCTGCCGAATGAATCCATGGGCCTCCCCCGGATACCGCACCCACTCCACCGGCTTTCGCTGCCAGCGCAACGCCACGAACAGCATCTCCGCCTCCAGCAGCGGGCAGGTTTGATCCTCCTCGCCATGCAGGATGAGGACGGGGGCTTGCACTCGATCCACATAGCTGAGCGGAGAATGCTCCCGGTAATACTCGGGAATGGCCCAAGGCGGCCCGCCCATGTCCGTGGCGATGGACTCCCAGTGATCGATCCCGTAAGCCAACGTGGCCAGATGGGAGACGGTGGACATGGTGACGGCAGCCTGAACGGCATCGGGGTAGTGGGTCATCATCCAGTTGGTCATGAACCCGCCGTAGCTGCCGCCATAGACGCCGATGCGCCTCGGTGCGGCCAGACCGACATCCAGGAGGTGATGGATGAGGGCATTGCCGTCCTCGCCTTCCTTGGGACCCCAGTTGGCATGCACCAGATTGGCAAATGCCATCCCGTACCCGGCGCTGCCCCGAAAGTTCACGGCGGCAACGAGGAATCCATGGCCCGCCAGCATCTGCTGCGCAAACGTAAAGTAAGGTCCGGACGCCCCGTGGGGCCCGCCGTGGAAGTTGACCAGGGCAGGGTACGGCGGCGCTGTGTGCGCCGGCTCCCAGAGCCAGGTTTCAACCGGCCCGTCCGGCGACGGCAGACGGGTGAGCTGCGGGGGGCGGCTCAGCCGTCGCTCGCGCAGCCACGGATTGAGGTCCGTGAGCGGGGTTACGGTGCCGTGGGTCAAATCCAGGCGGCACACTTCGGGCGGCCGGTCGGCGAATTGGCCCAAGGCGACCACCACGGCGCCGTCCGCGCTCATCGAGGGCCAGCCCACGTCCTCGACCAGGGTGCGGGTGTCCCCGTTGGCCGCTGTGGCGACCAGCGTCTGCCGGCCGGCCAGGTTGGCCACCCAAAGCCAGCGGCCATCGGGCAGCTCCACGGCGCTGCTTCCCCGCGTGCCCGGCACCATGCCCTGTGCGGCACCCCGGTCCATCGCGTGCATCAGGCAGGTGGGGGCGGTCGATCCGTCCGCCGGCGCCCGCATGAGGTGATAGTCGGCCGTCGAGCTGGTGGTGGGGGTGTGATTGTGAAAGAAGGTGACCCACCGGCTGTCCCGGGACCACGCCGGCATGGTCGCCACCCCGTCGGATTGCGTGAGACAGTGCCACGCGTTGGAGGTCAAGTCGACGACATACACGTCCCAGACCCACTCCAGGTCCCAGTCGGGGCGGCGGGTGGTCACCAACGCCACCCGCCGCCCGTCTGGACTCCAGGCCGGGTACAGGTGGTGCCGGTCAGAAGGCCCGAGGGCCGTGACGGTTCCCTGCGCCAGATCGATGACCTGCACACTCCAGGTGCGGTCCCCCAGAAATCCCGTGCCGTTCAGATCATAGCGGAGCCGGCTGACGACGCGCGGCCCCAGCGGATCGGCCGGTTGGGGCGCCAGCACCTCCACCAGCAGGCGCTGACCGTCCGGAGACCAGCGCGGGAGGCGCGGCGACCCGGCCAAGGTTGCGGCCAGGGTCGTTTCTCCGCTGACCATGTCCAGGACCAAAAGCCCTGCGACCGTGTCTTGCTCACCGAGAAACGCCACTCGACCTCCCGCCGGATCCCAGACGGGAGACTGGCAGGGGCCGGCATACAATACCCGCGTTGAGCCATTCGGCCGCCATTCCACCAGGGCGGTGGCGGTGCGGCCGTCGAGGATGCGGGTCTCGGTGTAGACGACCCGGTCGCCCTGTGGCGAGACGACGGGTGTGCCGGCGTCCACCAGCAGCGAGACGTCTTCCGGTTGGATGGGAGACCGCGAAGCGGCATCCGAGTGAGGACCCATGAGGAGACACTCCTTTCAACAAAAGCGCCGCGTGCCGATCACGGGACGCCGACGCGCATCGCGTGCACCCGACCGGCGGCCATCTTCACCCCGCGCTAAAGCCTTCCGTCCAGCGGCGAGGATTCCTGCCGCGTGCGCGGGACCTGGACATTGGGGGGATGCCAGAACCCCGATGCCGGTTCCCGGAGGGCCGCGTAGGCTCTATGACCGCGGCGACGCATGCCGCGCGAAGCGGTGCGGAACGAAGACGCCGTGCGCGCTGTCTACGGGCCTCCCACCATCCGGTCTCGGCATCCGAAGACCGGGCCTTTGTGTACACGCCGTCGACGGCCGGCACCGGCGCGGGCCCGCGTCGTCAAGGAGACGCTGCGGCCGCTGCAGTCGGGACACGAGCGACGGCCGTCTTGACACCGACGGCTTTGTTCTACACGATGTAGCGTAGTGACGGCAAAGTCGACGGGGGATAGTCTAATGGAGCGGGCAGGACTGCGTCAGCAAATCTTGTGGATCGTGCGCTCACGGGGGTCGGCGAGTGCCAGCGAGGTGTGTGCGGATGTGCGTCAGGCGCGGGACATCTCCCTCACCGCTGTCCAAACGGTGTTAAACCGCCTCGTTCAGCAGGGACTGTTGACGCGTGCGGGCACTCGGCGTCATTACCGCTACCAGGCCTTGCCGACGGCCGCCGCCGTGAAAGAGCGGGCGACCCGCGCAGCCGTAGATCTCCTGACGGAATCCGGGGATGTTGGCTTCGCCCATTTTGTCGAGACGCTGGAAACCCTGCAACCCGGCGTGCTGGACAAATTGGAGCGATTGCTGGCCGAACGCCGTGCCGGAGAGGGGAAACCATGAACGCTCGGAGACTTTTCCGACAATACTCGTACGGTTTGGCGGGCACGGCGTTGGCCGGCGTCATCGTGGCGGCGATGGGTTTTGCACTGGAGAGCGGCGTGCACCACCTCTTATGGATGGACGCGATGAAGGACCATCGACCCGTGCCGTTGTGGATGGAAGGCGGCGTCCTCCTGTTGGCGGCGGCGCTCCTGATCGGTGCGGTCCGGACCGCGGCGGGAGTTCGGCAGTTCCGCAGACGGCAAGAGTCAATGGCAGAGCGGTTGGCCCCGCTGCTGCGTCCGCTTCCCGAATCCCTGCCCGACGACCTCCTGCGCGTCGCCGACTGGCATCTCGTCGCCGATTCGGATGCGCACTACGCTTTTACATGGGGAACCGGACGTCCTCAGATCGCGGTCTCCGAGGCTTTGTGGAATACGCTGGAGCCGCGCGCCCGCCGAGCCGTCCTGTACCATGAGGCGGCGCACGCCTATGCCCGCGACCCTCTGCAGCAGTGCCTTCTGCAAGTGTTGGCCGACGCGTTTCCGCCCGTCGG
>DAHVOH010000164.1:0-3431 GCA_027318915.1 Clostridiales bacterium
GGGATCGTGGAGCCGGTGTTCGGGATTCTCAAGGAAGTGTTGGGGTTCCGCCAGTTTAGCCGCCGGGGGCTCGCCGCCGCGACCAGTGAATTCACGCTGTTGGCGCTGGCGTACAACATCAAGATCCTGGCCCGCGGCACGCCGCGGACGACCCCGCCGCCGCTCGCGACCCCGGCGGCCGGGGTCGCGGCGCGACCGGGGGTGCTCCGGGTCTGCGCCGCCCTATTGGGCCGCACGCAGCGCCTCCTGGAGGCCTGTCTCGGCCCGCAGACGGGCCGGGACGCCCGGACGTTATCCCGCCGGCTCCTTCTGCCTGCGGCGTAGCTCCCGACCTTTAACGATTCCTGGACGGACTCCTAGGGGTCTCGAACAATGGACATCGTGTTTTGTTCCTCCTACCTAGTCTCACGTCAGACTGGAAATGCCCGCGGGTGAAACGTGCTCCAGACGCGTGGGGATCCAGCTATGGTTTCGAGACAGACGGCATGCCAGCCAGGTCCCGGTAGTAGACCCACTCGAATAGGAACTCCCATGCCTCCACGTGCCGCAGCACCGCCGCCGCATCGGGGCCCCAGGCGCAGAGGCCCGCCGGTGCAGCAGGATGCCGGGGACCACGAGGTTCAGGCGACGCACGACGACACCAGCCAGCCGGTCCCGGTCCGCGAGATTCGGCAGGACCGGCAACGAGAGGATTGCGCCCTCGTCCCAGTGGTCCAGCGACTTCAGCATCTCGTGGAGACGTGCGCCACCGCCCCGGCCTCGGGTACGGTGGCATAGACGGCCTGGTCGACGAACGTCTCGACGGCCGGCCGGCCGTTCCCAGATTGAATCGCGCCGGTAGGCCGAGCCACAGCAGGTCGTCGTTGCGGGCCATCTGTTTGTCGGATCCACCCACCGTGATGACCAGCGAGCCGTCAACCAGGCGAACCGGCACCTTGCCCGACGTCGCCCGCAGGCACCAGACGGCCGCCAGCCCAGCTTTCAGCGCCGTGACGACCGGGCCCCCGGCTTGAAACGACGAGGGCCGGCTCTTGCATGCACCGGCGGCACGAGCACGCCCTCCGCTGTGAGGGCGGTCAGAACGTCGTCAAACGTGTCGTACCGATAATACGGCCGGCCGATACGGTCCAGTAGTGTCGTAAGGGGTGGGCGGGCCAACACCACGTCCGCTGCCAGGGCAGCGGCCACGTCCGTCACGCCGTCACCGATCATCACGGTACGCCACCCGGCCCCCAGGCGGTGCATGACGGTGGGTTTGCATAAGGCACAGCCGCGCTGGCAAACCAGCGAGTCGCACGGGGTGGGAAACGTGACGCGACACGTATCAAAAGTCCAGTCCCCGTCATTGGCCCACACGTGCCCCGGCGCCACGAGCCCCGCCAGACGTGGCTCCACCCATTCGCGCAGGCCGGACGACAAAATGTGGACGGGCACCCCGGCCCGGCCCAGCGCCGTCAACACGTGGGCGGCACCGGGTCGGAGCGTCCCCGTCGACTGTGCCCACAGGTGATAAGCTGCGCGGCCGGGTGTGTGGTACAGCCCGTACAAAGCCCTGAGCCCCTCCCGTTCCGTCACGGTGCCGGCGGTGAGCGCCTCCAAAATCGGTCGGGAAGCGGACGGTACGAAGGTTTGGGCCATGCCGCCCACCAGGTCAGTGTCCAAGAGTGTGCCGTTGAAGTCGGAAAACACCATACACCGGCTGTCAATCATCGCGGTCCCTCCCCGCATTTTTCCCACGCGCCTAAAAGCTCCGGTGCGATGGGTCCGTCTCGTTCGGACAGGCGGTCGATGGCCGCCCGAAAGGCGCGGGCCCCCGCCTGGGTGCCGCCGCGATGGCCATGAATCGCGCCGCCCGCGTTGATATTCACGTCGGGGTCAAAGTCGGCGAGGAGTCGGGGCGCCAGACCCGGATGGAGCCCGGCCGCCGGTGCGGGGAACACGGGCGGCAAACGTCCGGCCCGAGAAGGGCCCGCCCCACGGTCAGGGCCTCGTGACGCGGCAGGGCGACACTCCCGTCCGGCGAGGGAAAAATCCCAATGTCGGTTACCGCCGCCCGCATCAGGACGCTCAGCGCGACAGATACGGCCACCCCGCAGCCGGATGCATTGACGAAGGCGCCGGCGAAGGCGGGATGTGCCAGCAGAATGGAGTGGGGCTCAAGCCGGGACAACGCGGTGAGCGTATCCAGCCCCATCGCATAGGGGCTGACCAGGAATGCCTCCGCCCGGGCCGTCGGCGCTCTGGCGGCCTGGTCCACCGCGCGGCTGCCGGACGCGGTGAGGTTCACCGCATAACGACGGG
This sequence comes from Clostridiales bacterium, assembly GCA_027318915.1. Next base: position 2,302 of record DAHVOH010000164.1, read on the forward strand.
CCGGCCGAGCGGCCAGCGAGCCTGCTACGTCCCGGGCGGCCCGGACACGGTCTCCGAGCGGCGCCGCTTGGTCGGCGAAACAAACTTCGTCGTCGTTGACCACGTCGGCCCCGCCCGCCCACTGCTGCTCCAGCGCGTGGACAAAGTCGGTGAGCGTGCGCCCGGTCTCGCTCTTGAATATGGACAGGAGCAGGGGCCGTTCCTCGACCCCGAGCCGTTGGCACACCCCCGCCGCGCCATGTTGCGGACCCGGAAGCGCTTCGCGCCAGTTGTCGGGCCGCGAGAGGCCAACCAGGCGAATGGCGCCGTCCAGCGACAGCTTTCTGAACGTCATCGTGAGCACCGAAGAGAACTGGGGGGCAGGTCGGCAGCGGGGTAGGTCATGTCCCCGCGCGCTCAATCGTCGGAGATGGGGTCGCAACGCCGCACGCGCCCAAGAAACGCGATGGGCCGCTCCTGTTCGAGGGCGGGCCGGTCCGTCCACGCCCCCACGGTCAGGCCGACGGCCTTTTCTTCGGCCCGCCGCTGCCAGTCACCGCGCCGCCGTATGGCGCAAGTTGCCAGTAATTCGTTGCTCATGAAAGCCCCCCGACAAAAAATGTGCGTCCCGAGAGGGCCGCACAGCATGCTGGGCCTCTCTCATCTGCCGGCCCATACTGGGCCGTCGGAGTTGGCACCGCACGCAAGCGCCGGTTGCCCAGATGTCATCGGGCCGTTCCCTCGATCTGTCTGGATAAGAGTGGAGCGTATTCAGTTGAGCGGGACTATACCACGGTGCACAAGATCCCGCAACCCCGCGAGCGTTTGGCCGGAAGGACTGACCTCGTACCCCGGGGCACCCGTCGATCCTGCCGAGAAGGCGCCTCGTGTGGAGAGACGGATTGCGGCCAGAAAAAATTTGGCGAGTTGGCAGGCGCCCCTGCGCATCCTATGGTAGTTTGTCGGCAGTGAACCGATTCGCCTGTGTTAAGCCCGTGCGGGAAGCCTCCAAGTAGTTGATTTTGGGTTCCTCTCCCCTGATAGGCCGTACCCGATTGGCCCGCAATATTGTGGTGGTCCGATGGTGGTCGTGCGGTCGTCGCCAGGGGAAGGGGTGTCGTGTGCCCGCAGGGTGGTCACGGAATCACAAG
>DAHVOH010000164.1:3441-3682 GCA_027318915.1 Clostridiales bacterium
TGGCTGGGGGATCTGCCCCCGGTTGTAGAACAGCTGCCGACCGACCTGCCCCGCGTGGCGACGTCGGACCGGCAGGTGGACCGGCTGTTTCGCACGGCGGATGACTGGCTGTTGGATCTGGAGATGGAGAGCGGCCACGATGCAGCACTCGACCGATTTCTGCAGTACGCGACGGAGCTGTGGCTCCGGTACCACCAGCGCCAGCGGACGCTGGTGCTGCATCTGGGGCCACCCGAGCCTC
>DAHVOH010000165.1 GCA_027318915.1 Clostridiales bacterium
AAACAGCAGGGTGCCGCAATCCTCGGCGGGCCACGAGGTGCGCTCGGATCCCCTGCAGAGGACGCGTTGATGACGCGTCCAGTCCCACTCATGAGTGACCTCATCCAGCGGGTGCGGAATCGGGAGCGTCGTTAAGAGGTTGTGCCAAGTGACCCACGTGTCCCGGGGATCAAAATGAATGGCCACGCACGGAACCAGGAGTTCATCGAACCGTTCATAGCCAAAGTCGTCCCTAGCCACAAGGCGTTGCGTGTCTTCCGTCAAAATCCGTCCCCCAGGAAAGCGGGGAATCCCTCGGGGGGATCGCACTTCGGTCACCGCCATTCGCGGCAGAAGCACCATCCGCCGCAACGGGGCGGCCATCCAAAAGCCCAGTAGAACACGCTGGGGATCCCAGGGATTACAATGGCGGTCCCGATACCCCCAAAGCAAGCGCGATCCGCTCGCGTCAAAGAGAAGCTCGGCCACCCGAGTAAGAGCCTGAGGCAGTTCTACGCGACTCTGCCGAACGGTCTCCGCATGCGTCTCCCAAGACGTTTGCAGAAGCGCAGCCTGTTCGGCCAGGGTCGAGAAATCGTGTTCAGGGACGAGAAAGATTCCCGGGGAAGAGTGAGACATGACACGCCTCCTTCGTAGGATGAAAAACCGAGGAATTAGCAGGGACCGGGCCCAGAACCGCGCCGATCAGACGCAGACCCCGGATAGTCGAAGGTCTGGGGTCAACCGGCAGTCCGGCGGGCGGAGGTCAGTCAAGCACCGAAGACGACGGGGGGACACCCTCCGCAAACGCCTGGTCAGCACCCGTCGTACCGCCAGTCACAAGGGGCCACTCACGGGCCTCCCACACGTCACCCAGGGAGCGGCAGATGGCCAAGAACATCCGCACGGAGGGAGCGGGAACCCATGCAGACCATCCACGGGGTCACGAGAGAACGGTGTCGGGGCGCCGACGGGCGTCCCGGGCGAGGCGCCGACGTTCGTCCCGGTCGTCCCGGGCGATGCGCCGACGTTCGTCCCGAGCGGGGAAATACGTATGTCCACCCCAGTAACCGATGAGGGGTTCGCAAAGCAAAACCTGCAAGGGTCGCAACAACGCGTTAGAAGGGAGAGTCCGCACCCGCCGCGCTAGAGACGCCAGCAGGTCCGCCCCGAGCCAGGCGGTGCCATCGGACGGAGTCACTAACTCGTCATTCCGATAAGCAAGCGTGCCGCAGTCGCCTGCAGGCCAAGGGAAACGACGCCCGCCCGTACAAATGACGCGTTGATGACGCGTCCAGTCCCAGTCATGCGTACCATCGTCCAGCGGCCTGGGAATCGGCAGGGTGGCCAACAGGTTATGCCAAGTGACCCAATCGTCCCGGAGATCAAAGTGAATCGCCACACTGGGAATCAGGAACGCCCCATAATACTGGGTCTCCACGGGCCGCACGTCGAATCCCGCACAGTCGCAGGGCAAAAGCCGGCCACCCGCAAAGCGAGGAATGGTAGCATACCTACCCTCCGGGTATTCGGAGTCGAGGCAAGGCTGAATCTCGAGACGGCGAAGGGGCTCGGCCATCCAAAAGCCCAGCAGAACACGATGAGGCCAGGGGTTGGTGGCCCGGTAGCCCCACAGCAAGCGCGAACCACTCGCGTCAAAGAGAAGCCGAGCAACGTCGTGGACGGCTGCGGGCAGGGACTGTCCCACGGAACGCGTATGAGTCTCCCAAGCAATCTGCAATTGCACGGCGTGTTCAGCCAGGGTCGAGAAATCGCGATGTTCAGGGACGCGAACGGTTCCCGGGGAAGAGAGAGACATGACACGCCTCCTTCGTAGGGTGAAACCGAGGAGTCAGCAGGGACCGGGCGAGGCCAGAACCTCATGAGGCAGGTGTCGACCGCGCCCACAACGCCTGCCACCACGCCGCCACACCGGGCGGCATCGCAACCACCGTGTCCAATTCCTGATTCACGGACAGGCCGTGATACGAAAAGTTGGACGACCCAATCCAGAGCGTCTGACCGTCCACAATGAGGATCTTCGCGTGAAGATACGGCGTGGTCGGCGCCCAGCGCACCGTCACGCCGTGGGCCGTAAGCCAGACCATAGCCGCGTGCGCCCCGTACGCCGTGGGGTTTAGAACCACATGCACCGCAACGCCCCGCTGCACGGCCGCCGCCAGCGCATCCTGGACGGTCCACGACGTAAGGTAGTTCGCCGCCACATCCACGGAAGTCGTGGCGTGGGCCAAGAGGGCCGTCATCTGCGTCCCAAGGGCCGACCCACTCCAGGCGCCCGATCCTTCCGGCGGGGCCGTAGAGTGGCCCCCCAACGTCGCCCAGGTGGCCGCAAAATACCCCGCTGCGAGAGCATCGCGGGCGACCAGAACATCCCCATCCGTGGTGTAGGAGGAACTGGTCCCCCAGTTCACCCCGCCGAGAAGAGTCGTGGACCCATCCACCACCAAGAGTTTCACATGGTCAATTCCGTGCGGCACGCGGTCCCACCGAACGGGCACCCCCGCCGCGATCAGCGCTCGCCCCGACACGGCACTCTGCGACTCGGTCGCATCCAAGATGACCCGGACAGACAGTCCGCGAGCCTGATCGGCGACCAGCGCCGCCACCAATGCGGGATTGCCCAATTCGTACATATCCAACACCACGGAGTGCTGAGCCGTAATCAGCAGGCTTAAGGCCGTCTCCGACACCTGGGCAGCCGGAACCCACGTGACCGCGCCGGGCGACGGGGACGAGGAAGAAGAGGGTGAAGAAGGTGAAGAAGGTGAAGAAGGTGAAGAGGAAGTCGACGGCAAAGAAGGGACCACAGAGCCCAGCGACCCACAGGCGGTCAAAAGCAGAGGGACAGCGAACGCCACGAACAACAAACGCAGTCCATGGCGCATGGACGAACACCTCCTTAAATCCCGAAACCCCCAACAATCAGACCGTCGCAGAAAAGGGGGACACCCAATCGGACTGCGACGGCCACGTTAAGGCATCTTCACAGTCCAGCGAGACGGCCAAGCGCCGCACCGTACCCTGCCCAATCCACGCCAATTCGCGGCAGTCGGGCCGGTCCGGCAGGTGAAGAACGAGGTCCTGGAGAATGGCTAAGAGTTCGGGATCGACGGCGCGGGGGGGCATAAACTGACACCTCCGAGGGGTGGCCGTGTATGTGTATGGGGTCCAGGATGCGGAAACACCCGGCAGGGTGGGCGGGACGATAAGCCGACGGGGGCATCGGCGAGTGGTGCTGGCGGTGCAAACGACCGAACGATCCCGGAACGAAAGCGACCCCAGGCGGGGCCGCCCCCGGACAGCGTCCTGCCGCTCCACCGACCAGTACCAGACGTAGAGAAAAGCCCTGGGGAAGCGGCGACACCACAAGGGCGACGGATGAGTCCGTAGGTCCCCGATTACGCCGTCCCAACCCGCCGGGCCCACGCACGCAAGATCCCCCGGGTCAGATGCGGCCAGTCCGGGTACCGCGTCGCCCCCGTCCACTCCGTGTTGTACGGATAGGCGAGGGTGGCCACATACGCCAACGGATGCGCCCGGACATACGACCGCTGCTGGCCAGGCGAGTCGTCCACGAAAGCCACGGCGGACAAACGATGCTTCTCGGCCGTGAACACGGCCGTTTCGGCCAACTC
>DAHVOH010000166.1 GCA_027318915.1 Clostridiales bacterium
CTGAACAAGCTGGTGGCTGGCGAGGCGCTGTTCGCCATCGCGCTCACCGAGCCACTGGCGGAAAAGACCCGACCGGCCGCGCTGACGGACATCGTCGGGCAAACGGAGGGCGTGCGGGTGCTGACGGCGGCCCTCTGCGGGCCCAACCCGCAGCCTGTGCTCATCGACGGGCCCCGCGCCGTGGGCAAGACGGCGGCCGTGCGTCCGGTGTTGGAGGCGGCCAAGGCGAATCCCCGTTCTCCGTTCCGGGAGGATGCTCGATTTGTGGCAGTGGATGCCCCCCGCCGCCCGTTTTGATGAGCGCGACATCGCCGCGCGGATCCGACCGGTGCATATACCAAAACGTCCCTGACGAGGAACAGCGGTTCGTGACCGCGATCCTCACCGTCACAGCGCGTTCAATGCTTGCGGTCCCGCTGACCCGCGTCCGCTCCCTGTCCTGCGACCATTGGGCAACCTTCGCGGCGGTCCGCGCCCCGGACCGAGGACGCCGTCTTCGGTCTTCGGCCGCTCTCCCCCAGCTCACAGGTAGTCCAGGGTCTCCTCCACGCGGAATAGGCCGGACAGGTGTGCGAACTGCCGGAGGAGCGGCACATGCCCGGCGCCGTAGATCGCAAACACGCGATCATGGGGCGATGGCGCCAAGCGGACGAGGTTCGTAAAGATGAGGAGGTTCCGGCGATACCAGCTGGCGAGCCACGCCACTCCCACAGGATTCGCCGGGCTACCCGTGAGAGCCAGCAGCCCGAGATAGGATTGATGGTTGGCCGCCTCCTGCTCCGGGCTGTTGAGCCAGCGGAGCAGGTCGCGGACCGTCCCGGTCTCCAAGACCCGCGCCATCTCCGCGATCTGTCGCTGACCCTCCTCCTCGATGAGCCGGTGGAGCTGCGGTTGGCGCGCGGCGGCGTACGCCCACGGGTCCTCGGGGTCGGGACCGGTGGCGTTTCCGTCCTCCCAGTCCCAGTCGACGGCTGTTATGCGTTCAACGCCGGCATCCGCCGCCACGCGAAACCCGATCTGGTGGCGTTCGTCTCGTGTGAGGGAAAAGGTACCCGCTCGAAAGGCGCGATAGTCCCGCTGCCAGGCGTCGCCGAGGCGCCCATTTTGCTCGATGGCCACCTGGGTGGGGTGGAACGCGCCCAGCCGCGCCACCACGTCCCGGATCTGTGTCTGGCGCTCCGGCGCGAGCACATCATCAGCGGTGAGGTTGAAGGCGTCGCGGCCGGGGTTATTCATGTGGTAGCTCCCGAGCACCAGCAGTGTGGGTCGGTCGGGGGATGGGCTCTCCATGAACGGTACTCCTCTCCGGCGATCGCAGACCTCCGTCGCCTTAGCGACACCCTACCACCGCGGGGGACGGCCCGAGGTTGGTCCCGAGTACAATTCCGTGGCGGGGCGAGCCCTCGGCAACACGGGCCAGCTCGGGGCTAAAGCAGGGCACTCCGCCCGGACACCCGTCCCCATTGCGGTCTCGCCACCCGCTCCTCCAGCGCAAACCGGGACTCGTTCGGGAAGTTGGCGACTAAACGGAACGTCGGTACCGAAATCACGCCTGCCGGTGTGCTTGGTCGGACCGCTCCGCTTCGCTAGTCGGCGGCGGTGGCGTCGGACCGCCTGAGCGCCACCCGCCCATCGTGGGTGTCAAAGAGGCCCGTCTTGACGCCCCACGCGATCGCGGCGCTCAGCACCGTGGCCACGTTGGCGCCGGCTTTCCGGATACCGTACATGGCCGCGGCGCTCCGCACGAGGTCGTCGAGCGTGAGCGAGTAGGCGTTGTGCAAGATGTGGGCCAATACCAACGCCAGTTCTTCCGGCGCCACCTCGTCAAGCCGACGGTCGCCCAGCTCTCGGGCTTCAATCGGATCCTCGCGCCGGTAGAGAAACCAGTCCGTGCCATGGCGGCGCACGTCGAGCGCCAGCGGGTACGTCCCCCGGATCTGGGCGAGAAGGGTGGCGGCCCGCTTTTCTGAATACCGGCCATACAAGCGCCGCGTCACGACGCGCAGGTGGACGGGACCTTCCGCCGCCACGATCGCGAGGACCGCTTCGGCAAAGGTGCGGGCGCGGCTCCAATCGGCCTCGCGATAGGGTTGCAACCAGTCGGTTGAGGACGCTGATGGGGGTGCGGCCTCCTCTTCGGCGGTAGGGGGTATGGACGGCGGGTCGTCGGGAGGGACGACCGAGGTGGGGAGCGTCTCTTCTTCTCTTAGGGCGTCGGCATAGGACTGTTGGAGGTGCTCCAGGACCTCGCCCCGATTCCGAATCCAGTCGGGGGACCAGACTCGAACCATGCGCCACCCCAGGCCTTCCAACACCTCTTGACGCAAGCGGTCGCGCTCCCGGGCGGTCGGGGTCCCGTGATACGCCGCCCCGTCGCATTCCACGCCGAGCAGAAACCGGGTCGGGTTCTCCGGGTGCACCACACCGAGGTCGATGCGATAGGGCCCCACGCCGACCTGGGTCCGGAGCGTCCACCCGAGACCCGCCAACGCGTCGTGCACGCTCTCTTCGAAGGCCGATTCAAAGACACGATCCTCACCGGCGTCGCGTCCCATGCCGAGTGCGGCCGCGCCGTGCTCGGCGTAGTCCAGGTAGCGCTGCAGCATCCGGACCCCGCGTCCGCCCACATCGCGTCCGGCCAGATCCTGCGCCGACAGCGACGTGACCACTTTCACGTGATCCCGCGCGCGGGTTACGGCGACATTGAGGCGCCGATAGCCGTCGTCCCGGGCCAGGGGACCGAATTGGAAGTGCAGCCGGCCGTTCACGTCACGGCCATAGCCCGTGGACATGATCATCACGTCCCGCTCATCGCCCTGGACGCGCTCCAGATTCTTCACGAAGAGTTGGATGGGACTGTTCTCACCGGCGAACGGCGCCACCTCGGGGATCTCCTTCGCGCGCAGTTCCAGTTCGTCCTGAATGGCTTCCATCTGCGCCGTGGAAAACGTCACGACCCCGAGCGTCAGATGCGGGTAGTGCCGAGTATGGTCCACAATCAGGTCGACGACGCGGCGCGCCTCGGGTTGGTTGGCGCGGGTGCCGCCCCGCCCGTAGAGCCCGTCCGCGACATAGACGTACTCGATGCCGCGGTAGGGTGCGCCGGCCATCGCCGACGGAAACGTCACCAGGTCGCCTTGGTATACCTCGTGATTGGAGAACGCAATCAAGCTCTCGTGCCGACTGCGATAGTGCCACCGAAGCCGGGTGCGCGCCACCTGCGACCCGAGGCAGAGGTCGAGCAGGCTGTCGAAGACGAGGCTGTCCAGATTGTCCTCCGGATCCACGTCATCCAGGGCGTCACGCTCGCTGAAGAAGTCAGTCGGCGGGAGCTGGTGGGGATCCCCCACGACGATGGCCTGTCGCGCCCGGAGGATCGCGCCTGCCGCGTCTTCGGGGCGCACTTGGGACGCCTCGTCGAAGAGGACGGCATCAAAGCGGTAGACGTCCGGAGTTAGGAGCGTGCTGACCCAGAGAGGACTCATCAACAGACACGGTTTGATCTCGGGCAGCACGTGCGGCACTTCGGCGAAGAGGCGACGGAGCGACATGTGGCGCCGCTTCTTCTGCGCTTCGCGGCGGA
>DAHVOH010000167.1 GCA_027318915.1 Clostridiales bacterium
GGCTGGTGTGCAAATCGACGAGGGGTTGCCACGCCACCCACAGCTGGTCCAGCACGTCCATCTGCACCCTCTCCTCCCCGGCGGGCCATTAGTGGTCGCGTTCGCCTCCCCGGAGACAACCCCTCTTTCGGCGTTGGACAACTTGTCTGACGTCACGGTTGGCTGGCCGGCCTACGCACGGGCGCTGGTCGCGTGTTAATCCTTTGCTCGGAAGCGGCCGGCTCCCAGCAAAAAACATGGACCCGGGTGCACCGCGGTGGCGGGGACGATTGGCAGTCTTTCGGGGCCCGGTGCGATCCCCTTGCGGCAACCGGTTTCGACCCTGGACCGCCGGGGCGCGTGACATCGTATCTTCTGACGAGGTGTTGTTGGGTCGATACCTGGAACCCGCGCCGGCAGCAGGCCGGCGTTCACGCGCACGCGGGCCCTGTCGGTGGGGCACCTCTGGGCCGCGCCGGCCCGCCGGGCGGGGGCGGCGCACTTGGCCGCCGTGGTGGCCGACCGGGGGTTCGCGGTCTTCACCGGGGAGGCCGGGGTGGGGAACAGCGCCGCGTTACCGGCGGGCTAGGCGACTTGTCCCCCAGCCCGTACCTCCCGCAGCCTCTGCCCGCCTCGGATGACGGGACACCTCGGCCGTGCCACCGACAACTCGCCCATCGGCTGGGGACCCCCCCGGCCCAGTTCCCCGAAGCGACGGATCGACAGGTCCGCGACACCCTGTGGACCCTGGCGACCCAACAGGGGCGGCAGCCGGAACTGGCGGTGGATGACGCGCACCGGCTGCCACCCCGACTGCTGCAAGAACTCCGCTTCGTGCGCAATGACCCGCTCGACAGCACCGCCCCGGTGGCGCTGGTCCTCTGGGGGCACACCGCGTGGCCCCACACACTGGCGTTGCGGCCGCTCGACGCGATGCGCCAGCGGGTTACGGTGGCCGACCACCTGCCGCCGCTCTTTGCCGCCACCGCCGCGGCCAGGGAGCGTGGGACTTGCCTGGCCAAACAGTGTGGGACTCGACAGCCTTCCCCAGCCACTACCGCGGTCACATGGTGCGGGATTCTACAGGGATGCTCCTTGTCCAGAGACACCCTTGGTTTTAGGAAACCTCCCGCATGTTCCATTACATTTGCGGCCTCCTCCGTGAGGTTTGCATCATCCACAGAGATCTAAAGCACTTAATCACCACGTTTTCCTGATCTCGCGCGAAGGCGCTGAGCGTATTCCACGAACGCGTGGAGGCTGTCCGGGTTCACCATAGCATCTGGGTCCACCGCCTCCTGAACAGATTGTCCCTGAAGAATGCGCCGAATTGGCACTTCCAGTTTTTTGCCGTTCAGCGTCCGCGGAATGTCCGACACCGGTATGATGACGTCAGGTAAGTGGCGCGGCGATAGCGCACTCTGGATCGCTTTGCGGATTTTGGTCTGCAAGGCGTTGCTCAATGTTACACCAGGCTCAAGTTGGACAAATAGAGGCATAAACGAATTACCGTGAAGACCCTCTAAATCAACTACCAGACTATCCTGTACGCCTTGTGTTCCTTGTACTGCCCGATAGATATCACTTGAACCCATCCTAACCCCATATCGATTAATTGTAGCGTCCGAGCGTCCGAGGATGACAGCTTCGCCGTCGCTGTTCAACCGCAGCCAATCACCGTGCCGCCAGACTCCGGGGAACATCTCAAAATAACTGGACCGATACCGCTCGAAATTATGGTCGCCCCAAAAGTACAGGGGCATCCCGGGCATCGGTGCGGTTACCACCAGCTCGCCGGTCTCGTTGACAAGGCTCCGACCTGTCGGGTCAAAAGACTCAACCCGCGCTCCCAGCACGCGACATTGCATCACGCCGCGACGGACGGGTAGCAGCGGACACCCTCCAACAAAGGGGGAGCATACATCGGTCCCCCCACTCGCAGGTGCGAGCCATATGTCGGGCTTGACCGCGTTATACACCCAGTCGTACGCCTCCGGGTTTAGCGGCGACCCTGTAGACCCGAGCGCCACCAAAGAGCTCAAGTCATACCGTTGCCTCGGTATGATGCCTGCCTTCTGCTGCCCGTGAAGATACGCGGCGCCTGTGCCGAACAGAGTGAATCGCTCCTCGCTCGCCCATCTCCACAGGCGATCCATCTCTGGGTACGTGGGGTCGCCGTCGTACAGCATGATGTGACTTCCAGCCAGCAACGCGCTGACGACGATGTTCCACATCATCCAGCCGGTCGTGCTAAACCAGAAGAAGCGATCTCCGGGGTGCAGATCGAAGTGAAAGAAGTCTGTGACCAAATGCGCAAGCAACATACCACCGTGTCCGTGCACGATGGCCTTCGGTAGCCCCGTCGTCCCTGAAGAGTACAGGATCCACAACGGATGGTCAAAGGGTAGCGGCTCGAACCTCAAGGCAGCACGGTCGCGGCATGCCTCGTTCCACGTGATGCTCTCAACTCCCGAAATCCATCTCTCGGCTTTCGTATCCTCGGCTAGATTTGGCACCTCGATGACATGGGTCACGGTGGGCAAGGCCTCAACCATGGCCTGCCCTATGCCTCGTCGATCGTGGGCCACGCCCTTGTAGCGATATCCATCGGTCACCAAGAGGACTTTGGGTTCAATCTGCCGAAACCGGTCAGTTACGCTCAGCAACCCGAAATCGGGAGAGCAAATCGACCAAATTGCTCCGATACTGACACTTGCAATAAACGCCACAACCGCCTCGGGTACGTTGGGTAGGTAGGCAGCGACGCGATCTCCCGGCCGAATTCCCCACTTTCGCAGGGTGTGTCCCAGGCCGCCCGCCATCTCAGACACCTGACGTACGCACCACGTTTTGGTGGGTCCGCGCTCATCGGTGAAACTGATTAGAGGTGCCTCAGGATCCGTAAAGCGCGCCAATAAATGCTGGGCATAATTCAATGTTGTTCCCGGGAACCACTCAGCTCCCGGCATGCGACGATTCTGCAAAACGACTTCTCCGTGGTCTCCCAAGGAAAAATAGTTCCACACGGCTCCCCAAAATCCATCTAAATCGTCAACTGACCACTTCCATAGATCGACATACGACGACTTATTTACTGAGGTCATAAAGTCATATATATGCGATTCAACAACCATCTCGTGCGATGGAGTCCATAAAACATTGCTTGATTCGTCTCGTTTAACAGGCATCTTACCACCTCTTTGTTTCTGGCGCCCGGCGTGAGACTGGGAGCTCAGCAGGTCTACCGTCCATCGCCGGATCGACTAAGACTCCGTGGATCGCACAAATTCACGAAGATCCTGATTAAAACGGGATGCCTCCTCCCAGAACGGCATGTGACCCGACTCAGGATAAACCCGCAGCATGGAACGTGGGATTAGATGAGCGTTGACGTACGCCACACGAGGTACAGCGACTTTGTCCTTCAGGCCGTGAACGATAAGCACCGGCTTCGAAAT
>DAHVOH010000168.1 GCA_027318915.1 Clostridiales bacterium
CCCAGACGTTCGGCCCCCGCGTCACAATCTGGTCGACGAGAGCTTCGTAGGCCAATGCCGGCGGTAGTGGGTACGAAGTCAGCCGGCCGCTTGACGGATTCCAATGGACCAGTTCGGCCATCCCTCTATAGATCTCCGTGTTTACCTCGTATCGGCCCGTGTTGACTCCAAACCAAACGGTACCGTCGGCACCTTGCGCCAGCCCGCTGACCCCGCCAACGAGCAGCTGATTCAGGATGACCCGACTCACGAGGCGTCCAGACGGTTTAATGGCGGCCAGGATGGGATGAAAGAGGGGTGCCAGCAGGCCGGGGTCGTGGTAGGCCGTGGCCGGGACAGCGGGGTGGACGGTGGCGCCACCTATCACGACCACGGCCCCCGCACGCGTAAGGGCAATCCCGCTCTCCGCGCCAACGCTCAGCGGCCCAGAAGAGCCGTCCTGCACCAGGGGAAACGGGACGGGCCAGGCCTTGTGGCGCACGCCGCCGTCGTGATAGGTCCACAGAGCACTGTCATTACCGGTCTGGATGCCGCCTGTCATGACCCTTGCGCTCACGGGAGCCAATGAGGTGAGACCCATCATCACGACCCTTGGCCGTTGGCCGCGTCTATCCCGCCACAGAGGACCGCCGGGAAGGGCCACCCACAGCCATCTCGAAGGCGAGCCCATGATAATCGTAGCCTGGGTCAGACCCCCTGCTATCACCCGGTCGTGGGTGGAGTTGTACGGCCAGGGCAATCTCCACACCGCGCGTACAGAATAGGGACGCATCACCGAAAGGCCTGCCAGATGAGATCCCTTGGCATGGCGGCGCGATGGAAGAGCTGTAGAGGTGGGAGAGACACGCGAGGGGCGCGAGGAGCCGACGGCGGACGCAGACAGAATGGCGGAGATCACGACCAATGTCAGAGTGGCCTGGAGCACGGGTCCCAGCCTTTTCATTCGCGCGGCCCTCATCCCGCACCACCCGCCTCCATACTGCCCGCAACAACGCCGCCATGTTCTGACCTTAAAACGCCCCCGCGGGGTCCCAGGACCCCTGTCTTGTACCTTTCAGCCGGCTTTTTTGATCCGCAGGAAATTGGATATGTGTAAGGACGACGCGGTCCGTCTGGACGTCAGTACAATGGAGCTGCGTGACTCCATTTTGACGTCCTGTGCGTGACCCTGCATAGATCGCGTGTGCGAGTCACCCTGCCGTGATGCCACGGGGGCCACTAGCCCGCCTCTTTCAATAACGGGCTGGGAAACCGGCCCCGCATCATGCAAAAGGCCCTCCGGGTGCGGGATAATGGGGTTGCTGAGACTCCATTTGACCGCCAAGGAGGGCACTTCGTAGGTGAATCGTACCACATCGTTTCCGCGTCTTCAGATCCGCCCCGGCGACGATCGCATCGTGGCCCATGTGGGGGCCCGCGTGTTGGGCGACCTGGCCGACCAGACCGGGTTGACCCGGGACTTGTCGTCGGCGCTGTCCGGGCTCAAACAGCGGCAACGGGGCCATGATCGGGCCCAGGTGCTACTGCAGTTGGCCATGGCGATCGCAGACGGCGCCACCACGCTGAGCGACATTGTCGTGCTCCGCCACCAACCGGCCCTGTTCGGCGCCGTGGCCTCAACCCCGACCGTGTGGCGGACCCTGGAGGCCCTCACCGCAGAGCCGCTCGCCCGCGTGGCCACGGCCCGTGCGGCCGCCCGGCAACGGGTGTGGGCGGCCGGGCTGGACCCGGGGTTCTATGTCGTCGATATCGACGGCACCTTGGTCACCGCCCATTCCGACAAGGAGGGGGCCGCCCCAACCTACAAGCGGGGGTACGGGTTTTACCCGCTGGTGGCGACCTTGGACGCCACGAGCGAACCCCTGGTCGCGCTCCTCCGGCCCGGGAATGCGGGGTCGGGCACGGCGGCCGACCACATCACGGTGCTGGACGCCGCCTTGGCCCAACTCCCCGTGGATCCGCACCAACGGGAGGTCATCGTCCGCACCGACAGCGCGGGCTGTTCGCACGACTTCCTCGACTACTGTGTCACGCAGGGCGTCCGGTTCATCGTGGGCCACGCCCTGACGGCGGACCTGGCCGTCACCGTCATTGGCCGGCGCCGGCTCCCGTGGGTGCCGGCGATTACCGCCGACGGCACCGCGGAGCGGGAGGTGGGGGAAGTGGCGGAGCTGACGCCGTACGTGGACCTCACCGGATGGCCGCCCGGGAGCCGGCTGCTGGTGCGGCGCGAAATCCCGCATCCGGGGGCCCAGCTCACCTTCACCGACATCCACGGCTACCGCTACCAACTGACGCTCACCAACCTCCCGGACCCAGACATCGCGTTCCTGGAAGCGCTCTACCGCGGCCGGGGCCGGTGCGAGCAGGTCATCCGGGACCTCAAGGCCACCGGCTTGGCGCATCTGCCCTCCGCGGACTTCGCCACCAACCAGGCGTGGCTCACGGCCGTCTGTCTCGCGGGGGACCTCCTGGCGTGGTTCCGGGGCGTCTGTCTGCCCGAACGGTGGCGCCAGACCTCGCCGGCGCGTTTGCGCTACACGCTCCTGCACGTGGCCGGTCGCCTGGTGCGGTCCGGCCGCCGGGTCGTGGTCCGCCTCGCGGCCGGCTGGCCTTGGGCGGCGGTGCTGACGGCGGCCGTCGCCCGTTGTCAGCAGCTGGCGATCCCGTAACCCCGGTCCGACCCCGTTCGCCCCGCCGCCCGGAAGCGCCCCCACGTCGCCGTCGCGAACGCCGCGGGGCGCCGCCGTATCCCCGGATCCTGCCATCGCAAGGCGGATCGCCCGCCACGCTCCCCGGCCGGGCGTTGGTGTCTCATCGTCCGGACCGTTCCGTTGTCCTCTCTCAGCCCCTCACAGGGCCGTCGAGTCGGGTTACTGAAAGATTTGGGCTAGGTGCCGCGGTCGAATCCCCCCGGTATTGAGCCGCCGCGATGATTCGGGGCGGTTGTCTCCCATACGGTCCACTCCAAGGGCCTTCGGCAGGATCTGCTGACGGTCGCCCCCCGGTGCGAACCTTGTCAGCTCACGTGTGGACGGGCCGCCAAGTCCAGATCTCGGCTACCAGCGCGCGTCAGCTTACCTGGCCCGAAGGACGTTACGACGACAGCTGTCATGCCTTTCGCCACGCAGTCCCGATAAGGACCGAGAACGAGCCGGAGGCGCCGCGGGTGCCGGAACGAACGGGCCAATCCGGAGCTTACGTCCGTCACCCAGGTCGCTCTTGGTGTACCCGTGTCGGCCCGGAAGCTGTAAATGGCCCGCTTCGTGCGGCCGGTAAAGCCGGCGTTTGGCAGGATGAAGGGTGCAGCGCCATGCATCCTTGCTGACGGGGATCGTGCGAATCCATACCGGTGCAGGCGGCCTCCGAGAATAGGGTC
>DAHVOH010000169.1 GCA_027318915.1 Clostridiales bacterium
TTACCGACACGTCTCTCCCGTACCGCCAGTAGCATCTGCTGCAGTGCTGGCCTGGCCATGGTTGTCCCGCTGGCCCCGGCGTCTACGAACTCCTGTACGTCACTCCCTGCTCGTTCCCGGCATAGGCGGACCTGCTCATCTAGGCTGGTACCGTGCTCGGCCTGCTCGTCCGTTGAGACGCGGGCGTAGACGGCTACTGCCACACGAATCACCCTCCAGAGCCGTTCGCCACCGTCCGCTCCTCCTCCTGCCTCTCGCTTGATAGTCTCTCCGCATGGATCAGCCGCAGGACCTCCAGCGCATGGCGCTTGGCAACCAGTCGGTCTACGAAATCAATCTCGACACTGTATTTAGGCGCCTGCCTAGTTCGTGTCGGTGCCATCACGCCTACCGTTCCCTACAGGCTGTAAATCGAACGCGCTCAAGCGCCCGACCCCTCCCTTGCGGCCCGCAGCGCCGCCTCCCGCAACTCCGTGTACTGCTGGTGCTCCACGCCACAGACGAACCGCGCCTCGGCCACCACGTGCTCGCGGACGCATACAACCACCAGCGGGTGCGCCTCGACGATGCGCGCAGCGGCGCGTTCGGCAGCCTCCCGGGTGGCGTAGGTCCGGTGCGCCACGTGTGGCACGGCGATGCCCCGCACGCCGGCCACGGCGGTCAGCCGGTAGGGCCTACGCATCGGCCCCGCCCTCCCCGCCCAGTGCCCGGATCAACGCGGCCTCGGCCTCACCCAGGTCGGTTTCCAGGCACGTGCCTATGCCGCACCAGGACACGGCGCCGGCCTCGTCGTCGTTGCAATCCGGGCACTCCGCGCAATGCCGCCGCCATGCGTCCCGCGCCTGTTCCCACGCCCTGGCGGCATCGGCGATGCGGTGGTCGTCAGCGGCCGACTCAATCCGCTCGTGCAGGTGGACGATCTCAGCGGCGAGCGCGTCCTCCCTGCACTTGCCTTTCCGCTCCCGCGACAGGGCGTTGGCGAGCGCCGCCTCACCTGCCCGCGCGCCATGCCAGTAGCCGTCCTCCCAGGCCCGGCGCCGTCCCTCTGGAACCTCTGGCCAGTCATGATGCAGCGCCTTGAACGCATCCTCCGGCTCAGTCACGCCGACCCCTCCCCGCGCACCCGCTGCAGCGCAGACTCCAGGCGATCTATCAGGTACGTCTTGACAATCCATGGCCCGTCGGTGAAGTCGGGGCCGGCCCGTCTAAGCAGTTCCTCAACCGCGTCTGCCAACTCGGCCCACGCTTGGGCCCACGCCACAGCGGCGGGGGACTGGTCGGCCAGGGCACGCCACCCGTTGGCCAGGGCATCCACGGCCCGGGATGCATCGGTACACTCGGTCTGCCGCCAGTCCACGGCTCCCTCGGGCGTGAGGTGCACCTC
The DNA here is from genome assembly GCA_027318915.1 of Clostridiales bacterium. The sequence goes on from DAHVOH010000169.1 coordinate 1,385, forward strand.
GGCCAGCGCAGACTGGACGAGTGCCGACAGCGCCGCCTCGCGGGCACCCGCCCTGGCCTCGGCGACCCGCGCTAGCCTCCTGGCGAGCGCCATGTCAAGTTTCTCCCCGCCGCCGCCGTACATTCTTTGCACCGTTCCTCCACCTACCCTTTGTCCGTATAGCACCCCGACGTATCCATCGTGTAACGAAGGAGGCTTTCTGCCGGGTTTGGATCATAGGGGTCCTCCGGGATGCAATACTGTAGACTCCCCTTTACCTTACCGTCAACCGCCAGCCACGGAGAGTCACAACATCCACAACCTCCAATCACAATACCATACCGCTTCGTTAGCTTGGTGAGGGCACGCAAGAACCCGTCTATGTCCCCGTACTCCTTACAGGTCTTGTTCATCTATACAATCCCCTTCCTACCGACCAAGCTAAAGCACATACCCGCCAACAGAAGAAACAATACTCCGGCGACCACCCAGTCCCAACCATTATGCTACGCCTTTGACCTCCTCCCCACGGGTAAAGCCGGGGGCTTGCGCCGAGAGTTCGGTCACGAAGGATCGTCGCTGTTGTTGAGGTTTTTGGCCAAGCCTACCTCCCCGCGCATCGACTGCAGGGCGTCGCGGGCCGCTTCTCTGGCCGCCTCGATGTTATCATACTCCTCAATCATGGTAGCCCCGGACTTGATAGGCACTCCGCTGTATACAGCGTCCACCGCATCAAGTAAATTAGACAGCGCAACCGCCAGAGCCGCCTCGCGACTAGAACCGTCACACCGCTCACGATCCAACTGCGGCGGTGGTACCACAGCACTGCCTTTCTTCTTCCGTACAGGTCGTTGGGCGCCGAATCCGTAGGGCTCCATCTCCGGCTCGTTCACGCGCCACAGTTTCACACTGGGTGTGTAGAACTTTTCGACAGGGTTTCCATTCCACGATGCCAGCACCCAGTGTCCTGCAGGATCAACCTCCTTGATGTGTACAGGCCAGACTCCCCACGTCCACTGGCTGGTGTTCCCCATCTTGTACCTGTGTACGTCATACACACACTGCCCGGGTTTCAGTTTACGGATGCTAGCCACCCAGCGCAGCCCCCTCTACAGCCTCTAGGGCTTCTACATAGATTCTGTGAGCGTGTGCCTCCCGTAAACTCGCGGCGTCTTCCTCGCCCTCACCAGCCTCGTTCCACGCCTCAAACGCCCGTACCCATTCTAGGTACGCCGCACCCAAACGCACAAGGGGCGTGTCGGCCGCAACCCGCATCTGCAGCCGCCCCACCTCGACGACCAGCGCAGGAATGTCCGTGCGACTGGAGGCAATGAATACAGCGTCCTCTACGCGGAAGCCGTTCGCCCACACGCCGGCCGCCGAGGAAAACTCACTGGCGCCCTTCGGTCCCTGGATGCCCCGAACGCCCTGCGTATCCATCAGTCCAACCGCCGCCCACGGTCCTGGCGTCGCGGCGTTCGCGCGCTCTTCGATGGCGTCAAGGTCCAGTGGCTCATTGCCGCCCTTGTTCATGGCTGTCGTCGTCCCCTCCTTTATGGTACTAGGCCGTTCCCCTTCTCATAGTCTTTTGTTCCCAACCGCCGCAGCGGCCAGTTTCCGACTCGAAGGTTCCTGCTTCACAGCGGCCGGTTTCACCAGGCCGTTCTCCTGGCCAGAGCCTTCCGCTCCACAGGCGTTTTGCGCCTCCGGGGAACTCCCGGCGGCAAGCGACGCGAGGTTCCGCGCCGCGTTCAGGTCCCGGTCAATTCGGCTGTTGGCAACCCTGCAGCCACGCGACCCCGGACCGTCCGCGGTGTCCGCACTGCATGCCGGGTGGTGCCGGCCGCGCCGGGATGGCGGGATGCGTCACCGCTTCTCTCTGTCTGCCTCCATCACCCCCGCGCGCAGCGTCCTCCGGCATCCGTGCCGCGCGTTCATCGCTGCGCGCGGCACGGATCGACGGTGGTCCAGAGCCGCACGACCATCGTCGCGGTCCGTTCCAGGTCGG
>DAHVOH010000016.1 GCA_027318915.1 Clostridiales bacterium
CGTGAGTCGCTGTTCGCGCACATCGACCCAGATGTCGCGCGCCGGACGGCTCATCCACGCTGGTTTGTCGATGCGCTGACGGCCGCCTGGCCTGTTCAGGCCCCGGCCGTGCTGGCGGCCGACTCGGTGGTTGTCGAGGTGATTCACGCGTATCGCCCCACCGCCATTCAGTATCTCCCGTGGATTGCGGCGGCCGCGGTCGTGATGTGGGTGGCGCTCCGGCGGTCCCGGCGGGACGCCGTGGCGCCCAATATGGCGCTCGCGGCGGCGGCGGCGGCATACGGCGCGTGGGTGCTGGTGGTCAGTTTGGTGCACTGGCCGTCCGACCGCCTCTACGCCATCGGGATACCCGGGGCGCTGGTGGTGCTGTTTTGGGCCCTGCCGCGCCTGGTGACGGCGCGCACGACGGAGACCGTGTTCCGACAGCTGCTGGCCACGACGGCGGCGGCGGGGGCCATCCTGGCGGTGACGGCCGGGTCCGCGGCGCTGGTACGGCACATCGGTTTCGTCGTGCCGGTGGGACATCGAACGCTGTTGGCCTGGCAGTGGCCATTCGCCAATAAAAACACGCTGGGCTTCCTGGAGGCTTGGGCGGTGCCCGCGGCCGTTGCCTTGGCGGTTCTGTCCCAGGGGTGGGGTCGACTGGCATGGTGGGGTGTGGCTTTGGTGGCGGGCTTTGGTCTCGTGTTCAGTTACGCTCGCACCGGCTGGATCGCCGCCGCGGTGGGGGTTCTGGTGCTGGCGATGGGAACCTGGCGCTGGCGCGGTGTGACCGGCGTGCTGGCGGCGCTGGCGGTGGGGGCCGCGGTGCTGGTGAAGAAAGACGGGGTCCGCCGCCTCACGAACCTCTGGGCCCACGGTCTGAGTGGTCGCGCGGGCCTGTGGCGTGCCTCTCTCACCGTCGGCGTCCATCACTGGCTGTTCGGCGTCGGACCGGGCAATTCGCCGGCGGCACTCGCGCCCTTGGTGGCCCCCGTGTTTCGAGGGCTGACGCCCAGCAACGCCTACCTGGAGACGCTTGTTGAACTGGGCGTTGTCGGGCTCGTCCTCCTGTTGGTGGCGGTGGCGGTGGCGCTCAAGGCGGCGATAGCCCACGCGCCGACCCGGCCGCTGGGCTGGGCCTGGCTCGCGCTGTTGGCCGCCGGTCTGACGGAGCAACTGGCGGAGTCAGGGTTTCTCGGCGGTCTCTCGTTCGAAGACTATCTGTTCACGGCGCTTTTGGCCTCGGTCATGGTGTGGCAGGGGGCGGGCATGGCGGCGCGCAGGAGGAGACGGGCATGAGTGTGCTGGTGACGGGCGGCGCCGGGTACATTGGTTCGGCCGTGACGGCCGTGTTGATTCGCCACGGATATGAACCGGTGCGGATGGATGTGGCGCCGGATCCGGCGCCGCGTCTCGGCACCTATCTGGAGGCCGATGTCCGGGACCATGACGCCGTCATGTTTGCCATCCGCCGCCACAACGTCACCGCCGTGGTGCACATGGCCGGGCTCATCGCGGTCGCGGAGTCGGTGCGCGACCCGCTGCGCTACTGGGATCACAATGTGGGCGGAACCGTGGCGCTGCTGAAGGCCATGGGGCGGAGCGGGGTGCGCATGCTGGTCTTTTCCTCCAGCGCCGCGGTGTATGGCGAGCCCAAGTTTCTCCCCATCACCGAGGACCACCCGATGGCTCCGCAAAGTCCCTATGGCCGCACGAAATGGGCGGTGGAACAGATCCTGCAGGATGTTCATGCCGCCGAGCAGCTGGATTATGTGGCACTCCGATACTTCAATGCGGCCGGAGCCATGGCGGGCGTGCCCGGGGAGCGGCACGACCCGGAGACGCATTTGATCCCCAATGTGGTGGCGGCGGCCCGGGGAGGTCCGATGGTGGCGGTTTACGGCACCGACTACCAGACGGCCGACGGAACCGCCGTGCGGGACTACGTCCACATCCAAGATCTGGCCGAGGCGCACGTCCTCGCGCTGCAATACCTGGAACGGGAAGGACGATCCGGCCCGTTCAACATTGCGAACAGCCGCGGCTATTCGGTGCGGGAAGTCATCAACCAGGTGCGCGAGCTGACCCATCGGGAGGTTCCCGAGATCTTAAGCCCCAGGCGTCCGGGCGATCCCGCGATATTGGTGGGCGCCTCGGACCGGGCGCGCCGCGTGCTGGGTTGGACGCCCCGTTATGAAACATTGCAGGCCATCGTGCAAAGTGTTCTCGACGCGCCGCCGGAGGCGTCGCTCGACTGATTGCGACAGATTGGAAGAATGATGCGGCGGCGGGGAGGGTTTGCCCTCCCGGAGCCGAATATCGTGACCCAATACCAGATCTGAGGAGTCTGCCGTGGAGCTTGTCGAATTGTGGCGGGTGGTCCGCAAGCACTTGGCGATGATCGTGGTCCTCACGGTGGTGGCCGTGGCGACCGCCGGCATCCTCTCCAAGTTTGTGCTGCCCAAGCAGTATGCCAGTACGGCGACGTTGATGGTGATTCCGCAGAACAACGCGCAGGATCTGTTGACCAATCTGGTCACCGGGCAGTCTTTGGTGGATACGTATGCTCAGGTGGCGTCGTCCCGATCCGTGCTGCAGAGCGTCATCGCGCAGCAGAAGCTGGGCCTGTCCGCGACGGACCTGACCCACCATGTGGTGGCGACTCCGGTCACCAACACCGACCTGCTGACGGTGCAAGTGACCTCCACCGATCCGGCGTGGTCCAGCCGGGTAGCCAATGCCGTCGCGAGCGCCACCGTGCGCGACATCACCAATTTGACCCGACAGCGCGAACTGGAGGTGGTGGACCCCGCCGTCCCGGTCGCCATTCCGGTTTCCCCCAAGACCAAGACCAATGTCGCCATCGCGCTGGTGTTGGGCCTCTTGGTGGGCGGGGGCCTCGCCTTTTTGCTGGAGTATCTGGACGACAGCCTGAAGACGGAGGATGACATCAAGCGGGTGCTGGACTTGCCCGTGCTCACCGTGGTGCCCCTCATTGAGGGCCCGGCGCCCCCTCCGGTCCGGGGCAAGTCGCGCCGCGACGCGCGGCCGCCGTCCGGGCGGCGGGCCCCGTCCAATCCGTCGGGGAGGCGAGACGTATGACTTCGCCCCGGTCCTTGGAGTCGCGGCTGGTGAGCGTCACGCAGCCGCGCTCGTCGGCCGCCGAACAGTACCGTGCCCTGCGCACCAGCCTGGAGTTCCTTGGGGTCACGGCCCCGTTGCGGAAGGTGCTGGTGACCAGCGCGGTACCGGAGTCCGGCAAGTCGCTCACCGCGGCCAACTTGGCGTTGGCCCTGGCTCAGGGGGGGCGACGGACGCTCTTGGTGGACGCCGACCTGCGTCGTCCGACACAGCACCACTTCTTCGGCCTGCCCAACCTGGCCGGCCTCACCACCGCCATCACTCGGGGCGGCGATCTGGAGCAGTATGTCGTGGACGGACCGTTGCCGGACCTCAAAATCATGACCTCGGGCCCCATCCCCCCCAATCCGTCCGAGATTTTGGGGTCGGGCGCGATGCGGGATCTGCTCGAGCGACTGGAGCAGCAAGCCGAGATAATCGTGCTGGATTCGCCTCCGGTGGTGGGGTTCACGGACGCGGTCATTTTGTCGAACCGCAACGACGGGGTGATCTACGTGGTGCGCGCCGGATTCAACTCCCGGAAGTCGGACCTGAAGGCGCTGGAACTGCTGCGTCAGGTGAACGCCCGCATCCTGGGCGTGGTGCTGAACGGCATCAAGGAGAGCGACGAAGGGCTGAGCTACGCCTATTACTACAGCCGCCGTCCGGCGGCGCCGTCTTGAGGGCCTGGGGGGACGGAGTCGGGCTCGCCGATTTGCATGCGCATCTGCTGCCGGGCTTGGGCGATGGGCCCGTCACGGTGGACGGTGCCCTAAAACGCCTGCGCGAGGCGTATGCCGACGGGATGCGGGTGGTGTATGCGGTTTCCGGTCCGGCGGCCCGAGCGGACGTGGATGCGGCCTCGCGGGTTCTGCGGCGGGCCGTGCGGAACGCGCAGCTTGCGCTCGACATTGAGGTGGGGCACCACGTGGCGCTCACGCCGCAACTGGCTGCCGAGTTCGCCGGGGGAAAGATTCTTCCGCTGGGACACACGGGCTATGTGTGCGTGGAGCTGCCGCGGGACGCGTTCCCGTCCTACACCTTGGACGCCCTCTATCACCTGACGCTGGAAGGCGCTCGCGTCCTGCTCATCCGCCCTGAGCGCAACCGGGCCCTGCTCCGCAATCCCCAACTCGTGGGCCGGCTGCGCGACATGGAGATGGTGGGGGTGGCGGCTGCCGACGATCTTCGCCGCGGTGCCAGTCCGGCCGTGCGGCGGGAGACTCTGTGGCTAATTGAGCGGGGCCTAATCCAGGCCATCGCGTCGAACGCCTCCGCACACCGCGCGGCCCGGCTGACCGATTTGACGCCCCTGCTCGCGCGCCACTTCGGCCTGGAGGCGGCCGAGGATCTGATTTGTCACACGCCGCTCGCCATCCACGCGGGATTTCCCGTGGAGATGCGGCCGCACGCGCGGCGCTGGCTCTCGCGTCTCAGCGCGTTGACGCCGCGGGTTCGCGTTCCCGGCCCATGATGACGTAGGGCACGGGATTGCCGGGAAAGAGGAGGCCAGGGTGGAGCAGGCGCCAGCCCAAGCGCTCATACAGCCGACGCGCCCCCTCGTTGTCAATTTGCGTGGAGAGAACCGCCCGGGGACGATTGTGAGCCGCCCACAGCGCGTCGTGCAGGCCGGTGCCCACACCCCGACCGCGATATGCAGGACGCACCGCCAGTTCCACCAGGGTCCAGGCGTCTTGAAGCGCGGGATGGCGGCGGCCCAGGGCGCCGGCCACGATGTCCACCCACCAGTTGCCCAGCAGAGCGTCCACCCCAAAGCCCATGCCCACCGCACGCCCGTCTCGGACGGCCACTCGGCCCTGAAAGCCGGGCAGGCCAGCATAATGGAAGATGAACGGATACGAGGCTTCCCGACTATGGCCCCACGTTTCGACATAGATGTCGACGGCGTCGACCAGCCGAGGGGAGGTGCGAGAGAAGGGCTCCAGCAGGATCCTTCACACCCCCTTGCCCGATGACTTCGCGCCGACGCCGGTCTTTCCCTGCCGAACCGGCTGCTCGGCGAAAGAGTGCGCCTTCGCAAGAGGACATGCCTCCCGGGCGCGGGAACATCCCGCAGTGGTCTTGGTGCCTCACCCCGGGTGGTGGCGGCAGACGGTCCACGGGTTGAGGTAACGGTGTGCCGACCAGGGCGAGCCCGGGGCCAATCACCCTCTGCGTCACCAGCTGCCCCGCGACCCCCGGACGACCAGCCCCCGTCTGCTAAACCTTGGCATTGTCCAACCGTCAGCGCCCCGAGCAGGCGACCGATTGGACCAACGGGCCCTGACGCCCCTCGCGCCTGTCCACGCGAAGGGGACGGCGGAGTCGGCCACGAACCAGAGAGCGCCTTGTGCACTCGCTTCACACTATAATAGATCGAGGCTCTGCATCTCTTTAAGCTAATGAATCGAGGAGAGCCATGACGCGTACTGAGCAGGTTTGGCGCTGGATCTTGGAGCATCCGCACGGCATGCATCAGCAGCAGCAGGTGGCGGCCGCAGTGGGATGCGCGGTTGGCACGGTCCACTTGGCGCTTCGCGTCCCTCGTGCCGTGGGTGCCGTACAGGTGGGCGGGCGGGGCTTTTACGTTACCGATTTCGCGAAGCTGCTGGTCATGTGGGCCGTACACAGAACCCTGCATCGCGACATCGTGGACCATTGGACGACGGATCGTTCGCGTCGTGAAGCCGAATCGCTGGTGGTGCCGTCCGCGCGCTTCACGGGCGCGGCGGGAGTCAAGTGGCACTATGGCGAGTTGCCTACCGACTATCCCGACGTGTGGGTCTACGTACCCGAAGACGATGTCGAGGAATTGCGAAGACGCCTGCCCGAGTCTCGCCGTCAGACCGGGACGGGAACGGCCGTCTTTGTGTTACGCCCGGACGCGCTCCTGGGGCCTAGGCTGTCGGTGGCCCAGCTGTATGCGGACTGCTGGCAGATGCCGGGATGGTGGGCCATGGAGGCGGCTCGTTATGTGGTCCGAAAGGAGGGGTGGTGGTGAGCTTCTACCATGACGCGATCACGGACCGGAGCTGGAGCGTGCTGCTGGAGCTGTCTCGCCAGGTTCCGTTCGTCCTCATCGGCGGATGGGCGGCGTGGGTCTACACCCAGGGCGACAAGTCTCACGATGTGGACATCGTGGTGGATTACGCCACCTTGGGGGTGCTGCGGCAACGGTACGTGGTGAACAAGAATGATCGCCTGGCCAAATACGAGATACCCGGCGACGGCTTTGACGTGGACATTTATGTGGAACACTGGTCGCATACGCTGGCCGTCGCGCCGGAAGTGATCTTGGCCTCGGCCGTGGAACGCGGGGGATTTCGAGTGCCACCGGCCGAGACGCTCCTGGCGTTAAAGCTCCTGGCCTGGCAGGCGCGCAGCACGTCGGTCAAAGGGGAGAAGGATCTGCACGACGTTCGCGGACTGATACCCCTGTGCGATGTGGACGAGTGGCGTCGGGTCATGCGGGAGAGCGTGCTGCCGCGCCACCGTTCCACCGTGCGGGAGGGTCTGGTTCTCGCTCTGGCCCGGCTGACGGCCAAGGAGCGGCGGCCTTGGGAGCGATGGCTGACAGAGGCTCGGCAGGCCGGCGACTAGCAGGAGAGTCGGCACGAGGCCGGAATCCGAGGTTTCGCGGCCGGTTTGGGCGGTTCGCCGCGGACGCCCCGTCCGGGCATGGATTCGTCGGCGAGGCGACCGCCCCCTGGCCGCCGGATCGTCGTGTCCCGGGTTCGGGGTCGGCGCCGCCCGATCCGTGTCGCCGGCCGGTATCATGTAGGGGTACGCTGGGGGAAGTGGAATGGGGGTGCGACCATGGAGACATGGACAGCAGAACAGGGTGGAGTGTGGTGGGAAGACAATCATTTGGCCCTGATTGACCAGACACTGTTGCCGAAAACATTTGCCGTCACGGCTCCGGCCACGGTGGATGATGTGGCGGACGCGATTGGGCGTCTGCGGGTCCGAGGAGCGCCCGCCATCGGGATTGCCGCCGCCTACGGGCTGGTGGTCGCTCTCGACGAGAAGCGGCCTGCCGGCGTCGAGAGCGCTTGGGCGGTTTTGGGTCGGGCCGCGGCCGCCTTGAAGGCCACCCGGCCCACGGCCGTCAATCTGGCTTGGGCCGTGGACCGTACGCTCGGCCGGGCGCGGGCCTCCCAGGCGTCAAGCGCACAGGAGCTTCGCGCGGCGGTGTGGCGCGAGGCTTCCGCCATCGCCCACGAAGATCGCGAACTGTGCCGCGGCATCGGCCGCTTCGGCATCGAAGCGCTCGGCGACGCGCGCCGCATCCTCACCCATTGCAATGCGGGTGCGCTCGCCACCGGCGGGTTCGGAACCGCGACGGCCCCGCTCTATCTGCTGCATGCCGCAGGCGAGTCGGTCTCCGTGCTGGCCGACGAGACGCGGCCGCTGTTGCAGGGATCGCGCCTGACGGCCTGGGAACTTTCCCGTGCCGGCATTTCTGTCCGCGTGCTGGTGGATGGGGCGTCGGGGGTGGCGATGGCCAAGGGTCTGGTGGACGCCGTCATTGTGGGAGCGGATCGAATTGCCCGAAACGGCGATGTGGCCAACAAGATTGGAACGTTCAACCTGGCCTTGGCGGCGGCACGCCATGGTGTGCCGTTTCTTGTGGCGGCTCCGTTCTCGACGTTCGATCCCCTGACGCCCGACGGTGCCGCCATTCCCATCGAAGAACGAGAGTCGTCCGAGGTGACCGAGCTGCGAGGGGTGCCGTTGGCGCCGCCCGACGTGACCGCGTTGAACTTCGCGTTTGATGTGACCCCCCACGATCTGATCACGGCCCTCATCACCGACCGTGGCGTGCTGCGGCCGCCGTTTGCGGCCAGCATTGCCGCGATGCTGGCGACGGTGCCGGCATGATGCAAGAGTCCACACTGCGCCATCAGGTGGTCGAGGTGGCGCAGCGCTTGTCGCGGCAGGGATTGGTGATCGCCACGTCCGGCAACGTGAGCGGCGCCGACCGGGGCGCGGGGGTCATGGCTCTCACCCCGTCCGGCATTGCGTATCGTACCCTGACGGCCGCCATGATTGACCTCATCGATTTGGAGACGGGACGGGTGCGCGAGGGCGAGTTGCCGCCGTCCAGTGAATTGCCGCTGCATCTCGCCGTCTATCGGGCGCGGGCGGATGTGCATGCCGTCGTGCACACGCATTCCCTGTACGCCACGTTGCTGGGCGTCACGGGACGCACGGTGGAACCGTTTCACTACGCGGTGGGCCTGTTGGGGGATGAGGTCCGGCTGGCGCCCTATGCGCGTTACGGAACCGAAACATTGGCGCGCTCCGTGGTGCAGCATCTGGGTGCGAATGGAGCGGTCCTGCTGCAAAATCACGGCGCCGTGACCGTGGGACAAGATTTGGAGGAAGCCGAGGAACGGGCGGCGCTGTTGGAATGGTTGGCGCAGTTGACGGTGGGCGCCACGATGCTGGGTGCCGGACGGCGCCTGAGTGATGCCGAGATGGCCGAAGCGCGCGAGGCCTTGCGCCATTATGGCGAAGCGCCGGACCGGGCCTGACCGCATCGGAGAGCGGGCGGCCCCGCGGACGGAGGGCGCTTTGGAGGCCGATGCCGGGCGAACATGAGCGGCGCGCCGATCGCCTTATGTCGGGGGCGGACCGGTTCTCTTCGTTTCGGAACGGGATACGGCCGGGTGCTGGTCGATCCAAAATCGCCACGGATAGTGGCGAGCCTCTTTCGCCCCGTCGATGCCGATGCGGGGTCCGGACCTCACGGCGGCCCCCACGCGCCAGCCGTCATCGGCCAGGTAGAGGGGGGCCGTCCAAAGCGGATGCCGATTGGCCGCCATCGTGATAGCCAAGGCTTCGGTCAGACGGCCCGGCCCGCCGCACAACCAGCGGACGGCGGCCGGCCCGGACGGCGGGAGGGAGTGGCGGCCATGGCTCCGCCGCCGCTCCATGAGCGCCCGCCCTTGTAGAGGGTCCAAGGCTCTGACCAGAATGGCCTCCGGAGTGCCGACCGGCCCCGACACCACATCAAAGCAGACGTGAATCCCGTAGCTTCGATAGACGTAGGTGAGACCGGGCTGTTCAAACATGACCGCCGTGCGCGGCGTGCGCCGTCCTCCGAAGCTGTGGGCGGCTCGGTCCTCCGGCCCGCAGTACGCCTCCACTTCCACAATCCGCCCGGCCGCGATCCCAGCCGGAGTTTCGTGCACCAGGATCAGACCCAGAAGAGCCGGCGCCAGCTCCAGCGTCGGTCGGTCGAAGAAGGAGCGGGGCACCACCATCCGGTCCGAGCCGTCTTGGTCCAAGCCAAGGGGACGAGAACCCGCCATGTTCCAAAGCCTCCCGGGGAGTTCCGGCATCTCGACGCCGCGCCTTCATCTTTCCACAAGAAGCCGTCGCAAGCGACCCGCGGGATCCCTGCCGGTGTCGTGTCCGGGACTGCCCGCCCTCCCTCGATTCGCCGAGCGGGTGCCATCGACTCGGACTGGGCCCCGACAGATTCCATAGAATGGGCGCCCGTCCCCCCATGCAGAACCGGCCCACAGGCTCTGCCGGCACGACGCGGGAGTGTGTCGTGGGACATGTATGTGGGCCGGTTCGGACCGGCGGGTCGGACGACCGAGACGGCGGTGCCGCTCCGAGCTTCGGGCGGGTGCCCCCAGGGTCTGGGGGACGCCGGCGCACCGGCGGTGAAATCGAGCCAGTCCGGTCCTGTCGCAACGCCGGCCGTTGCGACACCACCACGCGGGCTCGCGGCCGGACGGGCGGTGCGGCCCTGCCGTGTCCGGCGGAGACGCCGTGTTCCCTGTCCGATCCATCGCCTTCGGGTTACATACCCATCAACAGCTTCATCAACCCCGACGCCTGCATCAAGTGAGACATCGCCGCCGTCTGAAACGCGACGGCCATCCCCATCATCATGTGCATCATGTCCGCAACACCTCCTCTCGCCAGCCGGATAAACAAAATTATACCAGTGAGTCTAAGACGAGCGCACGCCGCCGTCAACCGCACCGCCGCTCCCCAAGCCATGCCGCAGTGGGGAGGCGGGGCGGGGAGGGTGTATACGGTCCACCCACGCCGAGATCCGGTCTGTGCCCGCGGAGGTGGGATTGGCCGTCGTGGCGGGGATCGAACCGCCGGCGGTTCGCCGTTGCCGAAGGGAACCGGGGCGTCGGGTACCGGCACTGCCCCAGGGCCGCGTGTTGGCATGGGTGTCGGGGGCCGGGCGTTCTCTGGGCTTCGTCCGCCAGGTGGATGGGGAGAGGCACGGCCGGGGTGCGGATCCGTCTTCTGTCCGTCGTGGGCCCGTGGCCAATCTCGGGCGGAAGCCGCGCCATCGGATGGGCGTGGCTCCGAAGACTTGACGGGGGGATCGAGACCGGGGAAAAATGGGCGAGACGGATGGGAGGGACCTGATGCAAAACGTTCTCATCACCGGCGCGTCCAGCGGCATTGGCATGGAGACCGCCCTCGAACTCGCGGAGCGCGGGTACCGAGTGATCGCGACCATGCGCGATCCCGCCCGGTCAACCGAACTGGTCGCCCGGGCGGATGGCCGTCAGGTGTCGGATCACATCCGCGTGGAGAAACTGGATGTGACGGAACCCAGCCCGGTCATCGCCGGTACCGTCGCCGACCTGATTGGGCGGCTGGGCCGACTCGACGCCTTGATCAACAATGCCGGGACAGCTGAAATCGGGCCGGTCGAGCTTATGCCCGAGGAGTCCTGGCACCGCATGATGGAGACCAATTTTTTTGGCGCCCTCCGGTGCATGAAGGCTGTCCTGCCGCACATGCGGACCGAAAGGCACGGCACCATCATCAATATATCCAGCATCAGCGGGCGGATGGGTTATCCGGGATTCGGGGCCTATTCGGCGTCGAAGTTTGCCCTGGAGGCCTTGTCGGAGGTGCTGCGCTCAGAGTTGGCGCCATTCGGCGTCAAGGTGGTCCTCGTCGAACCCGGCAACTACCGCACGCATATCGGCGCGCAACAGCGCGACCGTGATCCCGTCGCATACGCCGACGAGGCGTCGGCCTACGCGGAGCTCATCGCGGCGTGTCAGGATTTTTTGGAGACCTTTCCAGAAACCGGCGACGATCCCGGGGACGTTGCCCGCCTTATCGGGGACATTCTGGCGGACGCCCATCCCACCCTGCGGTATCCGGTCGGCCGGGTAGGAGACGTGTCTGTCCGCGAGCTCATTGAACGGCACCTGGCCGGGCCGTGGGAAGACGCCCCGCTGGGTCAGGGCAACCGCCCGGAGTGAGACGAGAGCGGAGCGCGCTTGGCTTTCCGCGCCACGTCGGCTGCCCGGGACGGGATCGGCGCTGCCGTGCGGACCTCCGGCATTCGGTCGGTGGCGCGGATTGTCATGGGATACGGTCATGGCTCCCTTGCGAGCCCACGCCTCGTTGGGGAATGCGGCAGGCGTTGCTCCGGGGCGTCCGGGGACGCTGCGCTCTCCGTGTCGCTCCGATCGAGTGTCGTTGACAGGGCCTCGCCAACCCTTTCGGGACGGCTCGGTGCGGGAACCCGATGGTCGCCGGCACAAAGCCGTTTGCCGGAGGTCGGCGCCCCGACCTCTTCGCCGAACGGACGAGCGCCGGCGGGCCGGCGCCTCACCCCTCCGCCCGATGAAACAGGTCGAAGCGCCGGGCCGCTTGCTGAACGGGCTCCAACCACGGATGTTGACGGTCCAGTTCCAGCAAGCGGAAGTACAGGCTCCGCAGGACATGTTCGGCATTTGATCCGGACAACGTGGCCACCCGGACATCCACCTCCTCAGCCGCACGTTGGAAGCGATCAAGCCACTGCCGGAACAGTGCATCCGGGATTCGGCCGGCTTGGACCAGCCGGGTAACGGCCCAGGCAATCCGGTCATCCTCCAGAAATGCGAGCGGATGGGCAAGCGTCGCCAGATGGTGCAAGGCTCGCAGGACCGGTTCGGGGCTCTCGACCGCCGGATCGAGTCCCAGAGCCCCCAACGCGTCGGCGGTATGGGCCGGACTGTGCGCCCAGCCGTGCCCCTCGACGTATCCCCGCCGGTCCTGCTCGGTGTACGCGTAGCGCACCACCGCATCATGCGCTGCATGCACATCGGACGGAGTGAGGGCCGTGCGAGCGACAGGGTCTTCCAGAACCAACGGCACCACCAGAACCGAGAATGTGCGCCCAAAGACCGTCACGTCACCCTGCGCGCCCACGCCCCGAAATAGGTGATGATCGTCCAGCGCAGTGCGCAGGAGAGCCCGAACGGCGTCTTTGCTCAGGCGACCCGACTCGACGGCGCGAGCCAGCAGGGTGTAGGACAGCTCGTCGCGCAACACGGCCTCCGGGCTCTTGAGGTTTTCCAAGAGGGCCACGCCGAGGGCATCGACGTCAAGCTCCGGAGGCCAATGGGGCGTGTCGACCAGATGTCGAAGCCAGGTGGCATTCCGAGGGTCGTTCGGTGTCATTAGGGTGCTCCTCTTCTCCCCGACGGCGGCCGGCTCGAGCGGCGGGCCGGGTCGACGCGTGCATGCGAGGCGTTCCGGGCGGCTATCAGGGAGTCGCCTCCACCGGCGCTCGCGCCGTCGGCCCGGGTGGGGGCGGGGTCCCTGACGAGGTCCCGGCTAGGTTTGGTCCCGGCCCTTCAAGCCACGGGTGGCAAGAAGGCCGCGAGCTGCCCCATCGGCTTGTATACCATCCGACGGACCCGGGTGTCCAGGACCTCGTGGACGAGCGCGGGGCCGTGCGGCAGGGGGCAAGGGACCGGCCGCGCCGCTCGAAGCCCTTGGCAAGCCGTCGGGCCGTCGGCCTCCCGACGGCTGGCGGAGCGGCGCGCGGCGGTTGGGGAAAAGGCCCTGCCGGCATCGTGGCGAGGGGGCGGGCGCAGCCGGGGCGAGGGGAGGGCATCCGCTCGGTCCGTGCGGGCCAAGAGACGGGCCGGGACCGGCGCAGAGAATCCGGCGGGCAGCGCCCGCCGGATTCTCGTGGGTTCCGCGATAGTCTACCGTCCGATCGTCCACCGGTTGAACCACTCAGCCGTCGTGACCGGGTTGTAGTTGGCGTTGACGCCATGCAACCAGGGCTTGACCACTTCGTAGCCGGTTGCGGTCGGGAGGTACAGGACCGGCAGGTCCTTGGCCGCCCAGACTTGGTAGGCATCCAGATACTTCTGGGCCTGCGCCGGAGTGGCGGGACCGTAGGTCGCGTTGATGAGGCGGTCCATGGTCTTGCTGCTGTAACCGCCGTAGTTGGCCGCCGAGGTGGGCAGGAACAGGCCGCCCCCGGTCGGGTAGTAGTCAGGCTCGTAGCACCAGCCGCCGCCCCACCAGGCGAGGCTCCACTTGCTGGCCTGCGGGCCCTGGCCAACGGCGGAGATGACTTGGTTGAACGGCTCTTCCTTGATGTTGGCGACGATGCCCTCCGACGCCCAGTCCGCCTTGATGAGCTCGGCGGTGTGCGTCACGGTGTTGGATCCGGAAGCAACGAGCCAAGTGAACTCCAGCTTCTGGCTGCCCTTGGTCATCACCCCGTTGACCATCTTCCAGCCATGGTTCTCCAGGAGCTTCTTGCCAGCGGCGATGTTGAACGTGTACTTCGGGATATTGGGGTCGTAGTACTGGTTCTTCGGGACCGAAGGCACCGGACCGTAGGTGGGCACGGCCACGCCCAAGTCGAAGTCCTTGATGATGGCCGCCTGGTCGATGCCCATCTGCATCGCCTGCCGCACTGCGAGCGAGTCGAAGATGGCGCCCGAAGGCGACGTCGGTGAGAAGTTGGGCACCATGTAGTTGAAGCAGAAGCTGTAGCCCGCCAACTCCATCTTGTAGCCCTTCAGCTCGGTCTTGGCCGCCTTGTAGTAGGTGTCGGGAACGCCGGCCGTATCAAACTGGCCCTTGCGCTCGCCGGCAAACACATTGGCGCTCGAGGTCTCGTACTCAAACACCAGCTTCTTGGCAGGCCCCTGCGCCTTGTGTCCGTTGTACGCGGGGTTGGCCAGGAGGGTCCAGTACTCGTCATTGACGTACGTGCCGATTTTGTATGGCCCGTCCACGACCGAATAGAGCGGGCTGGTGGGTTCGTTGCCCACGGAGTTGAGGAACGTGAGCTCCTTGTCGATGTTGTTGTGCTTCTTCCAGACGGAAACGGGAATGGGGATCAGCTGACCGATGCCGTTGTGCTCGAACCACACCGGGTTCACCGGCTTGGTGGTGGTCACCACCACAGTGGTCGAGTTGGGAGCGGTTACGCTCTTCCAGTCCTGGGGCAAGCCACCGATGCCGGCGCCGCAGTAAAGCCACGGTGCATTGCTCTGGCTGGCGGCGTTGATGATGTCCCAGCCGTACAGAACGTCGTTGGCCGTGACCGGATTGCCGTTGGACCAGTGCCACTTCGGGTTCAGGCTGATGGTGAAGACCGTGTCGTTCTGGCTCACCTTGATGCCCGAAGCGATGGACCGGCTGTAGTCGATGCCGTCGGTGGACGAGATGTGAATGAGGGGCAAGTACAAGAGGGTCGAGAGGTCTGCATTGAGCGTGCTGCACACGGAAGCCGGCAAAATCGGGAACCACCAGTTCGGCGCCGACTGCACGGCTCCCACCAGCGTCAGCTCTTTGAGATTCGGCGGCGGGGCAACCGATGTGGGCGTCGTGGCGGTACCACAGCCCGCCAGCAACAGGGCCAGTGCTCCAACGGCACCAACAATCCAGGCGCGGGGGCGCGATGTCATCGCTGCCCATCTCCTTTCTGTCAGATATCAGTCAACCGTCACCATAGCCACGAGCGCAACGTCGGAAGGCCGTGCGACGGTAGGGAACAACAGCCCCATCAGCCGGAAAGCTCACCCGCCTCGTTGACACAACCACCGACAGCGGCCTGACAACTGGAAGCGTGCCCACCGAGCCGACCGATTGGGAAAAGGGCTCCCCTTTCTCCCTTTTACCACCAACAACGCCTTCAGCCAATCTTAAGTTGTGGAATTGCTTCGTTCTCGAAGATTTTCTGAGAACGTCTGTTTCATTCGGGCGAGACGAGGAGTGGAAGATTTACCGGGCGTTCGATGCGCCCGGATCGCCCCTCGCGCCAAAAGACGCGGGGATTGGGGACTGGATGGACATTTCCCTCCACAATTCAAGAGGATTCCGTCCGACGGCGTCACCGACGCCAAGCCGGCCGGCCTCTTCGGCAGACGTCGTTCATCAAACCGACAGCGTTGCCGGGAGGCGCGCGGAACCCGCGGCCCGCGATGACCAAGGGCTCCGGTGGGCGAAGAGGATAGGCGTGGGGTGGCGGGACGATTTTGGTCGCCCATTGCGGACGATGGTCCCTTTTGCCCGGCCGGGCAAGCATTCTGTCGTCTGGCGCGGGCCTTGCCGTGGTTGGAGCGCGGATGCCACGGCGCGCTGGTCTCGCGTTCGTATCGCCAAAGTCCGGTGGCGAGGGAGCCGTCGGACGCCACAGGGCTGCAAAGTCCGAAGCATCGTCCAAGAGCTTTGGAGAGCCGGTCCCCTTGCCGCGTGCAGGCTGACGATCGCTCCGACGCGTCGGGGCCATCGCCGCCATGCCCGCCATTTGGGGACGGCGCACTGCGAAATGGGGTGGGCACCATGGGGAATCCTCAGGAAACCCGGCCGCGTCGGCGCGCTTTCCAGCGCGAAGTCGCGGACGGTGCGCGGGACCGGGCCGCCCCATCCGGCCCGGTCCTTCGTCCCCCACCCGTGTCGGGCGCGTTCCGCGGGGGCAGCGCGGATCGGGCGATGCGGCGACCGCCGGCGCTCGCGTAGGCCGGCTCTAACCGGCTTGGCGAACCCGGGGCGGCGGGCGCCTCTCGATACGCACGTAGACTGCCGCCACCAGATGGTAGGCGGCGGCCCAGTCCCGCACCCGCCCTTGATAGCAGCCGAGCCGGTTCCAGATGTGCACCGCACCCTCACTCTCCGAGACCATATAGCCGAGGCCGTCCGCCATTGTTCGCACGGCCTGCTGCCACGGATCAAATCGGCCGGCTCCTGCCGGATCGGCCCCGGTTCGTGGGCTCATGAGTGCACCGCCTGTGGCGATGAGGTCGGCACGCCGTCGTTCCGAGGGCCCAAAGCCTCCCGAGCCTCGTCGACCTCGCCTCTCCGCAATCCCCGACCACCCCTGTCCGCCGTCCGGCTGATGGCCCCCAACCACTCCTGCGGCCCGTAGGTGAGGAGGTTCGCCCGCAGCCGGTGCATGCGCCGCTGCCGCTCGGCGGCCGGCATGGACAGCGCTTGTTCCAGGGCGTCCGCCATCCCGTCGGGGTCCATCGGATTGACGAGACAGGCTTCGGTCATCTCGTCGGCGCTTCCCGCACTCTGACTCAACAGCAGCACGCCGTCCTCCGCGACGCGACCGGCGACAAATTCCTTCGCGACCAGGTTCATGCCGTCGTACAGTGAGGTCACAAACCCGATGTCGGCCGCCGCCATCAGACTCAACAACCGGTCGCGGTCGAGTGACCGTCCCACGGTGACAATCGGTCGCCAGTCCCCCTGTCCGAACCGGGTGTTGATGCGCGCGCTTTCAGCCAGGACTCGCTCGAACACATCACGGTAGTCGGGCACACTGAGGCGCGTCGGCACCACCACCTGCACAAAGATCACGCGGCCCCGACGATGCGCCTGCGTGGTCAAAAATCTGTCGACGGCCGCCAATCTCGGCAGAATGCCCTTGGTGTAGTCGGCGCGGTCCACCGAGAGCACCAGCTGCTGATCTGCCCGGGCCAAATGCCGCCGCAGGCGCTGGATGCGGGCGTCGGTCCGCGCTTGTGTAACGAGCGCGGCGATGGCGGCCGCGTCCACCGTGGCCGGGAACACATCCGCCCGGATAGTGCGGCCCGCCCAGCGAATAGAGCCGTCTCGAGTCACGGCGGCGCCCTTGATGTGGCTTGCGGCTTCGAGAAACGCGGTCTGATCGGCTTGCGTTTGGAATCCGATCACATCGGCGCCCAGAAGACCTCGGACGAGCTCATCCGCCTGGGGGCACAAGTGAAATATCCGCCATGGTGCCCAGGGAATATGCCAGAAATGGACCAAGGACAGGTCCGGGCGGCGTTGCCGCACGAACGCGGGCACCAAGGCCAACTGGTAGTCGTGGGAAAAGACGCGGGCGGCCAGCGGCGCCCGCGCTGCGACGGTGTCGGCGAATCGCTGGTTGACCGTACGATAGTGAACCCAGTCGTCGCGGCGAAAGTGAGCGCGCTCGACCAGCAGGTGCGAGAGCGGCCAGAGTCCCTGATTCGCATAGCCGGCATAGTAGCCCACCACCTCTTCTGCCGACAGAAAGACCCGGTGGAGTCGATACCGGGGGTCGGCCGGGGGGACCATGCGGATGCCGGTGGGCGCCGCGAGCGCATCCGCCGCTCCGCTTCCCCATGCGATCCAGTCACCGCCCAAGGCTTGCAGCACCGGCTCCAAAGCGGCCGTGACTCCGCCGGCGCGCTGGATCGGCGCCCATCCGGTTTTGCTTGCCACATCCTCGTAGGGTTCCCGGTTGGTCACCACGACCAACGGTCTCGCGTCCTGCCCCATCGTCTGCTCTCCTTTCGCACGGGCCTCAGGCCCGACGTGCGTCGCCCTGCCGGCGGTCGCGAGATCCGGTCCGCCGCCGCATGCTAATCGGCCCGACGGCCTGGTGACGGCAACTGCCGCCGAGGCACGTCGGGACCACGGGCTATCGCTATGACGAGCGGCTCATGAGGAGGCGTTCACGGAGACGGTTGGGCGGACAGGCCCGGACCGTCTGGGCGGATCGTTCCTCCACCACGCCTACGAGGTTAGTTGTCGGGCTGGGGCGGTGAAGTCGCCCCTGCTTGCGCATTAGCCCCCAGTTGCCGTCGGCAACAATATCATCCCCCGCCCACCGCAACGCGCGGCGGTTCGGCGACTCGCATTTCCAGCGACTGCCTGGATCCCTTCCACCGTACCACAACCGCCGTGCGGCAAAAGCTGAACTTCTGCTGTGGACATCTTGCCGACGGCTCGATGGACAGACTGGGTGGGTCTGACGTCTGGCGAGGCCTGATGGCGGACGCCGCAGGGGCGGCATCGAGACTTCCCGGAGTACGGCGGGCTACGAGGGCGATGGACGGGCGTTTCGACCGACGGCAAAAAAGGGCGCTGCCGGCGTTCATCCCGGTGCGTGCAAAGCCGTCCTCTCGTCGCGAGGGCTTCTCACCGCCGATAGCCGACTCCGAGGGTTCTGATGTCCGGGGCGCCGTCGCGGCGACGTCCGAGAAATCCCCGCACAGAGGGATTCTCCGCACCACCCGGCCCGGGTCGCCGGGAGGAGGCACCGGACGCACTCCGGCGGTTCGAGGCTCGCTGGCCGGTGCAGCTGCCCCGCCCTCATCCCCTGGACGACGGGTTCTGTCCCCTCGGTG
The DNA here is from genome assembly GCA_027318915.1 of Clostridiales bacterium. The sequence goes on from DAHVOH010000016.1 coordinate 18,486, forward strand.
GCAGGCCACGGGGGCCCGGCGTCGTCTTCGGCTGCACCCGAACCCGAGTCACGCCGGCTCTGGGGACGTGCCGGTAGTGACGGGTTGCCCCCGTTGACACTGCGGGATGGGCGCCCCGACCCGTCCGGCCCGTATGGCAGCGGCGGCCCCGAACCGGCCATGCGCGGAGGCCCACAACGGGATGCGAATGTGTTCGACCGGATGGCGGAGACGCGCCACGTCGCTGGCTGATGCCAGACGCCGCGGATACTGTCCGGGGAGACGCCGAAACGTTCCGGCGGGAGGGGAAGAGCCTTTGCGCCCCGGCCCCTGATCGAGAGGACCGGCAGCTTCATGGCTGCCGGTCCTCTGGTCGGTACCTCGACCCGAAGGGGAGGCTAGGGCGTCTTGCCGATGGTCCAGCGGTTGAACGACGTGCCAACCGTGATCGGGTTGAAGTCCGAGTTCACCCCGTGCAAGCCCGGCTTTACCAGTTCGAGGCTCGTAGCCGTCGGCAGATACAAGACCGGGAGTTGCTGGGCCGCGTACACCTGGTAGGCATCGAGCGCCTTCTGGGCGGACGCCGGTGTCTGCGGCGAGTAGGTGGCCTGAATCAGCTGGTTCATCTTGCCGTTGCTGTAGTCGCCCGCGTTGGACGCGGCGCCGGTCGCGAAGAGTCCGCCGCCGGTCGGATAGTAGTCGGGTTCGTAGCACCAGCCGCCGCCCCACCACTCCAGTTGGAACTTGCTCGGGGGGGTGGCGATGACCTGGTTGAACGGCTCCTCCTTGATGGTGGCGTCAATGCCCTCCTGTGCCCAATCGGCCTTGATGAGGACGGCCGTGTTGGTCACCGTGTTGGATCCCGACACCACGAGCCAGGTGAAGGCCAGCTTCTGATGGCCCTTGGTCATCACCCCGTTGACCATCCGCCACCCGTGATCCTCCAGGAGTTTTTTGCCTTTGGCCGGGTTGAAGACGTACTTCGGGATGTTGGGGTCGTAGTACTTGTTGGGCGGCACCGACGGCACCGGGCCGTAGGTGGGCTGCGCCAAACCATGGTCGAAGTCCTTGACGATAGCGGCTTGGTCAATCCCCAACTGCAGCGCTTGCCGGACGTAGAGCTGGTTGAAGATGCTGCCCATGCCGCCGGGCGCCTGAGAGGACAGGTTGGGAACCATGTAGTTGAAGCAGAAGCCGTAGGGCGCCGTTTCCACCAGGTAGTTCTTGGTCAGTTGATTGCGGTCGGGGTAGTACGAGTCCGGCAGCCCGGCTGTGGCGAACGTTCCCTTGCGCATGGCGGCAAACGCGTTGGACGACGAGGTTTCATACTCAAAGAGCAACTTTTTGATAGTTGCCTGGTGGCCGTCATACTTGGGATTGGCCACCATGGTCCAGTACTCGTTGTCCACGAACGACCCGAATGCATACGGACCGTCAATCACCGAGAACAGGGAATTGCTGGGGGAGTTGCCCTCCTGCTGGATGAACTGCAGTTCCCGGGTCATGTTCTTGTGCTTGTTCCAGACCGAGGGAATGGGAATGAGCTGCCCCAAGCCGTTGTGCTCGAACCACACCGGGTTGACCGCCTTGGTCGTGGTCACCACGACCGTCGTGGGGTTCGGGGCGGTCACGCTCTTGAAGTCCTGCGGGACACCGCCGATGCCGTCGCCGCAATACGTCCAGGGGGCGTTGGGCTGACTGGAGGCTTGAATGATGTCCCAGCCGAAGACGACGTTCGCGGCGGTGACCGGCTGGCCGTTGGACCAGTGCCATTTGGGATTGAGCGTGATGGTGTACGTGGTGTCGTTGTTGCTGACCGTGATTCCCGAGGCGATCGAACGGCTGAAGTTGATGCCGTCGGTGCGGGAGATGTGCAGCAGCGGCAGGTACATGAGTCCGCTCAAGCCGTTGGCTGTGCTGCAGGTGGTGTTGGACATGATGGGGAACCAGAAGTTGGGCTCCACCTGGATACCACCCAAGAGGGTGATCTCGTTGTTGTTGAGTCCAGGGGCCACACCGGAAGACGAAGACGGGGTCGTGGCCGCGCCACAGCCCGCCAGCACCAGGGCCAGCGCGCCGACGATGCCTACGGCCCATCCGCGCCTTTGCCATTTCATCGCCGTAAGGACTCCTTTCAAACGCAAGCATGCGAAATACGCGAGTCGGGTCGCAGGATGGAACGCGCTGCGGTCCCCGAACCCGGTTTGACGCCCACAGAACGTCCCTGGCGGCCAACCGCCCGGTGCGAGTCTGTGGTTTCTCTTAGTCATTCGTGACGAACGGAACAAACTCCTCCCGTCCACAAGCTCCCGGCCTAATTGTCGACGATTGTTGCATCACGCAAGTGTCTCTCGATTCCGAGAGGAGATGCGCCGCCCGCATGGCGTATGCCATGATAGCAAGGACGGTCGGAGGGTCGGGCTGCCATCCCGTCGCGCCTTCGTCCGCCGGATGGCCGGACGTTCGCGCCGGCGGTTTTCCCCGGGAAAGGTTGTGAAGTATGCCGGATGCGCTGGTTTTGGAGCCGGGCCGGACGGCTCTCATTGTCGTGGACCTGCAGCGGGGCATCGTGGGCGGTTCGCTGGCGCCCCACCCCGCATCCACCGTGGTCGCGCATGCCGCACGGCTCGCGGACGTCTGCCGTGCCGTCGGTGCGTTTGTGGTGTTGGTCCATGTAGGGCCCTCGGCCGACGGGCGGGACGCCCTTCGTCCCCTCACCGACGACCCTTCGACGGCTCGGCCGACGCCGCCGCCGGGCTGGGATGAGATTGTACCCGAACTGGGTCCCCAACCCGGCGACCATGTTGTGCGAAAGCGGCAATGGGGTGCCTTCTACGGCACGGACCTGGACTTGCAGCTGCGCCGTCGGCGCATCGACACTCTGTTGCTGGCCGGTATTTCCACCAATTACGGGGTGGAGAGCACCGCGCGCGATGCCTATGAGCGGGGCTACCAGCAGATCTTCGTGGAAGACGCCTGCTCGGCCCGGTCCGAGGCCGACCATGCCTTCGCCCTGCGGGTGGTGCTGTCCCGCATCGGTCGTGTCCGCTCGACCGACGAGGTGCTGCAAGCGCTCGGCGCCGCGCGCTGAGACTCCGCCGCCGGGCGGATGAACGGGTCCTTCGGTCGAGGCGCCGCCGCCGGCGCTTTGACCGAGCCCGGCTGCGGCCGCAGTTTAACGGAGCGATCGGCGCCCGCCATCCCCATCCTTAATCCTTAACAAGATGGACCGCCAATCCCCATGGCCCGGACCGGAACGGAAGATTTCCGTTGTCGTGCCATGTTCACGGTTGACTGCCACTCGCGTTTAATGCACGATTATGCGGGATGTAAGCGCTTGCAGGTTTGGGTTGACGATTCACGGCCGCTCCGGGACGATGCCCGGCATCGTCCGGCCGGGATCGGGCAGGGGGATGGTGCGTCAATCCGCACAGAGGAGGACGAGTATGGCTGCGTCTGGTGGCCCCGTACAATGGGGCGATATCCCGCTCGGGAAATTCGTTCGCCGCCTCACATTCCTGTCGGCTATGGGCGTGCTGCTGGATGGGTACAATCTCTCCATCATTGCGGCCGCCCTTTTGTTCATCAAGCCGCTGTTTCACCCCACATCGGTGCTTCTGGGCTTCATCGGCGCGGCGGCCGTCCTGGGCATGCTGGTCGGTGCCCTGTTGTTCGGCAATCTGACCGACCGTGTGGGCCGGCGCACCATGTACCTCTTCGATCTGGCTATCTTCATCGTGTTTGCGGTGCTGTCGGCCCTGTCCCAGAACATCTGGGAGCTGATCGTGTTCCGGTTTCTCCTGGGCGTCGGTCTCGGTGCCGACTACCCCATCTCCTCCACACTGACGGCGGAGTTCGCCCCGACCAAGCGCCGTGGCATGCTGCTGGTGCTGACCATCGGCGCCTGGCCCGCCGGAGCCACGCTGGCCTACATCGTCAGCCTGCTGCTCCTGCATTCGGGCCCCAATGCGTGGCGGTTCATGCTGGGATCCGGCGCCATCATCGCGCTGGCGGTCATGTGGGCGCGGCGGTCCATTCCGGAGTCGCCGCGCTGGCTGGCAGCCTCGGGCAAGAAGGAACGAGCGCATCAGGTGGCCGCGCAGGTGGCTCAGAGCGAGGGCGTCACCCTGGACGCTGAGCAGACGGAATTCACGCCGGTGAGCACATCTCGCCTGGCCGCGATGGGGAAGCTGTTTTCGCCGACACTGATTCGCACCACGCTGTTTGTGGCGTTGGGCTGGTTCTTGTTCGACATCGGTTCTTACGGAGCGGCCACGTTTTTGCCCACCATCCTGAAGGCGATCAAAGGAACCACCACCACCGATTCGCTCCTGGCCGGACTGGCCGTCTGGGTGCTCACGCTGCTGGTGGCGTTCGTGGTGGCGGCCCTGGTTGAGCCGGTGGGACGCAAACGCTTGCAAGTCTGGGGCTTCGTGGCGCTCGCCATCGTGTTCCTGTTGATGGGGGTCATCCCGCACATTCCCTTCGTGACCTTCGTCATCCTGTATCTCATCTGGGCCATCGCCAACGAGTTTCCCGGCACTCTGACCTATGTGTTTGCGGGCGAGCTGTTTCCGACCTCGGTGCGAGCCACGGGCCACGGCTTTGCGACGGCCAGCTCCCGTCTCGGCGCCTTTCTCGGCACGCTCATCTTTCCCGTCGTGATTGCGGCCTGGGGTCTCGGCACCGGGTTTATCATCTTCGCCCTTCTGAACCTGGCCGGTGCCTTGATCACGCAGTGGCTGGCGCCCGAACCGAAGGGAGAGCTCATGCCGCAGGACGCGGCGTAAGGTCTTACGCAGGCGGGCGGTGAGGATTCCGTCCGCGCTGGGCGAGGCGCCGGTGTTCAGGTCCTGAGCGCCGGCGCCTTCGCTCGAAATGCTCTCGGGGTGAAGAGCGGAGGGGTGTCGTGGGGTGTGCCGTTCCCATGCGCCCGGCGAACCGGGTGGACACTCGACCCGGCACGATGCTGCACGAGGGGGCGCGGCGGTCTGATGCGGCAAGGGGGGCGATGCGGGTGAGGGTGTTGCTCACGAATGACGACGGAATCCGGGCACCGGGGATCCGGGCACTCGACGCGGCGTTGGGCCGAAACTTCGACGTGGTGGTGGTCGCGCCCGTCGAGCAGCGATCGGCCGCCAGTCAAAGTTTCACGTTCGGGGCGGCGTATGACGTGGTGCGTCTGGGCGCGAGGCAGTATGCCTGCGGGGGTACGCCGCTTGATTGCGTCATCTTCGGCTGGGAAGAACTGGGTCCGTTTGACATGGTGGTGTCCGGCATCAACCGAGGGGCCAACGTCGGGTGGGACATCTGGTACTCGGGGACGGTGGGAGCCGCCTTTGAGGCGGCGCGGCGCCGCATCCCCGGGCTGGCCGTGTCGCTGGACGTTCTTCCCGACGCCGAAAATGCGGAGGTGCCCTCCTTGTACACGGAAGCGGCCGAGCTTCTGGCCGGGTACCTGCAGCAGGGGGTGACGGAGTTGGTGGCCGGCGGCGGGGTGGTCAACGTGAACTTTCCTAATTCGGCCGAAGCGCTCCGGCGTCGACTGCAGTACGCCACGGTGGCCGCTGGCCACTATAACCGGCAAAACCTGGTTCGGCGCCAAACCGCGCCGGATCGGTGGGAGGTTCATGTGGAACACCCGGGCCGTCGGCTGGAGACCGGCGTCGGGGCCGCCGAGGCCGACGTCCCGCGGCTGCAATCCGCCCCGACCCTCTCCCTCTGGCGGGCGCCGTCTCTCGCCCCGAGCGCAGACGATGAGCGGCGGTGCCGTGACTGGCTAAAGGCGCTCGGGCCTGAGTGAGTCCGAACAAGGTCGAGGCCGGCCGGCGTGGATCGGGCACGGAGCCGTACCGGCAGGGTCGTGACGGCCTGCGGGACACGGATCCCGGCGAGAACAAGCGGGGAAAAGGGGAGTGCGCTGATGGTGAAGGCGACGGCGATTCTGAACGGGCAGCTCAATCGGGTGCTGAGCGAGATGGGACATACGGACGAGTTGGCCATCACGGATGCGGGCTTGCCCATCCCGCTCGGCGTGGAGCGGGTGGACCTGGCGGTGGTGGCGCGGGTGCCGGCGTTTCTGACCGTGTTGGGGGCGGTCTTGGAACACCTCACGGTCGAGGGCGCCGTTCTATCGCGCGAGATTCAGGATCGGAGTCCCGTTCTGGAGTCTGAGATTCGAAGCCTCTTGCCGCGGGCGGCGATTGTCGAATTGGTGCCCCACCCGGAATTCAAGGCGCGTCTGCCGAGGGTGCGGGCGGCGGTGCGGACGGGGGAGTTCACGTGGTACGCCAACATTATTCTCATCGGCGGCGTGTCGTTTTGATTCGCGTTCCGGAGCCGCATGCGGTCAGCTCCGAACAACGGCGCGCCGGTCACCGGGAACACCTGCTGTCGCCGGCGGGTCGCCCCGTGACGGGGGATCCGCGCATGGCGGGGTGGCCGACCGCACAACAAACATGATATCATATATGATACGGAAGATAATTTGTCATAGGACATTGTGTCGGCGGTCGGTTTGGCGTATACCATACATCAAGCGGACGGCGGCCATGCCGCCGCGGCCGGGAGAGGGGGAGCGCCATGGCGCCCCGACGCGCAGTGCCCAGGTTGGAGGACGTGATAGCCCGGCTCGAGCCGGAGAGTCTTTGCCTGTTGGCCTCGGTGGACGCGAGTGGGAGGCCGGAGTTGTCGGCCGTCTCCTGGCTCAAGGGGCGCCCGCCCGACGGCTTGGACCTGATGGTCGGGGCGAAGGCTCGACTGATTCGCAATTTGGCCCACCACACCGCCGTCACCCTGGCGGTCTTTCAGGAATCGGTCTACACGCTGGCAGGTACGGCGCAGGTGGTCGAGAAACTGGTTCCGGGCCTTCCCGTGCCCTTGGCGCGCGTGCGGGTGCGCTTCGAGGCCGTGTATGACGGCCTGTTCACCGGCGGGCGTCTCACCGGCGCGCCCACGTTTGTAAAGCAGTACCCGATTAAACTGGCCAATCTGGACCGGCTGGTGGAGGAACGCTTGGCGGTGGGAGAGGGGGAAGCGGCTTTGGCCTCCTCGGGCCGGGCCCAGTCTTGACGTGAGCGACAAACCGCTGGGTGATAAGCCTGAGGCCTGGTTGAAGCATGAACGGGTGTACCGGGCCATTCGGGAGAACATGGCGCGTGGTCGCTATGGACCCGGCTTTCGGTTGGTGATTGACCAGCTGGCGCGGGAGTTGGGCACCAGTCCCATTCCGGTGCGCGAAGCGGTGCGGCGCCTGGAAGCCGAGGGCTTGGTGGCGTATGCCCGTCACGTGGGGTTTCAGGTGGTGGAGTTGGATGACCGCGCCCTGGCCGAGACGCTGGAGGCGCTCGGACCGTTGGAAGCCTGGGCGGTCGGGGTCGCGGCGCGCCGGATTCTCCCCGAGGCGATGGCGGATCTGCGCCAATTGGCCCGCGATCAGATGGCGGCGGTGGAAGATGGGGACATGATCCGCTATGGTCGTCTGGACCGGATCTTTCACGAGAAGCTGTGGGCGCCGTTGCCGAATCCGTATGCGGCCTCGCTGCTCACCCGAGCGTACGATCGGGCGGAAGCTATCCGGGTGGCGTTGTACACGGTCATTCCCGGGCGCGCGCGGCCCGAGATTCAAGAGCACCATCAAATCCTGGAGACCATCTTCGAGCGGGGTCCGGTGCCGGTTTTGGAGCGGCTGGCGCGCGAGCATCGTCAGCGCACGGCCGATGCCGTACGGCTTTTGGATGTGGTGACCCTGGGAGCGGGAGTCAGGGAGGAGCAGACGTGAGCAGCATTCAGGAGCGGCTTCGGGGGTCCATCGTGCCCCTGGTAACACCGTTCGACGATCAAAATCGATTGGACCTTGCGACCCTCCGGACCCTCATCGACTGGCAGATTCGCGAAGGCAGCCACGGGATTTCGGTGGGGGGCACCACCGGTGAGCCGTCCGCTCTTTCCCTGGAGGAGCGGAAGACCCAGATGCGCGTCACGACGGAGCATGTGGCCGGCCGGGTGCCGGTTCTGCTCGGCAGCGGGTCCAACAACATCACGGAAACGCTGGAATTGACCCAGTATGCGCGGGAGCTTGGAGCCGACGCCGCGCTGGTTATCGTGCCCTACTACAATCGTCCCAGTCAGGAAGGACTGTTCCAGCACTTTTACACCGTCGCCCGTTCGGTCCCCGATCTGCCCATTGTCATCTACAACATCCCGGGGCGGACCGCCGCCAACATGGAGCCGGCCACGATGAAGCGCCTGCGCAAGGCGGCTCCCAACATCGTCGGGGTCAAGGAAGCCAACCGGGACTTCGAACAGGTGTCCAACGTGCTGCAGGCCTGCGGCCGGGATTTTCTGGTCTACTCGGGCATTGAGGCGCTCTGCTATCCGATGCTGATGGTGGGGGGCGCGGGCCACGTGTCGGCGACGGCCAATATTCTGCCCGGCAAAGTGGCGGCCCTCTACAATCTGGTGCGGGAGGGCAACTGGAAGGAGGCGCTGAACCTCCACTACGAACTGCTGCCCATCAATCAGGCGCTGTTCTGGGAGACCAACCCCGCTCCGGTCAAGTCGGCCCTGGGGATGATGCGGCGCATCCGCCCCCATCTCCGCCTGCCGCTGGTGCCCATCACCGACGCGCATGCCAAGGCGTTGGAGGAGCTTCTCATCCGCTACGGCCTGATCGAGGAGGAGGTGAAGGCGTGAGACTGGCCCGAATTCAGGCCGAGGGGCGCGTGCTGCGGGCCCATCTGCGGGAGGACGGGCAGCTGGAGGCGGGGGGGCGCGGGTGGGACCCCGGTCAGGTGGCGTTCCTGCCGCCGCTTGAGCCGCGCACGGTGATTGGACTGGCGCTCAATTATGCCGATCATGCGACCGAGCTGGCGTTGGACAAGCCCGAGGAGCCGGCCCTGTTCATGAAATCCCTCTCCAGCTTGATCGGGCACAAGGCTCCGGTGGTCTATCCGTCCGGCGCCCAGCACTGCCACTATGAGACGGAACTGGCGGTGGTGATGGGGGGCAGCGCGCGCCGGGTGCCGGCCCGACACGCGCTGGATTATGTGCTCGGATATACGGTCGCCAACGACTTCACGTGCCGGGACTTTGTCAAAAACGTGTTTCGTCCGCCCGTGAAGGCCAAGGGCTTCGACACGTTCGGGCCGCTCGGTCCCTATCTGGTCACCGCCGACGAAGTGGGCGACCCGGGCCGCCTGCGCCTGACCACGCATGTCAACGGGCAGCTGCGCCAGGAGGGCAATACGCGCGACCTGGTCTACAGCGTGCCCGCCCTCATCGAGTACCTGTCCTATTTCATGACCTTAGAGCCGGGAGATGTCATTCTCACCGGGACGCCGCGCGGCATCTCGCCCGTGCATCCCGGCGACTGGATGGTGTCCGAGGTGGAGGGCGTGGGTCGACTGGAGAACCCGGTGGTGGCCGAAGAGCCGGCGCCGCCGGTCTGACGGCACCGTGGCGGGGCGGGCCGGGGCGGAAGAGGAGGAGTGGATGAGCGAGGAGGACGCGCGGCGGCATGTGCGGCGGGTGCCGCTCTATATCGGTGGCACGTTTCGCGAGGCGCGGGCGGGGCGGTGGTTTCCGAGTCTCAACCCGACCACCAACGCGGTGCTGACCGAGGTGGCGGAGGGACGGGCGGAGGATGTGGGTGACGCGGTGGACAGCGCCCTGGCCGCGTTTCGCGAGGGACCCTGGCCGCGCTGGTCCGGCGCCGAGCGCGCCCGCCATCTTCGCCGCATCGCCGATCTGATGATGGAGGATCAGGACGCGCTGGCGCTTCTGGAAACGCTGGACACCGGCATTCCCATCGCCCAGACGCGCGGACAGGTGAGTCGCGCGGCGGAGAACTTCCGCTTCTTTGCCGATCAGGCGACCCACCTGACCGGCGAGACCTTCCCGGTCGAAGGGCGCTTCCTCAATTACAGCCTGCGCCAGCCGGTCGGGGTGGCGGGGTTGATTACGCCGTGGAACACGCCGCTGATGCTGGAGTGCTGGAAGATTGCGCCGTGCCTCGCCGCCGGCAACACGGCGGTGCTCAAGCCGGCCGAATGGTCCCCGCTGACGGCCGATCGGTTAGCCCGCATCATCGATGCGGCCCAGCTGCCGCCGGGCGTGTTCAATGTCGTGCACGGCTACGGCGAAACAGCCGGCGCGGCGCTGGTGGCGCATCCCGCCGTCCGACTCATCTCCTTCACGGGCGAGACGTCCACCGGGCGGGAGATCCTGCGCAACGGCGCCGCCGGCTTGAAGCGCTTCTCCATGGAGCTCGGCGGCAAGTCTCCGGTGCTGGTCTTCGCCGATGCCAACCTGGAGCGGGCGCTGGACGCCACCCTCTACGGCATGTTCACGCTGAACGGCGAACGCTGCACGGCCGGATCGCGCCTGCTCCTGGACCGTCGGCTGGTTGACACGTTCGTGCCGGCCCTGCTGGACCGGGTGCGGTCCATCCGCGTCGGCGATCCGTTCGATCCCACGACCGAGTTGGGACCCCTGATCCATCCCGAGCACTGGGAACGGGTTAACGGATATCTGGACATCGCTCGGGAGGAGGGGGCCACAGTGGCGGTCGGTGGCCGGCGGCCCCCGGACCGGAGCGGCGGCAACTTCCTGGAAGCCACCGTCTTGACCGACGTCCGACCGGGGATGCGCGTGGAGCAAGAAGAGATCTTCGGGCCGGTCCTGACGGTCCTGTCCTTCGCGGACGAGGCGGACGCGCTCGCCATTGCCAACGATGTGCGCTACGGCTTGGCCGCGTATGTGTGGACGGAGAATCTTGCCCGGGCCCACAATCTGGCCGCCGCTCTGGAGGTGGGCATGGTGTGGGTCAACTCGCCCAACGTGCGCGATCTGCGCACGCCGTTCGGCGGTGCCAAGGACAGCGGCATCGGCCGTGAGGGGGGCGACTACAGCTTCGAGTTTTACACCGAACAGAAGTCCGTTCAGGTAGCGTTGGCGCCGCCGCCCATTTTGCAGGTGGGGGCGCGCCGGTAAATCGGGTCGACTATTTCACGCTGGAGGAGCGATGCCACATGGGGGCGCGGACCGGTGCCCAGTACTTGGCCCAGCTGAATGACACGCCGCGGGAGCTTTGGATAGACGGCAGCCGGATTACCAGCCGCGTCACGGACCACCCCGCCTTCGGCCATATCGCCGAGAGCGTCGCCGCACTGTACGATCTGCAGCATGTGCCGGAGCTTCGCGACACGATGACCTACACCTCGCCCTTGACCGGAGACCGGGTGGGGATGTCCTTTCTCATTCCCCGCACCCGGGACGACCTGGTGCGACGTCGGCGAATGATGGAGGAGTGGGCCAATTTCTCCGGCGGCATCATGGGGCGGACGCCCGACTATTTGAACGCCGACGTGATGGGCCTGGCCTCGGCGGCGCCGTTTTTCGGCCAGAACGACCCCCGCTTCCAGGAAAACATTCAAAAGTACTATGAGTACGTGCGCGAAAACGATCTGTGTCTCACGCACACGCTCATCAACCCGCAGGCCAATCGCGGGGCCAGCCTGAGCCAGCAGGCCGATCCGTATCTGGCGGCCCGCATCGTCGAGAAGACGGCCGACGGCGTGGTGATCCGCGGCGCGCGCATGCTGGCCACGCTGCCGGTGGCCGACGAGGTGTTGGTGTTTCCGTCGACCGTCATCCGGGCCGCCGAGGAGGACCGACCCTACGCCTACGCCTTTGCCCTGCCGCTGTCCACACCGGGCGTCCGCCTCATCTGCCGCGAATCGTTCGACTACGGCAAGTCGCATTTCGACCATCCCTTGGGCTCGCGCTTCGAGGAGATGGACTGCATGGTGGTTTTCAACGACGTGCTGGTGCCGTGGGACCGGGTGTTTCTGCTGGAGGACGGGGAGCTTTGCAATCGGCTGTACACCGACACCGACGCCACCGTGCATATGACGCACCAAGTGGTCGTGAAGAACATTGCCAAAGCGGAATTTGTGCTGGGTGTGGCGTCGCTCATGGTGGACACCATCGGCATCGAGCAATTTCAACACGTGCAGGAAAAAGTGGCCGAGATTATCAAGGCGGTGGAGACGCAGAAGGCGTTTGTGGCGGCGGCCGAGGCCCACGCGCATGAGAACCGCTGGGGCGTGATGACCCCGGACTGGATGCCGCTCAACATGGCCCGCAACACGTTTCCGTATGTGTACCCGCGGTTGGTCGAAATCGTCCAGCAGCTGGGAGCCAGCGGCCTGATGGCGATTCCCACCGAGAAGGATCTGGAGAATCCCGCGCTGCGGCCCGACATCGATCGGTACTACCAGGCCAAGAACACCCCGGCGGCCGATCGCATCCGGCTCTTTCGCCTGGCGTGGGATTTGTCGGTCTCCACCTTCGCCGGACGGCAGACGCTGTACGAACGCTTCTTCTTTGGAGACCCGGTGCGGATGGCGGGCGCGCTCTACTTCAGCTACGACAAAAATCCCATGAAAGAGCGGGTGCGGCGCTTCCTGGATCGCACGCCCATCCCCGAGCCGCCCGAAACGGGATCGGGCCTCGCCTAGACCGTGCGGCAGCACCCTGACCGTGGCAATCGGACCGTTCGAGGGGAGGGAGGCTGGACCGTGAACATCCTGCGCACCAGTCACGTGGAGTATCGGGTGACGGACCTGGACCGGGCCCGCCGGTTCTGGGTGGACCGGGTGGGCTTCGTGGAGACCGAACACGACGGGCGGCATGCGTATTTGCGCGGGCTGGAAGACCGTTACCACCATTCGGTGGCCCTGACGCAAGGGGAGAGCCCGGGGTTGGCCCATGTGGCGTTTCGCGTGGGGCAGGCGGCGGACCTGGAGGCGTTGGCGGAGTTGGCGGCTCGGGAGGGCCTTTGGCGGCGGTTTGTGGAGCCGGAGACCGAGCGGGCGGTGGGACGGGCGCTGCGGGTGATGGATCCCTTCGGATTTCCCGTCGAGTTCGTCCATGAGACGGCGTACGTCGATTGGAAGCTGCAGGCGTACGATGAATATCACGGCGCGGCCGTCATGCGGCTGGACCATGTCAACTATGTCACCCCCCATATTGAAGCGGCGTCGCGCTGGTACCAGGAGCGTCTCGGATTTCAGTGCTCGGAGTGCACGGTGAGCCGCGACGCCGACGGAGTCGAGCACATCTGGGGCGCGTGGCTCAGGCGCAAGCAAACGTCGCATGACCTGGCCATCTCCAACGGGCGCGGTCCCCGTTTCCACCATGCGGCGTTTATTGCCCACAGCCCCGAGACGCTGCTGCATGTGGCCGATGTCCTGGCCGCCACCGGCCACGTCGGCAACATGGAGCGAGGACCCGGACGGCACGGCACCACCAATGCGTTCTTTCTGTACCTGCGCGATCCGGACGGCAATCGATTCGAACTGTTTACCGGGGACTACCTGGTGGCGGACCCCGATTGGCCCACGGTGAAATGGGATCTGAACGATCCGCGGCGGGCCACATTCTGGGGAGCCGAGGCGCCGCCCCGCTGGTTCAACGAAGCGATGGGCGCCCGCCACTGGGAGACGGACGAGGAGGCTCCCCTCGAGGAGCCCACCCTGCCGGACCGGCCGGCCGGCATCCCCCGGACCTGAGCCGGGCTGCCGGACGGCGGGGGAGCGTGTCGGGAAGAGTACAATGGATACAGTGGAGAGGATCGAGGACAGGCCCTTGGGCACGGGGAAAGCGAGGGACATCATGGCGACGACGGAGACAACGATGAGTCGGGATCGACTGATTGCCGACCTGATCGAGGCAACCGATTTTCTGAAGCAGGGCGGCCTCTTGGGGCGGCGGAGCCACGCCAACCTCTCGGCTCGCTGGGGCGCCGACCGCATGGTGCTGACCCGCGGCGGCAACGTTCAGGATTTGACCCCGGCATCTTTTGCCGTGGTGGGTTTGGACGGCACGGTGCTGGAGGGTGAAGTGGATCCCGGGAACCAAGAGATCGTGGAGATGCACGCGGGCGTCTACCGCCTGCGCCCCGACGTGGGCGCGGTCATTCACACCCATGCGCCCCATCTGACGGCGTTCGCCATTGCGCACGAGCCGCTGCCGTTGGCCTACGAGCCGCTGCTCCGGTTCGGCCTGCGCGAGCCGGTGCCGGTCGTCCCCTGGGCGCCGCGCGGCTCGGAGGCGTCGGTGGGGGGGATTCTGCGCATGGCCGAGAGCCACCCGGACCTGTCCGCCGTGCTGCTGGCCAATCATGGAGTCCTGGTGTTCCACAAGACCCCGGCCAGCACGGCTGGCCTGCTGGGGACGCTGGAAGAGGCCGCCGAGCTGAGCCTGATGGCCAAGACCTTGGGCGAGCCGCGCCCGTTTCCGGACAGCGCGGTCGCCCAGGTCAAGGAGCGCATGGCCGCCTTCCATCGGGCCTGAGCCGTCGGGAATCAAGCTAGGGGCCGGCGAGGGTCAACCTCGCCGGCCCCTTCATGAACGGATGGCCCGGTTAGCCCACGGTGCTGGCGATCCCCCCGAGCGCACGCCCGACCACGACGCCCACCACCACCGCGGCGCTCGTCACCAGGAGAAACTGGAGCCCGCTCCGAAGCCAATTGCCCTTGGCCACCAGCGCCTTGAGCACACCCAGGCCAAACGCCACCAAAATGGCGAGGGCGATGGCCCAAAGCAGGGCGGACTGGGTGGAGATGGCGAACAGAAAGGGAAGAATGGGGGGCAACGCGCCCACCACGACGGAGAATGCCATCACGCCGGCGTCCAGCCACGGATGCTCGGCCGCCTCCACCATGATGCCCAGCTCTTCTTTCATCATGAAGTCCACCCACTGCTGCTTGTCCATCATGAGGCGGGCCGTGAAGTGCTGCGCCTCGTCCGGGGTGAAGCCTTTCTGACGCATGATGCCTTCCACTTCCCGCCGTTCCTCGTCCGGGACCTCGTGGACCTCCTGCATCTCCCGGTCCCACTCCGACTGGAAATATTCGCGCTGGGCCTGGGTGGAGAGGTAGGCGCCCAGCCCCATCGACACCGTCGCCGCCACCATCGCGGCCAGACCGGCGATGACGATTTCATGCCGGGCCATGTGCGAGGAGGTGACGCCGACCACCACGCCGGTGATGGAGACGAGGCCGTCGTTGACGCCGAACACCACCTCCCGGATGGAGCGGGCGGCGGGGTTGTGGGCCGTTTCTGGAATGCTGCTTGAGGCTGACATAGGCACCTCCTGGCGGACGCTCTGCTTCGGTTTCCATTAAATCATAAGGGCGGGACTATTTTCGGAGATACGGACGAACGACCCATCCGGACCCGACGCGCCTGACCGTCACGCACCCGGAACCAGGGGATGCTGCCGCGCCAACTCGGCCAGGACCGCCGCCGGTCCGCGCGGCGTGTCGCCGATGACGCTCCGGCAGCGGTCCACCCGCAACCCGGCCCGAAGCGGCCGTGGAGCCGGCTGCTGCAGGGCGGCGGTGGGGATCCCGGCGACACGCGCCGGGTCGAGCCCAAATTGGGACGCGATGAGGCGACCGAACGCATACCGGGTCATGATGTCCTCTCCCGCGACGTGCACGATCCCGCTCACGCCTGCGGCCGCCAGCCGAACGCTGCTCGCGGCCAGTTCGGGGGCGTAGGTGGGATTGCCCCACTGGTCATCCGGAATGCGGGCGGATTGTCCCCGGGCCAGGTTGAGCGCCAAGCGCTGCATGAAGTTTTTGGGTTCGACCTCCCAGCTGTAGACCCAGGCCGTGCGGATGACGAGGCCGGAATCGGGCAGATCTTCTTGCATCGTCTCCTCGACGGCTCGTTTGTGAGCCCCGTACACCGAGAGCGGACGGGGCGGGTCGTCTTCGCCATAGGGGCCCGCCTCGCCGTCAAACACGTAGTCGGTGGAATAGAAGACGGCGCGGGCCCCATGGGCGGCGGCCCACGCCACCGCCGCCCGGGGCCCGTCGCGGTTGATCCGCGCACTCTGCTCGGGATGAGCTTCGCACCCGTCCACGTGGGTGTAGGCGCCGACAATCCACACCACGTCCGGACGGACGGCATCGAGGAGGGAGGCCACCGCCGCGCGGTCGCCCAGATCCAGGGTGTAATCCGCCCCCCGGGAGTATCCGGTGCCCAGCACCACATGTTGTTCTTGGGCGAGCGCCTGCCACAGCGCCTGCCCCACTTGACCGGTGACGCCCAGCACGAGGTGCCGCTCGCTCATGGGAGGCGGGCCCCGTACTGGTCGCGGTAGTACTCGCGATACGCGCCGGACTTGATGGCGCGCCACCAGGGTTCGTTGTCGCGGTACCAGTCGACGGTGGCCCGAATGCCGGCGGCAAAGGCGATCTCGGGCGCCCAGCCCAACTCCCGCCGAATCTTGGTGGTGTCCATGGCATAGCGGCGGTCATGGCCGGGACGGTCCCGCACGGGCCGGATGAGCGCTGTGTCCCGATTCAGGAGCGCGAGGATCGCTTCGGCCAATTCCCGGTTGGTGTGCTCTTCCTGCCCGCCGATGTTGTAGACGGATCCCACCGCGCCACGCTCCAGCACGGCCCATATCGCCCGCACGTGGTCTTGCACATGGAGCCAGTCGCGCACTTGGAGGCCGTCGCCGTACAGCGGGCACGGTTCGCCCGCCAACGCATTGGTGATGAAGAGGGGGATGAACTTTTCCGGGAACTGGTAGGGACCGTAGTTGTTGGAGCATCGGGTGATGACGGCGGGAAAACCGAACGTCTGCACGGCGGCCCGCACCAGCAGATCCGAGGCGGCCTTGCTGGCCGCGTACGGACTGTTGGGCAAGAGCGGGTGGCGCTCCGTGAACGCGGCGTCCGCCGGTCCGAGACTGCCGTACACCTCATCGGTGGAGACATGCACAAAACGCCCGACCCGATGGCGGCGCGCCGCGTCCAGCAGATTCTGGGTCCCTTGGACGTTGGTGGTCAGAAAGTCCGCGGCGCCCAGAATCGACCGGTCCACGTGGGACTCGGCCGCGAAATGCACGATGACGTCCACGCCCGATCCCACCGCCGCCTCCACGGCATCCGGGTCGCGGATGTCGCCGTGGATGAAGTGATGCCGGTCCGCCGGCAGCCCCTCCAGATTGGCCGGATTGCCGGCATAAGTCAGCGCGTCCAGCGTGGCGACGCGGACCTCCGGCCGGGTCTCCAGCACCCAGCGGACAAAGTTGCTGCCGATGAAGCCGGCGCCCCCGGTCACCAGGATGCGCATGGGATCCACCTCCCCGATGGTCTTCGCCCCTGTCTCATCGCCGCGGGCCTAACGGGGCCGGGTCGTCCAATCAAACCCGATGGCGGGATCGTCCCAGGCGATGCGCTTTTCGTCGGGATCGTCCGGACGATACGATTCGGTGGTGAAGTACACGATCATCAGCGGGCGACCGCCCAGCACCCGATACCCGTGCGCCACGCCCACCGGAATGACCAGCAGGCTCGCATGGCTCTCCCCCATATAGAACACGTTGGTGATGCCGCGGGTGGGGGAATCGGGCCGCAAGTCATGCAGCACCACCTGCGCCTCGCCCACCGGAAAGAACCACAGATCGTCCTGCCGCTCGTGATAATGAAACGCCTTGATGACGCCGGGGTGCGAATAGGACAGCGACGCCTGGCCGAACTGGCGCAAAAGCCCGTCGTCGTCGCGCAGGATCTCCTCAAAGAAGCCACGGTCATCCAAATGCCGCACCAAAAGCTTTTCCTGAACACCGGCAATGCGTGTCGCACTCACCACCGTCAGAGCACCTCCACCCGAGATTGATCGCCCAGGACCAGGGCCAGGGAGCGGGGCGCGCGGGTCCGCCGACAGACGTGAGCGCCGCGCCCGATGAGGCTTCCGTCGATCCGCGCCGGCACATCCTCCAGCACGGCATCGGCCAAGACGACGCTCATTTCGATTTCGGTGTGCCGCACCTGCACGCCCGGCCCGATGCTGGTGAAGGGGCCGATGTAGCTGTCCTCCACCCGGGCGCCCGCTCCAATCACGGCCGGACCCCGAATCGTCGAGCGCCGCACCGTGGCCCCGGCGTCAATCACCACCCGGCCCGTGATTTCCGAGAGCGCATCGACGTCGCCGTCCACCCGGGACTCCAATTCCTCCAGGATGAGGCGGTTGGCGTCCAGAACATCCTCGGGCTTGCCGGTGTCTTTCCACCAGCCGCGCACGAAGTCGGCGTGCACCGCGTGGCCGCGGTCAATCAGCGTCTGAATGGCGTCGGTGATCTCATATTCGCCGCGCCAGGAGGGCTCGAGGCTGGCGATGGCGTCATGGATAGCGGGCCGGAACAGATAGACGCCCACCAGGGCCAGGTTGGAGGGTGGCTCCGCCGGCTTCTCCACCAGGCGCACAATGGTTTGGCCGTCCACCACGGCGACCCCGAACTGCTCCGGATGCGACACCGGCGTCAGCAGAATGGACGCGTCCCAGCGGTTGGCCAAAAATGCCTCGACCACCTCGGTGATGCCGCCCTTCAGCAGGTTGTCGCCCAGATACATGAGAAACGGGTCGTCGCCCAGGAACGGCTCGGCGGTGGACACGGCGTGGGCCAGGCCCAACGGAGCCGACTGGGGAATGTAGGTCAGCCGGCAGCCAAACCGGGAGCCGTCGCCGAGCGCCGCCTCCACTTCTTTGGCGGTGTCGCCGACGACGACGCCGATGTCGGTGATGCCGGCTTCCGTCAGCGCCTCGATGGCGTAGTGCAACAACGGACGGTTGGCGATGGGAATGAGCTGCTTGGCTCGCGTATACGTCAGCGGGCGAAGTCGCGACCCGGTGCCGCCCGCGAGAATGAGTCCCTTCATGTGGCCTCCCCGAGACATGCTGCTATGAGTGTGGCACAGCCGGCCGGGTGCCGTAAAGCCGATGCGACGCGATGGGGCGGCTGCGAGGATCGAGGCCGACCGCCGGATCTGACCCGCGGTTCGAGGCCACCATGGGCGGTGCGCCGGGCGGCGGACGCCAGCCGTCAGGCGCCGGCGCTGTGAGTGGGAAACGGCGCCGCCTTCTCCGCCCGGCGGTCCGGTCCCAGCGCGTCGTTGTAGTGCCGGAAGAGACGCGCGTAGGTCAGGGCGTACAGCGTCTGCAGGCCCGCGCCGATGAAGAAGGGGAGCGTCAGATTGCCGTCGTCCATGAGATAGCCGGCCACGGTGGGTCCGACCGAGGCCGGCACGCGCATCGAGACGACATTGAGACTCGCCGCCAGCCCGCGCCGCTTGTCTCGGGTCAAACTCAGGGATACCGCCTGCCGGGCGCCCACCGAGCCGCGGTTCAGCATGGAGCGCAGGAAGTAGAAGATGGCGGCCCAGAAGAACGTGCCCATCAGGGTCATGACCACCAGCATGACGACGCCCAGAATGCGGATGCCGGCCACCGTGCGGACGACGCCCGCCCGTTCGGCGATGCGGCCGGTGGCCAGATTGGAGAACCCGGTGGCGAGGAAGGACACCGCCAGGAGACCGCCGATGGCGGCCGGACCCACCCCGTAGCGGACGGCAAACCAGTAGGCGATGAGGGGCCCCGTCAATCCCACCGCGAGCCCGTTCAAGGAATTGGTGAAGGCCAGCTTGGCCATCTCCCGGTTCTCATGGCGCGTGACCGCCGCTTCCTCGTCGCGCAGACGATCACGCTCATGGGCACTCACCACCGTGGTGGTGGCGTCGGGGTCGGCTCGCTCCTCCCGCAGGGGGACGATGAGCAGCAGATTGATGCCCGAGCCCAGAGCGGGCAGCAGGAACAGGGGACGGAAGGCGGCCGCTCCCGGCAGCCAGTGCTGGAACAGCACCACCGATCCGGCCGCCAGCGCCCCGAGGCCCATGCCGACAAAGCCAATGGCGGCGTTGAGGCTGAAGAGCCGACTGCGCAAACCCGGTTCCACCGCGCGGGTAATCCAGGCCTGCTCCGCAGGTCCAAACGGGCCGGCGCCGCCAGACTGGCCGCGTCCAAAGCTGGCCACGATGCTGGCCGTGGACAGCACATAGGGATTCCAGGTCAGGACGGCCAGGATGCCCGCCAGCACCGTGAGGGTCTCATAGGCGAGGATGAACCGCTTGCGTCCGTGGCGGTCGGAGAAATATCCCACCGCCAGCGACAGCGCCGCGCCCACGAGACCGGAGGCGGTCAGCAGCAGACCGATGTCGGCGGCGTGCCAACCGAGGGCCCTCAGGTAGAGGGTGAAGTTGACGACCATCATGCCCTGGCCGAGGCTTCGAAGCGCCCGGGCGATGATGAGGCGGCGCGTGACGAGGGGGTAGGCGGCCCAGGTCATTACGGCCCGCACTGTTTGGGCGGGGCCAGCTGGTTTAGGATGTCGAGCCAGCGGGCCAAGTCTTCGTCGGAGACGGGAACCAACATTTCGGCCAGGCGGTCGAGGTAGGCGTGCCAGGCTTCCTTCAAAGCGGTCTCGCCCTCTTTCGTCAGGCAGGCCGACACCTGGCGCATGTCTCCTTCCTGCCGCTGGCGCCCGACGTAGCCGCACTCTTCCAGTTTGTCCAGCATGCGCGTGGCGCCGGCCGTGGAGATGTCAAGACGCTGCGCCAACAGCCCCACGGGCACGGGCCCTTCGGTCAACCGGCGCAGAACCGCCCATTGAGCCCGCGTCAGCGGACCCCACTCCCGTCCCAGTCGTCGATTCAACCGATCCACGCCCAAGGCCGCCTGCTTCAGCAGAGTGTCGCGATCCATCGTCACGCTCCGGACCATTAATGAGGTTAATGATATGCTCACCATACCAGATTGACGGGATCGGGGAAAGCGGGCGCCCGTTCAGGCGACCCAGTGGGCTGTGGTGAACAGGGCCACCAGGAGAGCGCCGACCGCCCAGCTGAGCCCCAGGTAGATTTTGAGCGCCCGGCTGCGCTCGGAGAGCCAGTCGCCCAGCGCGATGAAGAGCGGCGGGGCCGCGAGCAGCAGGCGGGGCATCGACATGAAGGGCACCCCGGCCGAAGGGTCCAAGAAGGGCACCGCCAACACCAGCACGCAGAACCACCAGATGGGGCGGTCGAGGCGCCGAAAGGCGAGGACAATCAACCAGACGCCAAAGGCGAAGAAGGCCAGGTTCCACACGTTGCTGATGACGGTGGTGGGCTGGCCGGTGGCAAAAAGATGGGGGATGGAGATGAAGTTGCCCAAGTTGATCCAGGCGTTTTTGAGCGCGGACCAAATGGTGTCCCAGGGCCATGTGAGCCGCCGGCCCCAGTTGCTCTGCACGCTTTGAAACATGAGCGGCGAACCGAACACCTGCCAGAGCCGGAACATATACGCCAAAAGACCGAGCGGCACCGCCAGCACCCAGGCATAGCGGCGGTAGGGTTGGTGCGTGCGCCACAGGTACAGGAGGAGGGGAACCGCCAGCAGCACGCCGTCGACCGACGCCGCCGACACCAGGGCGGCGGTGAGGGCCGCCCAGCCGTAGCGGCCGCTTCGGGCCCAGAGCAGGCTTGCCAGCGTCAGCGCCAGCACCAACGATTCCGGGTAGACGGCATTGAAGTAGAAGGCGGTGGGAAAGAAGGCCAGGGCCAGCACCGTGAACCAGGCGGCGCGCGGCCCCAGCTCAGCGGCCGCAAGCCGATACAGCAGCACCATCCCCACCCCAAAGGCGGTCAGCGACACCAGGAGGGCGGATCCGACGCTGCCCCCCATCAGCCGGATGAGGATGGGGTACAGCGGGAAGAACGCCGTGGCCAGGGGTCGGCCCACATACCCCAGCTGCGCGATGGAGAGATACCAATACCCGTCCCAATGCGCCCAGGGACCCAGGAGCACCTGAAACCAAAACCCGCCCGCCGGCGGAAACAGGCTCGGCACCACCTGCGGCCAGGCCCGCGGCAGATAGAAGTACGCGAGCCCGCCTTCTTCAAAGGTCAGCACCCGCGACAGAAGCACCAGCGCAATCAAAATGAGAGTCCGGCTGGAGGTGTGCAGCGCCTCGGCAAAGCGGCCACCCGCGGGGCGCGAGACCAAGACCGCGCGGCTCATCGGCCCCTCCGCGCCGCGGCCGCCGATTCCAGGCGCAGGTTCTCGCCGCGGATGTACGTGGCCAGCATGAACAGCTGATAGGCGGACAAATTGGTCGTCGATCCTTTCATGACATTGGTCAACAGCGTGGTTTGATTGGGGGCCAATTCGGGCAGGTAGGTCACGATGTCCGACAGCACGGCCAACTCATGCCGCCGCGACGGTTGACCATAGGGCCAACCCAGTTCCTTCAGGGCCAGGTCGGGCGCCAGAGCCTTGGGCCAGTCCTGGGATCCCTGGTCGAGCGCCTCCAGCACCGCCTGGGTGGCCCCGATGTTGATCAGGTAGTACCCCGAGACGTGCAGACCGGTGTCGCGGCGCACAGCCGCCGTCAACGCCGACCCGGACAACTGCCCGGCATCCGCCCACAGTGGGTCGCCCGGACTCTCGGCCGCCAGGGATCCTGGCACCGGAATCACGCCCAAATTGCGCCCGTTGGGGTCGATGTGGGCGATAAAGCCGGCGAAGCCGGGCTGTCCCGGCAACCCGACCACCGCCACCAGCACCAGACCCGGAATGTCGGAGCCGGTCGCGATGGCGGGATTGGGCCTTGATACCGACACGCCCAGCGCCAACGCGCCGAGGACCGCCACGCCCAAGAGCCACGCCGCCAGCCGTCGTCCCCACCGGACCGGCTCCGGCGCCGGCGGACGCACCGGACCGTGAACATCAGGCACCCGCCTGCTCGCCTCCCTTGCCACCGCGCCGCGTCGCACTCCGGCGATGAGACGCGCACAGCCGGTCGCTGGGACCGGAATTCGTCGCCGGGCATCTTTTCGATCCTTCCGCACCGGAGCGGGCTTGTCAATTGGTGAAAAGTGGCGGGTCGGGCGCCACCGGGGGCGGCACTTACGGATCGGACCCGCCCAACGACGCCAGAATATCCCATGCATTCCCGTCCGGCCAGCACTTTATGTGCGTCCGAGAGGTTAGACGCCCCGACGGGCGGTTTGGATGCGGTGCGGATGGGTGTAGATGTTCAGGCGGCCCTGGCGCACGAATCCGACGGCCGTGATGCCCAGGTCCTCCGCCAGCTCGCAGCCAAGCGAGGTGGGCGCGGCGTTGGAGAGAATGATGGCCAGATCCATGCGGGCCACCTTGACGACCACCTCGGAGGAGATGCGGCCGGAAAACACGATCGCTTCGCCGGCGGGCGTCTCTTGGCGAAGACGCCAGCCGGCCAGTTTGTCCAGCGCGTTGTGGCGGCCCACGTCGCTGCGCACGGCCAGCAGCGCCGTACCCGCGGTCAGCGCGGCGGAATGGAGACCGCCGCTCTGATGAAAGGCGGGGGCCGCTGCGTCCAGGGCCGCCACCAAAGCCATGACCGCACTGGGCGACAGGACGGCGCCCCGCTCGGTCACCGGCCGCAGGGACGCGTCGTTCAGAAAGTAGAGACTCGGCCGCCCGCGCCCGCAGCAGCTTGTCAACAAGCGCCGCCCCAGCATCTCCGGCGCGAGGCGCAGGCCCGGCACGCGGACCCAAATTTGGCCTTCCTCGTCATCCACCACGAGGATGGACACCTGGTCGGCGCGGGCAATGAGCCCTTCATTGGCCAGATACCCGATCGCGAGGTCTTCCAAATCGGCCGGTGAGGCGATGAGGGTCACCAGTTCCTGACCGTTGACGCGAAGCGTCCAAGGCGATTCAGCCGCCAGCCATTCCTCGGCCGCTTCGGTGCGACCGTCTGTGCCGATGCGCCAGACGGTGCGGGTGAGATTCAAGCCCATTGCCGTCCCCCTTGCCTCCCCGCGCGCTATCGCCCTGAGTCTACAGCAACCCGCGGTGTTCATGCGCGGCGCGGGCCCAATGCGCTAAGGTGAGGACATGGCAAGCATGGGGCCGCATCGTGGGCTGACCGGCCTTCTCCTGCGGGGCGGGGCCAGCCGGCGCATGGGGCGGGACAAGGGAGAGATGCGGTGGCGCGGGCAGCCGCTTTGGGAACGGCAAGTGCGACTGCTGCGGCGGGTGGCCGATCCGGTCTGGCAGGCGGTGGCGTATGGCCATGCGGCCGGGCCCGACCGGCTGGTGGACGAGGTGCCGTTTCCCGGACCGCTCGCGCCGATTGGGCGGGCGCTCCGGGCGATGGACGGACCGTGGCTCCTGGTGTTGGCGGTGGACCTGCCGAACGTGCCCGCGATCCTGCTGGAACGTCTCTGGCAGAGCCGTGTCCGCGGCGGCGTGGTGATGGCGGGCGCCGGATCCGACGTGCAGCCGCTCTGCGCCGTCTGGCACCGCGACATGAAAGAGGCCGTCGACGCCGCGCAGCGGAGTGGGCAGCGGCGCGTGCGCGCCGCTTTGGACAGTCGGCCGTTGCGGGTTCTCCGGCTGTCCGCCCCCGACGACACCTGGATTGCCAACCTCAACACGCCGGAGGACGTTCTTCGCCACGGCGGCGTGCGTTGGCTGCAGGTGGCCGGATACTCCGGACTCGGCAAGACCACCATCCTGGCCGACGTGACCCGGCGCCTCGTCGCGGACGGTCATGCGGTGACGGCCTGGAAGGTGACGCACCATCCCCTATTCAGTCCGGGGGGCAAAGACAGCGGACGACTGCGCGAGGCCGGCGCCGAATCGGCTTGGGTCCTGGCCGATGGGGGCGCGTGGGTGGAGGGGGCGCTTCACCTGGAGCTGGTGGTGCGCGCGGTGACGACGCCCTGGCTGCTGGTGGAGGGGGGTCGAATGTGGCCCACGCCCAAGGTGGTGCTGGGCCAAGCGGATTGGCCCGCGCACGCACCGCCGGTGACGGGCAGCGCCGGGCGCGGAGAGCCGCTGGCGCCTCTCCATGTGGACGCCGGTCTGCCTGAGGAGAGCGCGCGGGTGGCCGACTGGATCGTCCAGCATCGGCACGGGCTCTCGACATCGTTGGAGGAGGTGGCGCGGTGGCCGCTCCTGAGGTGATTGGAATAGACGAGGCGCACCGGCGCATGGCTTCGGTGGGCGTGCCGCTCTCGTCCGTGCAGGTGCCGTTGGACGCCGCCCTGGGGCGGACGCTGGCACACAGCCTGTCGGCGCCGCAGCCGCTGCCTCCGTTTGATCGCGCCGCCATGGACGGCTACGCCGTGCGCGCCGAGGGTCTGGCGCCGGGCCAGACGTTGCCCGTAGCCGGGCGGGTGGCGGCCGGTGACGAGCCTCGCCGACTCGTGTCCGGCACGGCGCTTCGCATCCTGACCGGCGCGCCGCTGCCCTCGGGCGCCGATGCGGTGGTGGAGCAGGAGAGTGTCGAGCGGGTGGGTTCGGATGCCGTGCGCTTCTTGCGGGCGGTGCGTCCCGGATGGA
Organism: Clostridiales bacterium; assembly: GCA_027318915.1. Next base: position 43,695 of record DAHVOH010000016.1, read on the forward strand.
ACGTCATGCGCCGGGGCCACGAGCTCCAGGCGGGCGATGCCGTGGCGGAGGCGGGGACGCGCCTGACCGCGTATCACCTCGGCTTGGCGGCCGCGCTGGGTCTGAGCCGCATCACGGTGCGGCGGCGGCCTCGAGTCGCCGTGCTCGAAACAGGAAGTGAGCTGGTCGGACCCACGACGGTCCTTCGCCCGGGCCAGATTTACGCCTCCCAGGCGGCCTTGTTCCGTGCGCTGCTGATGAGCTACGGCGCTCGTGTGGTGGGGCGCGGGCGCGTTCCCGACCGGCTGGAGGCGGTGGTGGCGGCGCTTCGGGAGGCGGCGGCGCGAGCCGACTTGGTGATTGTCACGGGGGGCGTGTCGGTCGGGGACTTGGATTTCGTCCCCGCCGCGCTGGAGGAGGCGGGGCGGCTGTTGTTCTGGCGCGTGGCCATGCATCCGGGACGGGCCGCGGCGTTCGGCACGGTGGGAGCAAGCGCCGTACTGGCATTGTCCGGCAACCCCGGTGCCGCGGTGACGTCGTGGCTCGTGCTGGGCGGGCCCTGGTGGGCCCACTGGCATGGCGGGCGCCCGGTGGAGCGCTGGACCCGTGACCAGCTGGTGGACGGGTTTGCCAAACCGAGCCGGGAGACGCGGCTGGTCCGCGTGCGGCGCGCGGTCGGCGGCGTCACGGCGGACGTGGCGCAGGGGGCCGACGTGCTGACGGCCTACCTGGATGCCGATGGCTTTGCGGTCCTGCCGGCGGGATCCGGACCCATCGCTCCAGGCGAGACGGTGGACGTGTGGCAGCCGGGGGGCATGGGCGGCCGCGCGCCCCGCTGGGTGGGACCGGACGGCGGCGGGCCCGTCTGGAGCGGTCCGGGCTAGAGGGTGCCTCGCTCCCTGTGGGTCCAGGTCTTGAGCCGCTGTGCCGACGGTCCTTCGGCCGGGCCGCCGCGATCCGTCCTGCCGGCGTTGCGGGTCCGGCACTGACCGGGGGGCGAGGGAGGAGACGCGGTGGGGCGCCGACCCGACTCAGAACCCGCCCAGATACGACCCGAAGTAGGCGTTTTCGGGGTAGCCGCGCTGCTCCCAGAACCCCAGCCGGTCGTCGGTGGCGAGCTGGATTTGGACCAGCCATTTGATGGACTTGTATCCATACATGTTGGGCACCAGAAGCCGGACGGGAAACCCCTGCGAGACGGGAAGCGGCTGGCCGTCCATGGTGGAGGCCATGACGGGCTGGTATTGGTGGATTTGGGTGGCGCTCATGGATTCCGTGTACACACCGTCGCCGGAGAGGAACAGCACCCAGGGAAACTGTTTGGGGTCCCATCCCTGACCCAGCAGAAACCCCTCCAGGTTGACGCCGGTGACCCGCACGCCCGGCACCGACCAGCCGGTGACACAGCGGAACGTATAGGTGAAGGCCGTCTTGGGCAGGCGGTCCCACTCCGCAAACGTCCACTGCCGGCGGGTGTCTCCCGCCAGCAGCGTGAGCCGCCAGGCGTCGCGGGCAATGTGGGGATAGCCGTCCACGACGGTGTAGGGCACGAACCCGGGCAGAGCGCCTGAGTTTTGGGCGAGGCCGCCGAGCCGGCCGAGCGTCCGCCCGGCCACCACCCGGGTCAGGGAGGGAAGTGCCAGCGCGGCGGGCACGGCCACCACGGCGGCGCCGGCCCAGCGCAGCACGCTGCGCCGCGACATTCGGTAGCGCTGCCAGGGAACCCGCGCCGCCTCCGGCGCGCGCCGGGCCTTCACCGGCCAGGCGGCCACGAGATGCCAGAGGCTCCAGACGATGAAGGCGGCGGCAAACCCGGCATGGCCCACGGTGGCCAGCGAGCGGGTCCAGGAGGGTCCGACCAACAGACCGGCGCCGGTCACACCCAGCATGATCAGGAAAAAGAAGGCCCAGCGGGTGTACGGCGGCGAGTCGGCGCGCTTGCCCACCCAGGGGAAGAAACCGGTGGACCAACCGACCAAGGCGACGGTGTACAGGATGCCGCCCCATTCGTGGACCGCCTGGTCGGCCGGCAGCAAGGGCCCGAGGGCGCTTCGCCACGCGGTCAGGTAGAGACCGAGCCCGGTCACCACCAGAAGGCCCACCACCAAAACATGGCGCCAGTGGCGCCGACGAAACGTCATGGCGCGTCTCCTTTCCCCGGCCGGGCGTTTCGGCACACCCCGCGCTTTCCTCTGGTGTTACACCTCCTGTGGCGGGGACGCCAGAGGGAACGGCCCGTCGCCGGAGATTTTGTCCAGAGGCTCCCGACGGCGGGCCGAGACCTGCCCGCTTGAGGCGACGAGAGCGCATCCCGGCCGGCCGTGGAGCGCGCCGGCCGCCTCGGCGTCCGGTCGCGGGGCCGGGTCTCAGCGCGTTCGGAGCCCCCGAATTGGCTTACAATAGAGGCAATCCTATCTGAGGTGGCGATGTCATGGCGGTGACCCAGAATCCTTTCGGCGCCCGAACGGAGCAGGCGTTTCGGGGCCAGAGCCTCACGTATTACCGGCTGGCGGCGCTCCGCTCCCTGGGCGCCATCGATCGCATGCCGATGTCCATCAAGATCCTGCTGGAGGCGTTGGTGCGCAACGTGGACGGTCACGCCGTCACCGAGCGCGATGTGGAGAACTTGGCCAAGTGGACCGGCCGCAGCGCCGGGGCCCAAGAGGTGCCGTTCAAGCCGGCGCGCGTGGTACTGCAGGACCTGACCGGGGTGCCGGCGCTGGTGGACTTGGCCGCCATGCGCGACGCGGTGGCCGACCGCGGCGGCGACCCCCGCCGCATCAACCCCCTCATTCCGGTCGACCTGGTCGTGGACCACTCCGTGCAGGTGGACATGTTCGGCAACCCAGGCGCTTTGGCGTTTAATATGGAGCGGGAATTCCAGCGCAACCAAGAGCGCTACCGTTTTCTCCACTGGGCGCAGCAGTCGTTCGACAATCTCCGCATTGTGCCGCCGGCCACGGGCATCGTGCACCAGGTCAACCTGGAGTATCTGGCTTCGCTGGTCATGCTGCGCGACGGCGTGGTGTTTCCCGACACGGTGGTGGGAACCGACTCGCACACCACCATGATCAACGGGCTCGGCGTCCTGGGCTGGGGCGTGGGCGGCATTGAGGCGGAGGCGTCGATGCTCGGACAGCCGTTGTACTTTCTGACCCCGGAAGTGGTGGGCTTCAAGCTCACCGGGCGCATGCCCGAGGGAGTGACCGCGACCGACCTCGCGCTGAGCGTGACGGAGATCCTCCGCCAAAAGGGCGTGGTGGGAAAGTTTGTCGAGTTCTACGGGCCGGGTCTGAGCCACATGAGTCTCGCCGACCGGGCCACCGTGGCCAACATGGCGCCGGAGTACGGCGCCACCATGGGCTACTTTCCGGCGGACGCGGAGGCGCTGCGCTATCTCCGTCTGACCGGGCGCAGCGAAGAGCATGTGGCGTTGGTGGAGTGGTACCTGAAGGAACAGGGGTTGTTCCGCACCGACGACACGCCGGATCCGGAGTTTTCCGACACGCTGGAGCTAAACCTGGAAACGCTGGAGCCGTCCCTGGCCGGTCCCAAGCGACCGCAGGATCGGGTGGCGCTTTCGGCCATGCAGAGCCGCTTTCGCGAAGCGCTCACGGCGCCGGTGGCGGCACGGGGCTTCGGCCAGGCCGTGGAGCATGCGGCGCGCGCCATCCCCGTACACCATCCTTCGGGGGAGACCTCCACGTTGAAGGACGGCGCTGTCGTCATCGCCGCCATCACCAGCTGCACCAACACCTCCAATCCCACCGTCATGATGGCCGCCGGCCTCCTGGCGCAGAAAGCGGTGGCCCGGGGCCTCACGGTTCCTCCGTATGTCAAGACCAGCCTGGCGCCGGGATCGCGGGTGGTGCGGGACTATCTTGACGGCAGCGGGCTTCAGGACGCCTTGGACCAATTGGGATTTGAAGTGGTGGGGTTTGGCTGCACCACCTGCATCGGCAACAGTGGACCCCTGCCGGACGAGGTGGCGGCGGCGGTTCAAGAGGGCGATCTGACGGTGGCCGCCGTGTTGTCGGGCAATCGCAACTTCGAGGGCCGCATCCACCCCCTGGTGAAGGCCAACTACCTGGCGTCGCCGCCCTTGGTGGTGGCGTACGCCTTGGCCGGCACAGTGGACATCGACTTGACCCACGACCCGCTGGGCCACGACCGCGACGGCCGTCCGGTGTATCTCCGCGATCTCTGGCCCACGTCGGCCGAGATTCAGGCGCTGGTGGACGAGGCGATCGGCCCCGAGATGTTCCGGCACGAATACGGTCAAGTGTTCACGGCCAACGAGGAATGGAACGACATCAGCTCCCCCGCCGCCGATCGGTATCAGTGGGACCCGGATTCCACCTACATTCGCCGACCGCCGTTCTTTGACGGCTGGGTGCCCGGCGAGCATCCGCTGCACCCGATCGAAAACGCCCGGGTGCTGGCCGTGCTGGGCGATTCCGTCACCACCGACCACATTTCCCCGGCGGGCAGCATCGCCCGGAACAGCCCGGCGGCACGCTACCTGATGGAGCACGGCGTCGAGCCTCGGGACTTCAACTCGTACGGAGCCCGGCGGGGCAACCACGAGGTGATGATGCGGGGCACGTTCGCCAACATCCGGATTCACAATGCCTTGACGCCCGACATCGAAGGGGGCGTGACCCGCGTGCTGCCGGACGGCGAGGTGCTGCCCATTTACGACGCCGCCATGCGGTATCAGGAGCGCGGCGTGCCGCTGGTGGTGCTGGCCGGAAAGGAGTACGGGACGGGCAGTTCGCGCGACTGGGCCGCCAAGGGACCGATGCTGCAGGGCGTTCGCGCGGTCATCGCCGAGAGCTTCGAGCGCATCCACCGCAGCAACTTGGTGGGCATGGGGGTTCTGCCTTTGCAGCTGGAGCCGGGAGAGACCCGCGAGAGCCTGGGACTCACGGGCGAGGAGCTGTACAGCATCCATCTGGGCGACGCCATCGAGCCCATGGCCACGGTCCCCGTCGAGGCGCGCCGCGTGGACGGATCAAGCGTCCGCTTTCTGACCACGGCCCGGCTGGACACGGCGGTGGACGCGGAGTACTTCCGCCACGGCGGCATTCTCCAGACCGTTTTGACGCATCTCGGCGCCGAGGGGGAGACGTCCGCCTGAGGGCCGCGCGTCGAGGGCAGCGGTCTTGATACGGGGGAGGGAGTGGTGGTGGCCAACGCGCCGCCGGGCGGGCGGGTGACGCAATTTCCCACGCCGCGGCGCCAGCGCGGCCGGTGGCTGGTGGTGATGGTCGTGGCGGCCGGATTGGTGGGCGCCGCTCTGGTTGTGGCCAATGCCAATCAGGCGAGCCCCATCGCCGAGGCCGCCGCCTTCGCGCCGCACGGCCCGCTGACGGCGGCGGCGGCTCCCCGCGCCCTGCTGGCGTTGCGGCCGGCCACGGTGCAGGGCACCAATGTGGCCGACGCGGTGGGCATACCGCTCGAGCAGGCGATGCTGCTGGCGACGGGGAACGACACGGCGCCGGGGGGAGGGTTCCCGGGGCGCATCACGGTGCGGCCCGACACCTCCGGCCGCGGCTACCTGGTGACCGTCGTCCTGCCGGTCCGGGTGGCGACGTTGGAGCGGGACGGCGAGATTTCGCTCGGCTGGCTGCCCGGCTTCTCCAATTTGAAGACGGGATTGCTGAGCGTGAACGTGAAGTCGGGGCAGGTGTACGGGATTCGGATGAACCCCGGCACGCACGAGGCCGTGTTTGTGTTCGACCTGGCCCGCTCGGGCCGCAACGTGGTGAGCTTGAACTGGAACGCCAACGCGGTGCTGGAACAGACCGACGGCAGTGACGCGTTCAGCTGAGTGCCGTCGGATACCGGTCAGGTCACTGGGGACACGGGCACAGGGGGCCGGCCAGGCCGGAGCTCCGGACCCCTGGCCGCCCGTGGCGTGCGGGGCAGGATGCGCCCGGGTGGCGGCCGGAACGGTCGCCCCGGCGCGGGCAACAAGGCAACAGGATGCCTGGAAAGGAACCGCGAGATGTCTTTGTATATTGACGGAGCGTGGGAGCGCCCCACGGGGGACCAGGACATCGAGGTGTTGGATCCGGCCACGGGAGCGACGGTGGGGCGGGTGCGGCGGGGGACGGCGGCCGACGCCGTGCGGGCCGTGGAGGCGGCGGCGCGGGTCTTCTCGAGCTGGCGAGCCACTCCGGCGGATGCCCGGGCGCGCCTGTTGCGGGCCGCCGCCGCCGAGCTCCGGCAGCGGCTCGACGCACTGGCGGAACAGTTGACGCGCGAGCAGGGCAAGCCGCTGGCCGAGGCGCGCGGTGAGGTCACCCAGAGCGCCGACATGTTCGAGTGGAACGCCGAAGAGGCCAAGCGCATCTATGGCGATCTGATCCCGGCCAGCACCCCCGGCAAGCGTTTGGCGGTGCTGCGGCAGCCGGTGGGCGTGACGGCGGCGATCACACCGTGGAACTTCCCGGCGTCGATGGTGGCG
>DAHVOH010000170.1 GCA_027318915.1 Clostridiales bacterium
GGGGGCGGTGTCCGCGACCACCGCGCCGCGCCCGTCCCGGAGGACCAGGAGCGCCGAGGCCACCGTCTCCGCCAGGACCTCTTCAGCGCTCTGCGGGGTCAAGGGCGCGGCGAGCACATGCAGCGAGTCGCGGGGCGTCGGGGTCAGCAACCGGTCCACCAGGGCGGCGTCCGCGCCCGCCGTGGCGTCCGCGAGGGTGGCGCGGGGACGGAGTCCCAACACCGTGGCGATGTCCCCACAGGCGAGGTCCAGGTCCACCAGCGCCACGGTGGCCTGCGGCAGCAACGCGAACTCCCAGGCCAGGTTGGCGGCCAGCGTGGTTTTGCCGACCCCGCCCTTGGGCGCGAAGACCGCGACCAGCGGGGCGGGACCCACGGCGTCCGGGGCGGCGGCGTATTGGGCCAGCACGGCGGGCCAGGTGGCTTGGGCCGTTGCGTAGTCCAGCACGGTGCGCGCCTGAATGGCCAGCGCCCGTTGGGCGACGGCGGCGTCCACGGTGGCTGCCACCACCACGCGGGGGCTGCGCCAGGCGGCCACGGCGGTCCAGAGCGCGGTTTGCGCTTGGAGCAGCCGGTCATCCAGCACCACCAGATGCGGGTGCCAGTCCCCGACCAGACGCGCGGCGGCCCGGAGGGTGTCGGCGACGCCTACGACCTGCGTGTCGGGGACGGCGGCGAGTCCGGCGCGCCAGGTCTCCGGATCGGGCACGCCGAGCACGACGGTGCGCCCGGCGGTCATGGCGTCGGCCATTGGGCGCCGTAGGGCGGCACGTGGTACACCGGCGCCAGGGGCGACTCGATGGCGAGCGTGAGCGCGGCATGCGCGGCGGCGTACGTGAGCGCGGCGGCGGCGGCCGGACTGACGGCGACCAGCAGCTGTTCGGTCGCGCCCGGCGTGGAGGCGCCGGTCAGCGAGCCGTTCACGGCCAGCACGGGCACCTGTTGCAAAAACCAGGTGGTGAACCCGGTGGTGTGCGTCGTGCCCGTGACGAGAATGCCGATGCGGTCGCCTGGGGTGATGATGCCGTCGGCCGCTTGGGGCGCGGGCACGCTGAGATTGATCGCCACCTCGGTGCGGGGCAGGCGGTCGGCCACCACGTCGGCGCCCGCCGGCCGGAACACCTGGGCCGCCAGCAGCACCGTGCCAGGTTGCAGCGCCTCGGTGCTCCACAGCCCGTTGGGGGTGCCGGTCCAGGCGCCCGGCGGCACCGTGGACACGGGCCGGAGGGCGCGCACGACGGCGCTGGGGCCGAGCGGCGTGTTGGCGGGCACGGCGGTGGCCACCACCCACACGCTTTCGGACCGTGGGGCAGGCAGGGTGGCGGGCCGTGCGTGGAGCCAGGCCGACACGCCCCAGTCCACCGCGAGCCCGGTGAACAGGATGGCCAGCGCGCCGGGAACCACGGCACGCCACGGGATGCGCCAGCGCCACGACATGAGACGTCCTCCTCTCCCTCTATCAGAAACCCCCCAACCGGGGGTTGGGGGGGCGCGATGACCAATATTGCCGTACAGGAACAGCAACACGCCGACCGCCGCCCCCACGCGTCAAAAAGGAAGCCTGTGCGGACCCGAACCCTTATCTGGCGCGGGGTCTTTGGCGCGTGGGTCCTGCGTCAATGGAAGGCTGTTGCAAAGAGGAAAAAAGGTCCCCCGCCAAGCGGGGGAAGGGACGGGCGGCAGTCAGACGCCCGCAGACGGTTAGCTGCCGACTTGGTTGGCGACGTTGTTCAGCGTGTTGCTGGCGGCCCCGCCCAAGAAGTGCAGCGCGACGATGGCGGCGATGGCCACCAGCGCGAGAATCAGCGCGTACTCCACGAGGGCCTGGCCCCGGCGGGCGTGAACCCCCCGGATGAGACGGGCGACGGTCAACAGGATGATCACCCCCTTTCCGGCGCGGGGTGGGTCAGGACTCAATCAGGGCCGGCAGCGGGCGGCGGCCGCCCAACGGGTCGGGGTAGCGGGGCGGTTCGGCCACCTCGTCGCTGCGGGTGCCGATGAGGCGGAACAGCGGCGGCGGGGCAAAGGCCTTGGTGACCAGATGAAAGCGGTTCTGGGCGATCCAGAGGCCCTCGCCCGGATCGGCGTTGAGGAGAAAGTCCACCTCCGCGTCCGACAGGCCCCATTGTTCCTGCATCACGGCCAGTTCCTCCCGCTTGGTTTGCTTGCCCAGCCAGGCGAGATAGGAGTTCGCGAAGCAGGCCAGTGCTTCGGCGGCGCCTGGGACGACCACCTTGTCGGTGCCGATCATGTCGGTGACCTTCTGCGTCAGGAGCCAGACGGCGCCGTGCGCCTTGCGGGCTGTGCGGTAGAGGCGGGCCACCCATTGCGCGGTGTCGGTGTGCGCAAACAGGTAGTGGGCCTCGTCGATGGCCACCACCATGTGCCGCTTGCCGGAGGCCAGGCGTTGGGCGACCAGTTCGCCGACCATGAGATAGGCCAGCGCGAGCAGGTGCTCGGCCCGGCGGGTGATGCCTTCCACGTTGTAGACCATCAGCCGCACGTCCCGGAGATCCGGATTGGCCGGGGCGTCGAACAGGTCCGTGGTGCCGCCTTCCAAGAAGGGGCCCAAGGCGATGGCCAGCCGCTGCAGGTCGTCGTGGCCGGACGCCTTGAACCGGCGGGCGATGTCGGTCAGCCGGGGCATGGGTTTCATGCGCGGCGCCAGTTCCAGCGTGCTGGGCACGATGAGGGAGCGGAGATCGCCGTCGACAATGCCCCGCTGATCATATTCGGTGCGGATGGCCTCTTCCACGCGGGCGCGCAGTTCGGGGTCCAGCGTGCCCCGCTCGGCATAGATCATCCCCAGCATCGTGGCGAGAAAGTCGATCTTGTCGGACACCAGGCGGGCTTCCTCCGGCTTGAGTTCCGTGGCGTTGTCGGGATACTCGATGGCGCACAGGTTCCACCGGTGCGGCGATCCCACGGCGAAGCGCAGGTAGCGGCCGTCGAGCGCCCGGGTCCACCGTTCATAGTCGATGGGCGGGGAGGGATCGATGACCGCCACGTCCCACTGCGGGTCCGCCAGCACCTGCGTCAGCAAGATCTTGGTGGTCGCGGACTTGCCGGCGCCGGTGCCGCCGACGACCACCATATGCGACGCGGGCCAGGCGTGCTCGTCGAACAGATCCACCTGGACGGCGCCGCCGGTCACGAGATTGACGCCGAAGTAGAGCCCGCCCGGCTCCAGCACCTCGAAGTGGGTGGCGGGGAACATGAGCGCGAGGCTGTCGCTGTCTATCTCGCGTTCCTGGCCGACCTTGGGGGTCGCCAGCGGGAGCGTGGTGAGGAAGCCCGCGGCCTGCTCGAACGTG
>DAHVOH010000171.1 GCA_027318915.1 Clostridiales bacterium
CTGGCGCGTCGTGCGGACCCCCGACGGCGACGTGGCGTATCACGCCCTCACCGTGACCTACGACGGGCGGCGCGTTGTGGCGTTTCGTGCGACTTTCGCCGGTCCGCCCGGGGCCATGTTGGGTGCATTTGATGCCCTCTTCCGCTTGGCCGCGTCGTATCGCTGTCCGCCCTACATCCTGCACTACCATGCGGCACCTGGCACTCCGCTCGTATCGCGCTCGTCGGCGTGACCAGCCCGCCCAGCGGATGCGGCTACGTTACATGCCCGCGCCCGCTTCGCGGGACGCAGGCGTCTCTTACTTCGTTTCGACTTCCTGATTTCCCACCCCTCCCGGTTCACGAGCGCCCTGCTGCGCCCCGCGCCAGCCGGTCCGACCGCTCGACGCCGGGGGGTCCACCGTACCCTGTGCTCCGATGGGAGACCACGCCGTGCCTCACGGCTCGAACATGGGGCCGCACGGCGTTTCCTTCCTGGCTTGGGTTTCGGCTTGGCGTGCCGCCAGCCGAAGATCGTCCACCACCATGCCGCCCCACATCGTCCGGGGCAGGGCCGGCCGTCTGCGTGTCGTACCGTCGACACGTCAGGAGGCGTCTTGCGTCTCCTGGAGGAGGTGTTTTCATGTTTTCCCGGCATCAGCATCAGCCTCAGGCTCCGGAATCCGACGGGCGCCGGTACTGCGCCACTTGTGGGGCCTACGTCGCCCCCGGCACGGAGTCGGGTCAGACCCCAACCGCACGTTTCTTTGAGGCCGCCCTGGCCGATGGATCCCCGCTGTTTGTTAAGGTCGCCGTTGCTGACCAGTTCATCCTGTGGATGAACTGCTGGGAGCGTTGGCCGGACGGCTTGCGGGCGGGCTTGCTCACCTATGAGTACTGTCCGGGGTGGGCGCACATCGATGTTTACGCCAACGCGGAGGCGCTTCCCGCCGACGCGCTGGCATCCCCCCGCTCCCCAATCTAGGACGTCTCCCACCGTCCTGAGTTTTGGCTTTGAGCATGCCCCCCCGCCCGCCTCCCAGCGGGCTTGGGCGGCCGTTGAATCCTTGGTTTTTCCAACATCTCACAACGACCTCGCCAGCAACTGGTTGGCGAGTAAGGAGGATTTTTACGCGATGAACAACGTAAGCATGGTGGGTCGGCTGACCCGCGAGCCCGAACTGCGCCAGACGCAGAACACGGGTACCTCGGTGGTCAACTTCACGGTGGCGGTTGACCGCCCTGTGAAGGGGGAGAATAAGGCCGCGGATTTCATTCCTGTGGTGGCCTGGGAGAAGACAGCCGAACTGGTTGCTCAGCACGTTCGGAAGGGCTACCGCGTCGGGGTCACCGGACGTCTTCAGACCCGGACCTACGAGACCGCAGATGGACAGAAGCGCTCGGTCATGGAAGTCGTGGCCCAGCGGGTCGACTTCCTGGAGCCGAAGCACGACACGAACGGCGCGACGCCTACCGACGCCGTGGAGGTGCCGGAAGACATCCCGTTCTAACTCGCCTCTCTTGGCCGACCACGCTAGGCGCGGTCGGCCTTTTTCTTGGTGATGTCGCGTTGTGATGGCCCACGTTTTCTGTGGATTCCCCTTCTGGCTGGGGCGCGTGCTGCCGACGTTCTTGCGCACCAGCCCTGGCCCCTGAGCGTGTTCCTAAGGAGGCGTGTATTGTGCGTTACCCCCACTTGCGGATTGCCGCCCTCGCGTGGGCCGATTGCCCGGTGTGCCAGTCTTTCTACCGCGTCGCGCCGGAGTGGCACGATGCGTCCGCCACGTCCATTGAGACGCTCCCGGACGGTCGGAGAGTCATTCGCATTCCGCCAGACGCCATGCGCCGGAGTGCGACCATCCTGCGCAACGAAGTGCTCCACACCCAACACATGCGGGCCTCCCACGGCTGGTATCGCCCGGTTCCCCCGCTTCACGACGGTCAGGGGGGTTAGGCCGTGGGTGTGTGCCAGCGTCCTGTCTCCCCGATCCCTCCCACGACCGGACGCCGATTCTCTCTCGGACTAGCCCGCCGCGCCCCGCGCGGCGGGCCCTGCGCGGGCTCGGAGGTGAGGCTGGTGAGTTGGCCACCCGTTACGGGTTATGCCACGGATGCCGATGTCTACTGCCCTCGTTGTGCCACCGCGCCGCCCACGTGCGGTCGGTGCCGCGTCGCGTTGTCGTACACGGCCATCGCGGGGCGTTGGTCATGATCTGCGCAGCCGATTTGCCCGGCTGGGTCCTGGCGCCGTCCAGCGAGATCCGCGCCGTCGCCATCTGGCACAACGGCGCACTGGTAGCAGAAGGGGCTGATCTTGGTCCCGTTCTGCGTGGTCTGGGCCCCTCCACCCGCGTCACGGAGCGCGTGGCCACCGTTGCCGCCAGATTGCTGACGGTGCCCGTCGATGCGGGTCTGGCGCTCATCGCGGTCCCCCGCACCCCGGCGGCTCTGGCGTGGCGATGGCACCTGGTCACCCAGGCCGTGGCGGCGGGCTACCTCGTTACCGTCCGTCCCGCCCGCCTGCTCTCCTGCGCCGCCGTGTGGACGTACGCCGACGGTTCCGCGTTAGAACCTCTCTGGTGCACGGCGGCCGTGGCCGGCATCCCGCTGATCTGGATGCCGTCTGCCGCACTGGCTCCCGGGCTCCCCTGGGTTGTCGGTGATCCGTCGTGATCCGTTCCCCCACTCTCCCGAAGGAGGCGTTGTCCCATACGCCCGTTGTGCATTCTCGGCGCTCGTAGCGCCGCAATGGCCGCCGTCGAGGCGTTGCTGGTGACCCAGGACGTGGTGGTGGCCTACGCCGCCGGGCGGGACACGGTGCGTGTGTCCCTCGACAACCGCGCTCGGGCGCAGGGGGTTTTGCTGCCCGGCATGCCGCCCGTTCCCTTCCCGGCCGTCTACGACGCCGGTGGTCGGATCCACTTGGTGGATTGCGACTTCATTGGTGCACGCCCCCTGGGCGGTGCCGCAGTCCAATACGTTGGGCATCACCTGTCCTGGGGAGGACCCGGGTTTCACCTGCCTCCCGCCCAGTACTGGGAGGCCTCGGCCCTCGGCCAAGTCGCCAGTACGTTTGGCATCGACTCCAGTCCTTCCCTTCGGGTGGTTGCCGCCGCCGACCACTGCTTGGTTGCGGCCTATCGGGGCGAGTGCCCCGGCGTGGACCCCGATGCGGTGTTGGGACACCGCCTCTCGGTGCTGGCCTCCGCATGGAGCGTGTCACTCGCCCAAGCGTTTGCCGATGTCACCTTGGCCCGCGATTTGCTGGCTCTGGCCCCGCAGACACTTTCGGACGGCATC
>DAHVOH010000172.1 GCA_027318915.1 Clostridiales bacterium
GCCGGCACCAACTGGTGGATGACGTGTTTGTCGTGGCCGAAGAGTTCCGGCGCGGCAAGGTGTATGGGATCCGGGCGCTGGCCGGGATGATCAAGAAGTTCAAAGGTTAAGGAGAAGAACATGGCAGACAAAACATTGCAACAGCAGGTCGAAGAGCGGCAGGCAGATCAGCAGTTCCGGGAAGATCATCGGGAGATGGTGGCGGCTCACCAGGAGGAAGAGCGGCGCGAGGCCGCACACAGGCAGTGGGCCGAGCAACGCCGCCTCGATGCCCTGCGGCAGGAAGCGGCTCGCGAAGAGGAAGAGCACCGGCGTTGGATGGATCAACACCCCCTCGACCCAGATGACGCCCGCCGCCTCGAGGAGCGAGCCGAGGCCGACGAGCGCCGCGTCGAGGCCCTGCGCGGTCACCCAGACCCAGAGGTCCGCGCGATCGGGGAAAAAATCTGGGAGGAGCGCGACCGCGAGCAGGCCGCCGCCGAGGAGGAGTGGGAAGCCGACGGCGGGGATGCCGAAAACGAGCGGGACGCAGAGAGACAGGCGCGGTCAGCGCAGATCCGCGAGGCCGCCGAGCCCGATCCCGGCTGGCTGGCCCGCTGGGAGCGCAATGGCACGCTGAGTCCCTTAACCCCTGAAGAAAGGGAAAAGTTGCGGGCACTGGACAGGGAAGACCCCATGGGCCGAGAGCAGCGCGAGCAATTCCTGCCCCGGGAGGTGCTGGCCATCCGGGCCAAGTCCGACCGGCTGGTCGAGGAGCGCGAGGCCCAAAAGCAGGAGCAGGAGGCCCAGCAGCATGAGCCCGCCACCGAAGCCGGCGGGCACAAGCAGGAGGAACCGGGCCAGCAGGTCCAGGAGCAAAAGCACCAGGCACCCGAGCTTGAGCAGGACGACGAGTTGGAACTTGAGTAAACCGTAACAGTGACGAAACGAAGGAGACATTTTATGGACGTTCAGAATCTGAAAAAAGCGGTCGCCGACCACAACCGAAAAGTGTGCGGCGGCCCACCCTCCCTGGTGATAGGCTGGCTTGTGGTCGGCGCCACCGTCCTATTTGTGGGCGGCATCCTGCTCTTCTTTGGGGCCGCGGGGGCGGCCCTTGGCCCCGGAGGCAGCGACAGCCAGGGGGATCCTGGCATGGCGATGGTCATGGGCGGCGTCGCGATTTTTGCCTGGTATGGTGCCTGGAGCCTCTCAAAGAAATTTGCGCGGCTGGACAAACAGCTCATCAAAATCCATGGGGACAGGGAGAATGAATCCCACCAGAAGGGCACCAAAATTCTCAACTTGGGCGGCGCCGGTTATCGCCTTCCCGCCCCGGACGGTGCCCTACGCATCGCTGGTATCCCGCTCCCTGCGGGGGTTGAGCAGCAACATATCCTATTGGCTGGGGCGCCGGGCTCGGGCAAAAGTGAAGCCCTCAAGGCCTTGGTCGCAACCGTGCGCGACCGGGGCAGCGACGGGGCCGTGCTGCATGACCCTACGGGCGAAATGGTGGCGTTGTTCTATGATCGAGAGCGAGGCGACATGATCATCAACCCGCTCGACGCCCGCCATGCGCCCTGGGATCTCTGGAGTGACATGCGGCCCGGAGAGGAAGCGAACCTCGCTAAGTCTGTGATCCCCTCGGCGCAGGGCGACAACAAATATTTTTCGGACGCGGCGCAAGCGCTTCTGGAGGTTTTGTTGCAGCAGACGCGCACAATTGATGACCTGGTGAAAGCAGGGCTGGGAGAAAGCCCCAACGAGCTGGCGGATCGGCTGCACAACGCTGGCTTAGGCGGCCTCGTCGGCAACGCAAAAACCTTCGGCTCGGTGCGCGGAAACTTAGCGCCCTACCTCCGATCGCTGGCGCTCTTGCCTCCGATTCCGGAGGGGCAAGCGCCGATTTCGCTGGAGGAGTTTTGCGAGAAGCCGCGCGGGCGGTTCGTGTTCTTACTGACCAAGCGGCGCAACAAAGATGCGCTTCGCCCCATCCACCAACTATTCCTCACGCAGTTGGTGAACACGGCCTTGAGCCTTCGCCCCAACCCATCGCGGCGGATCTGGCTCTTCATGGACGAACTGCCCGAGTTGTTGCCCTCGGATGCCATCGCCACGTCCCTCAGCCAGGGCCGCAAGTTTGGCTTGAGCACCGTCATGGCGTTGCAGGCGGTCGGGCAGATGTACGACCGCGTGGGCCAGCATGAGGCCGCGGCGCTGTTGTCGATGCCCAAGAGTCGCTTAATCCTACGGGTTGGCGACGGCGAGTCCGCCGAGCTTATGTCCAAGGAGATCGGCGACCGGCAGATCAAGAGGAAGCAGGAGTCGGTGAGCGCAGGCCACGGCCCGGAGGCTCGTGGTTCCACCTCGACCTCTTGGCAGACGACCACCGAGCGCGCGGTCCTGGCCAGCGAAATCATGGCGCTGCCAGACCTGACCGGCTACCTGCGCGTCGAGGACACCACGATGCGGGTAGAAATGAAGTACACCCCTCGCGCGGCCTCGCAGCCAGACTACCAGCCGGTGCCGCCGCGCCCGCTACCGGTCGCCGAGAAGAAGGAAGAGAAGGAGGAAGCCGATGGTTAGTCTCGTGTTTGGTTTTATCACCCTGATGAGCCTGATAGTTCTGTTCTCACAAGGTCTCGGCGCCGCCATCGCCTTTGGCCTGGTGATGAGCGCGGCGGGCTTATTGTTCTGTCTGCCCTGGATCGTGATGGGCGACCCCGGCGGCCGCGAATCCGGCGAGTAGGCGCAGCGGACGCGCTCTTGGCCCCCAAAGTAATAATCCGGGGGCCTTTTTTTTGCGCCCTGTCAGACGACGCATAGGGCATAACGGTGCGTTTTCTGGGCGCCTGCGATCGGTCTCCATTCGTGTGCCTCCCGGTCCTGCAAGCCTCCGCTCTCTCGCCCCCAGGCCGGGCTTGCGCGCACTCCCTCACAAGCCCCACGCCACCCGCAAAACCGGCGGGCGTCATGGGTCTTGCCGGTCGCCAACACCGCGCGCTGCCCCCGGCTTTTTGTGAGGGGCGAGAGAGCCGAGGCAAGACGCAGGACCAAACCAGGAGGCACTATGAACACGACCGATCGCAAACAGGCGCCAGAAGCACCCGGACGGCCTGAGGGGGCTCAAGACCGCCTCAGCAATCCGCAGGCGGGTACACCCGTGGCGGTCGCACGCAGCCGGTGGCAGCGGATGTCGCCCGATTTCAAGGGATGGATCGTTGTCGATGGCCGGCGCGTGCGGGCCATGCTGACGTATCGGACGGATG
>DAHVOH010000173.1 GCA_027318915.1 Clostridiales bacterium
ATGCTATGCCGGTGGCCTCTCCGCGGTAGTCTATCTGGATCAGGTACCTCTCAAGGAGGAGGACATGCACCCATGGGAGATATGGGTCAGTGAGAGCCAGGAGAGAATGCTTATGGCTGTCTCCGACAAGAACCTTTCCCGACTGGATGCAATACTGGAGTCCTGGGGACTGGATCAGCGGGATGGCCAAGGAGCGGCCAGCGACAATGGACCCGGACTGCATCCTGCTGGACGGCTCCCGCCGCCGCGTCCCCGCCCACCTCGGGAATCGAGAGCGTCGGAACCACGATGGAGGGGGTTTAGGCGCTTCCACTACGTCACGCGCATCGCGACGGCCGGCGACCGACCTGCCTTAAGCACGGGCAGCCCGGCATGTTGGGGGTCTCGCAACACGCCCCACCCGCGTGGCGTTTCAGGAGATGGGCACCACGGTGACCCGACGGGCGGGCCCGGCCTCAAATTGCTACGGCCTCCCACAGACCGATGGTCCCAGGCGCTGCCAAAGGTGGCCCCGCCGGATCCCCCGGCGTATGCGCGCGACAAGGTAGGAGATCGGTGGATGTAAGAGTCGTTGGGCACAGGGTCGCACCGCTCGTTGTGGGGGCACTGTGCCTCCTGGCCGGCTCCGCCTCTCCGTCTCACACGTCCCCGTCGCGTCCCACCGTTCCGATGGCGCAGGCGGGAGCGGGTGGCCCGGAACTCTTGCCCCAGCCGTTAGAGGGCTCCGCGCTGAGCGTCCTGCAGCGGGGACGGGAGACCTGGGTGACCGTCCACAAGCCGAAGAGCGTCACCGTCCTGTTGTGGGGGAACGGCCCCGCGTCTTCGGTGTCGCTGCCGATGAGAACGTGGTGCGAAGGCGCCGGCATGATTTTGGCTCTGGGCCCGGTCGTGACGGTCACGGAATGCAATCACCTCTGGGTCCGCGGGCCGGCGTCCTGGGTAAAAGAACGGCTTCCCATGGCGTTCATCGGTCCGGCTGACCTGACGGCGGTGGGAACGCACTGGTGGTTCTTGGGCGTGGGCGCGGGCGCGTCCGGAAGCGAGTCGGTCACGTTGTGGCGCTCGCAGGACCGCGGGCAGATCTGGCGCCGTGTCGCGTCGAGCGGGAAGGGACTGACGCCAAAGCCGGCAGGCACGATCCCCTTGTACGGCGACAAGTCAGGGATCGGGTCCGGTCCCGGGTCTCAGCTGTGGCTCACCGGTTCAAGCGCCATATCGGACGCTGCCTGGCTCTTCCAGGGCCCCGCGGACGGCCGACGCTGGTCAAACGCCACCGTGCTGGCCCTCGCCGGGTGGGGCGGGTCGCAGATGGACTCGCACCCGCCGGTAGGACAACCCGGCCTGGCGGCCTATCTGCCGGTGGCGGCCGACGGGGAACGAGGAGTCGTGATGGCGATTTATCGGCTGAGTCCCGGGGGCCGCCGCTGGCGTGCTCTAAGCGTGATTCCCGACTCCTCGGCTCTCAGCGGGCCCCTTGCGGTTGCGCCGGCAGGACCTCGGTCGCTCTTTGTCGAGACGCCCGGGGAACTTTATGTGAACCGCGACGGAGGCATCACATGGTCCCGGCCCTTCCATCTACCCGCCTCCTGGACGTTTTTGGGAATGAGCTTTGCGGGAACCGAGGATGGGGCTGTCCTGGCGGCCCGAGCGGTGGGAGCGCCTCCCGTGGTCATCGCCTACGCGGTGTGGCTGACGGGCAACGGGGGGCGCACCTGGCGAAGCATTGGAGTTAGGTTCAAATCGTGGACAGCCCGAATGGGGGATCGGTCTACAATCAATCCTATCGAGGTGAACCATGACGAATCAGCGCTATGATGCGACCTTCAAGGCCCAGGCCGTGGAGTTGGTGTGGCGGAAGACCAAGCCGGCCAGCGTGATTGCCGCCGAGCTCGGGGTCCCGCGCAAGACCCTGTATCGCTGGCTCGAGGTCGCTCGCCACCATCCGGCCGCGCCCTTTGTCGGGAGCGGCCATCTCCGGGCCGACGACCAACGCTTGCGGGACCTGGAACGAGCGAATCGCGATCTCCGGGAGGAGAACGCGATCCTAAAAAAAGCGATGCGCATCTTCACGCACGACGGGAAGTAAGATTCGGGTTCGTCCAGGCCCACCGCTTCACCTTCTCCGTCACGAAGATGTGTCAGGTCCTCCACGTCTCTCGAAGCGGGTATTACGCATGGGCTCGGCGGACGCCCAGCCCCCGCGCCCAGCGCCGACAGCAACGACTCGCGCACATCCAGGCCGTATACGCCGCGTCCCAGGGTCGGTATGGCAGCCCGAAGATCGCCGCCCAGCTCCGGCGGGACGGCGAGTGCATTGGGGAGAAGACGGTGGCCCAGTTGATGCACCAGGCGGGGCTGCAAGCCCGGGTCGTGCGCCGCTACAAGGCGACCACGTCCTCTCGCCATGCCTTCCCGGTGGCGGACAACCTGCTCGCCCAACGGTTCACGGCCCCGCGGCCGCATGCCGTCTGGATGGGCGACATCACCTATATCGGGACCGACGAAGGCTGGCTCTATCTCGCGACCCTCGAGGACCTGGCCACCCGGCAGATCGTCGGCTGGGCCCTGGAGCCGTACATGACCCAGGACCTCACGCTGGCGGCGTTGGACCGCGCGGTCGCGCGGCACCGCCCTCCCGCCGGCGTGCTCCACCACTCAGACCGGGGGAGCCAGTATGCGGCCTACGCATACCAGGCCCGGATCGCGCGCCACCGCATGGTCGGGAGCATGAGCCGCAAGGGGAACTGCTACGACAATGCGTGTATTGAATCCTGGCACAGCCTGATCAAAAAGGAGCTGATCTACCTGAGCCATTTCCACACGCGGGCGGAGGCCCGATCCGCGATCTTCGAGTACATCGAGATCTTCTATAACCGGCAGCGGATCCACAGCGCGCTGGGATATCGGACTCCCGCGGAAGCGGCGCAGGACACGCTCACCGCCTAAGCGATCGGGTCCCTATTTTCCGTGTCCACGATATTGACTTAGGTCCAACCCTGGCGTTTAAGCTCCAGGTCATCCGAGCCTGCCTGGACGAGCATCAGGCCGTGCGGGCCGTTGCCAGGCCGTTCGCCGTCGACCATTCCCTCGTCCGGCATGGGGTCCGCCTGTACGACGGGGGCGGGGAACCCGCCTTGCAGGACCGGCGCGGCCATCCCCATCCGCGCCCACCCCGGCGTCTGCCGCCAGACCTCACGCTGGCCGAGGACAATGCCTGGCTCCAAGCGGAG
>DAHVOH010000174.1 GCA_027318915.1 Clostridiales bacterium
GGGCACACGGCGGGCCAGCCGGCCGAGCAGATGGGAGGCCAGATGCGGCACTTGCACCCACGGACAGATGAGATAGCGGTGCAGGTCGACGACCAGGGGCAGGTGCTGCTCCCGTTCGGCCGCGGTCCAGCCGACGAAGCGGTCGCGGGGTGCGAGCTTCCAGGCCGCGGCGCCCAGGCCGAAGGCGGCCACGATCCGCTCGCCGGCCCAGGCCAGGTAGCGCAGTTGCGCGCCGGGCAGGACGATCGCCCCCCGGTAGTGGTAGCGTGCGACGTACTCGTTCCATCGCCGGCCTTCGGCAGGAGCTTGCACCAGTTCGAGCCGGACCGGGCCAAGTTCCGCCAGCGGCATGGCCAGCGGGGCCGCAGGGTCGGACGCGGGGCTGAAGCTCTTGCGACGTGGAGGGGGTATCTCCCGCGTCGGCAACGGCAGCCAGATGACGCCGTGCTGTTCCATGCGTTGCAGCGCGACCCGGCAGGACATCAGCTTGGGTCGACCGTCCGGCCCGTTCCAGCCCAGGACCGCGCAGACCTCGCGCGCGATCTCGGCGCGGGTAGGCTGCCGAGGGCCGTCGGCGATCTGCCGAATCGTCTCCAGTTCCGCCGGGGTGAAGTCACGGCCGCAGTAGCGGAGGACGGGCTCGGGTCTGGTCGGGGTAGTCATGGACTGAGACTAGGCGAATGTCCGTACCAGTGTCCAGGGCCGTCAAGGCTAATCCTACACCGTAAGACCCCTTGTGGCCGGTCCTAAGACCTCATTTCTCAATCGATCCCCGACTTTCCCGCGCCTATGCTGCTTGACATGCTGCGGCTGGTTCGCCAATGTCTCTGGCAACCGCCCTGGACCGTGCGCCTACCGCCCCCACCGCAATTCGGGGAAATCGTCTGCGAGATGTGCGGAAAACGGGCTCCAACTTTCCGACGCCGACCGCACATTGCTGAACCTGGCCGCGCCGGTGCTCGGTCTCAGACGGGTGTCGGCCGGGACGGCCATCTGGGCCGTGCCGCCCGTCTCCTGACCCGCTCTGCAGACCGCGCCCCCCACAGGAAACGAGCCTGTCCAAGTAGATGGGCAGAGAAGGCGGAGGGGCCGCCTTGGGACCAACGGCGGGGAGGGTCCGAACTTCGGCGGGTCGGGCTCCGCCGCGCCGCGGCTGCCCAGGGGCAGCCGTCCGTCCCGCTTCAGGCGGTCGGCAAGCTCGCTCGCCATAGCTTGAGCGCGTTGTGACACAGCCGGTAGCTGTCGCCTCGGACGTTGAGGACGTGGCTGTGGTGCAACAGGAGATCCAGCACCAGCGTCGCGATTGTCGTCGAGGCGAAGCACTCCCTGGCCTCGCGCACGGACGTCGCCAGCAGCTGGCTGATTCTCGCCCCCCAAAGTGAGCCCAATCGCATTCACCTATCGACCACGGGCAGCTGGCGGGTCTTCATTCTCGGGGCACCACGGGGATTCGAGAAACGCTTTGCGTCCGGTAGATCGGGGTGTGGACACCGCAGGGTGGCGACGCCCTGGATCCCGCAGGCTCCGCCGGGCGCTGGCACTCGCGTGGACCTGTTCAGGCCCCGCACGTATACTCCAGCCAGGAGGTGGGCAGCATGGCGGTCGCTATGCCGCTACGGACGTACCGTGTCGTGTTGGAGCCGGAACCGGACGGTAGCGCGTGGAATGTTTCGGTTCCCGCACTGCCGGGCTGCTTCACGTTCGGAGCGACACCGACCGAGGCCCTGGAACGGGCGGAGGAGGCCATCCGCTGCCACATCAAAGGGCTGGTGGCTGACGGGGAGCCGGTGCCACCGCCTGACAGCGACACACCCATGGTGACGGTGCTGGCGTCTGTATGAAGCACCTGCCCGTCGTCACGTCCCGTGACGTGCTGGCCGCGCTCCATCGTGCGGGCTTCGTGGACATCGCAAGCGAAGGAGGCCACCGCCAGCTCCGGCGCCCAGACGGTGGCCACCGTGTGACGGTCCCCGTTCATGGACACCAAGACGTACCGCCCGGCACCCTGCGGAGCATCCTTCGCCAAGCCGGACTGACATCGGAGGAGTTTGCCAGGCTGGTGTAGCACTTGGCGGCAGGCGGGAGCGGCCGGTGGCGCCCGCCGTCTCGGTGCGTGAGAGGCAGTAAGGGCGGCAGATAGGGACGCCGATACCATGTGGACTTCACGGCCAGAGGCAGCTTTCGTTCGCCTCCCGTCCGCTTTTCACGGCGCCCACCAGCCGACCGGGGCACTACCGAGGAGCCATCAGGGTGAGCGCCACACGGCTGGTCCCGGCATCATTTGTGTGCATACGCTTAGGGACTGGCAGAGTTTATCGTAGGAACGGTTGACAAGATGGCAGCGGGTATGTACGGTAGCGTCGGGGCGAAGCGTCACGGCGTCACGGTGGGACCCGCCGTTTTGGATCGGTGACCGGCTGTTTACGGCGGCGGATCTGGAGTTGATTCGCTGGACCGCCGATCGTTTTCCAGCGCTGAGCCGGTGGGAGCTCGCCAACACCGTCTGCGAGAATTTACCGTGGAAGGCGCCGAACGGGCAGTTGCGCGTTCACGAGTGCCTGCCATTGTTGGAACGGCTGGCCGCGATCGGGATGGTCAACATCCCTGGGAAGCGAGTGCGTGCGGCCTACCGACCGGCCCGTGTAGGGGCACAGCCGCTGGCTGCGACGGAGATTGTGGCCGGGCTGGACCAGTTGCGGCCGGTGACGGTGGAGCCGGTGCCGTCAGACGAGCAGGCCGTGTGGGACGCGACGGTGGCGGAGCGTCATCCGTTTGGCTTCCGGCGCGCCTTTGGTGCCCATCAGCGCTATTGGATTCGCGGCGAACTGAACGGTCAACGAGTGATGCTGGGTGCCCTGCTGTTTGCGGCCGCAGCGAGGAACGTGGCGGTTCGAGATGCGTGGCTGGGTTGGACCGCCGTAGGTCTGCCGAGTGGCCCTTAGAGGCGCCGGATGACGGAACACGGACCGACTCAATCCTTAGTTATTTCGTGCCAGTCCCGTAGAGCCAACGTCCGGCCAGCGCGCCCCGCTCGGGCGTCCGGTAGGGTCTCCCCTGTTCCTGCGCTGACTGTGTGCACGTTCCGTCCCCCTTACCCCGAGGGGAAGTGGCGCTGCATCCGGGAGGTCTGTGCGCCCCTCATGGCCTTCGCCCACCAACTCAAGGCTCGGCTCCCCCGGTTTCGACGTAACGGGGCGGCAG
>DAHVOH010000175.1 GCA_027318915.1 Clostridiales bacterium
AGTGACGGTGCGCGTCCTGCCCGCCCAAGAGGACCGGATGATTGCGCGCCACACCCGCTCCGTCCTGGTCTCCTAGCCGCCCGCGGCCTGATGCCGGAACGGCTTGAACGGCCGTCCGGCCATCAGGCCAGCGGCCAGGTCCAGTCGGTGATGGCGGGGTCGTCCGCACCCACTTCCCGCGCCCGGCGCAGATGCTGAATCTGCTGGTCCACCAGCCATTCACGCACGTGCGCATAGGTGACCGAGAGCCCGGGCACGTAGTCCAAGACATCCATCGCCAGGGAATAGCGGTCAATGTGGTTTTCGATGGCCAGCTGCAGCGGCGTGTTGATGCTTCCCATCTCCTGGTAGCCGTGCACATGAAACTGGTCATGGTTGGGCCGGCGGTAGATGAGTTTGTGGATCAGGGCGGGATAGCCGTGAAAGTTGAAGATCACAGGGCGATCGGTTGTAAACAGACTCACGAAGTCGCGATCGGAGAGTCCGTGGGGATGCTGGCTCGGGGCCGGCAGCTTGAACAGATCCACCACATTGACAAAGCGGAGATGCAGGGCCGGCACCTTCTCGCGCAGCAGGGCCGTGGCCGCCAGGGCTTCCATGGTGGGCACGTCGCCGGCGCTGGCTATGACGGCGTCGGGTTCGCGGTCCTCGTCGTTGGACGCCCATGCCCATGACCCGATGCCCTTCGTGCAGTGGGCGATGGCTGAGTCCATGTCCAAATACTGCAGATGCGGCTGTTTGTCGGCCACGATCACATTCACGTAGTCCGTGCTGCGCAGGCAGTGGTCGGCCACGCTCAAGAGGCAGTTGGCGTCCGGGGGCAGATAGATGCGCACCACGTCACCCTGCTTGTTGGTGATGACGTCCAAAAATCCGGGATCCTGGTGGGTAAAGCCGTTGTGGTCCTGGCGCCAGACGGTTGAACTGATGAGGATGTTGAGGGAACTGATGGGGGCGCGCCAAGCCACCTCGGAGCGGGCCTTTTCGATCCATTTGGCGTGCTGGTTGACCATCGAGTCGACGATGTGAATGAACGCCTCGTACGAGTTCAGCAGCCCGTGCCGGCCGGTCAGCAGATAGCCCTCCAGCCATCCCTCCAGCGTGTGCTCGCTCAACATTTCCATCACGCGACCGGTAGGCCCGAGGTGACCCTCATCGTCGTCTACGGGTAGCCGCTCGGCCAACCAGGTTTTGTCGGTGGCCTCAAAGAGCGCCTGCAGCCGATTGGATGCCGTTTCATCCGGCCCGAAGACACGAAACGTGTCCAGGTTCTGGCGCATGACGTCGCGGAGATATTGGCCCAGCACCTCGGTGTTGCCCAATTGGACCGTGCCCGGCCGGTCCACGGCCACGGCATGGCCGCGAAAGTCGGGCAGAATCAAGGGCTTGCGCAACAGGCCGCCGTTGGCGTGGGGACTGGCGCTCATGCGCCGCGGCCCCTCGGGAGCCAGGGCCCGCACGGCGGGGATGAGCCGGCCGCGGTCGTCAAACGACTCCGCGGGACGATAGCTCCGCATCCATTGTTCCAGCAGATTGCGATGCGCCTCGTTGGCGATGACGTCCTCCAACGGCACCTGATGGGCCCGCCAAGACCCCTCCAGGTAGTGACCGTCCACGCGTTTGGGCGCCGTCCAGCCCTTGGGGGTGCGCAGCACGATGAGGGGCCAGCGCGGCCGCGCTCCGATCCCGTCGCGGCGCGCCGTCTCCTGGATGCCGCGAATGTCCGCCACCGCCGCATCCAGCACGGCGGCCATACGATGGTGGAGAATCGCGGGGTCGTCGCCGTCCACGAACTCGGGCGCGTAGCCGTAGCCCACCAGGAGGCTCTTTAGCTCCTCGTCGGGAATGCGGGCCAGAATGGTGGGGTTGGCCAGCTTGTAGCCGTTGAGGTGCAGGATGGGCAGAACCGCCCCGTCGGTCACCGGGTTCAAAAATTTGTTGCTGTGCCAAGCCGTCGCGAGGGGACCGGTTTCGGCCTCGCCGTCGCCCACCACCACCGCCACAATCAGGTCGGGATTGTCGAAGGCGGCGCCAAATGCATGCGCGATGCTGTAGCCCAGCTCGCCCCCCTCGTGGATGGACCCCGGCGTCTCCGGGGTGCAGTGGCTGCCGACCCCGCCGGGAAAGGAAAAGAGACGAAACAACTGGCGCAGTCCCGCCTCGTCGAGGCTTCGATCCGGGTAGACCTCGGAATACGTGCCCTCCAGGTAGGCGTTGGCGAGCGTGGCCGGCGCGCCGTGCCCGGGACCGGCGATGTACATCATGTTGAGATCAAAGCGCCGGATGATGCGGTTCAGATGGGCCCAGACAAAGTTTTGGCCCGGATCCGAACCCCAGTGGCCCAACAGGCGGGGCTTGATGTGGGCCGGCGCGAGCGGCTCGCGCAAGAGCGGATTGTCACGCAGGTACAGCATGCCGAGGCATAAATAATTGGCCGTGCGCCACCATTGATCGAGACCTTGCCATTCTTCTGCGCTCAGATACGCCGCGTCGCTCACGCCGTCTCCTCCTTAATTCTCTTTGCCGGAGCTTCCGGGCTGCCCCGGCGCTCCATTGCCGTTGGTGATTGCGGGACCGCCTCGCCCTCGCCGGTCAACGCGCCGCCGGCGGCGGCTCGGGGGCGGGGACGATGACGGTGGGCAGATGACTGTGGACAGCGACATAGCGGGAGAAACTGCCAAACAGTTCTTCCGCCTTGCGAAAGCCCCGATGCTGCCCCACGACCACAGCCTGGGCGTGATGGGCGACCGCCGCGCGGATGAATCCGGACGCGGGCAGGCCCTCGCCCTCGTCCATGGTGACGACCTCCCATTCCGTGTTCACCTGGTGCTCCCGGCCCAGCTGATGGAGCTGCTCGGCCAGCGCCGCGGCCGCCGCATCCCACTCGCGCATGGCATCTTCGGTCACGATGCCGCCCAGGTACGCCTCGGTGGCATATTCCAGATAGAAGTTCACCAATTCTTTGACGTCGATGCCGATGACCGTGCCGCCGGGTTCCACCATCGTGACGGCCCACGCCACGGCGGCAAGGCTTGCCGCCGACCCGTCCACGGCCACCGCAACCCGCTCCACCATCCCGCTGCGCCTCCCTGTCCGAGTGCGCGTCGGCCGTCGCTCGGCGGCCCGTCACTCTTGATTCTCACGGTACCAAACCCCGGTGGGGAACACTACCGGCCCGAGGTCGCGATATTGCGGGGCGA
>DAHVOH010000176.1 GCA_027318915.1 Clostridiales bacterium
CGCGGTGTGGAGCAGCGTGTACCGCAGACGGGGCGCCGTCGCGCGGCGGAGCGCCCCGGTCAGCAGGAGTCCCCGCGTCCAGGCCAGGAGATCCCCCGCCAGCAACACCGCGGTCAGCCAGGCTTGGTTGAACGCAAAGCCCGCGGACGGCAGGTGGGTCAACCCGGTGGCTTTGAGATCTGTAAAACGTAGCCTTAAAATACCCAGATTCATCATCGGGAATTCCCCACTTTCAGCATGAGGAATTCCCCACTTTCATCACGGGTCTGGGAATACGGAGATCCGGCCGTAAGGTGGAGCCAGGTGCGCCTGGTGGCACTACAAAGGAGGATCGTCAGGAGGCTATGATCGCCATGACCCAACAAACCGAGATCAAAGCGTTGCAGCACCAAGGCTTCGGTCCCAGCACGATTGCCGCGCGCCTCGGCGTCGACCGCAAGACCGTCCGGAAGTACTTGGCGCAAGACGATTTCTCGCCGCCCCCGCCGCCCGTGCGGCCTCCCGGCCCGTCGAAACGGGTCCGTATCACGCCGTGATTCAACTTAGCTTCCGCACGTCGCCTGGGCGGATCTGAGGGGTTTAGGACGGAGCCGCCCGGGCCGGGACTAGGGTGTAAATCGTCTCGGTCAAGGCCAGCGCCTGGAGGATCACCCGGACGGCCGGGCGATGCGCGGCCGGGACCGCGAGATAGCGGTGGGTGGCGTCGCGCCACAACACTTGGATCCCCCGGCAATGGTGCAAAATGAGGTGCCCCGTCGGGCGGGCCACCCGGCCGCGATACGCTGTCGGGAACGACTCCGGCGCCTGCCGGACCCGCCGTTCGAGACCGCTGAAGAGCAAGAGGGCCAGGAGCATGACATACCCCAACGCCTGGATCCGCTCCGGATTCTGGAGAAAGACGGCGTCCACAAACGCCGGGTCTTTGAGGAAGTGAAAGCGCTGTTCCACGCGGGTCTGCCCTTTGTACTC
The DNA here is from genome assembly GCA_027318915.1 of Clostridiales bacterium. The sequence continues at coordinate 970 of DAHVOH010000176.1, forward strand.
CCGCAGTAGCGCCTCCGCGTCGTACCGGTCGGCAGCGAGGGTCGTGATGAGCACAAACGTACTGCGGCGGGCCAGCTCCGTCCGCACCGCCTCGTCGTCACGCCGGCCCCAGGCCACGGTCACCCGATAGATCGTACGGGTCGGAGCGGGGGCGTCCCGCCGGGGTCGCCCGGGGTGCGGCCGCTTCTCCGTCACGGTGACGGGCGCGACCGTGGTGGGGCAGGGCCACCAGCGGGGCGCTGTCGCCGCGAAGGTCGTCGCGGCCGCCTCCGCATCCGCCGCGCAGGCGAAGTCCTGCGCGCTGAGCGCGGCCGCTGCCTGTTCCGCCGTGGCGCGGGCCTGGGCCAGGTCCCGGTCCAGGGTCTTCGCTTTCCGGCGGTCCAGACTCGACGACCGGTAGACCACCAGACGGTAAAGCCGGTCGCCAATCGTGCCGGTCTGCTCGCTCGCCGCATAGGGGGCCGCGTGGGGCGTCTGCGCCACCCGGCCGACGGGGATCCACGTGGCGGCCGCCCACGCGGCCGCTTTCGCGGTGGCGGCCACCCCGAAGGTGTCGGGGAGCCGCGAGAGCCAGGCCAGCGGGATCGCCGCCAACGCGTCCAGGTTCGGGCCGGTGACCAACGCGGAGTCCGCGATGTACACCAGGTCGTGCAGGGCTTCAGGGCTGAAGGCCTGCACCAGCCGGTCAATCTGCTGCCGGTTGAGCCGCTTGTCGGAGCGGTTCCCGTCCTCGACGGTGCCCATGAGGGGCACGCCCTCCCGGTTGACGAAGCACGTCAAGAGCATCTGCTTCCAGTCGTCCCGGTGGTCTTGCGAATGCCCGTACCGCGGCGTCACCCCGTGGGTCCCGTCCGCGGTGGGATCGTCCCCGTACAAGGCGCGGGAGGTGGTGTCGAAATGCATCCCCCCGCGGTCGATCGCCTCCACGGCATACGCCCGCGCCGCCACCGCGCTGAAGACCGCGGCGGGGCCTGCCGCCGCCAGTTTGTCCAGGGCGCGGCCCCAGGCGTCGTCGGTCCAGTCCTCGGCGGTCACGCCCGGTCCCAGCAGCAGCGGCCCATCGGTCAGCTGAAAGGCGTCCCCCACGTGGTACCGGGGCTGGCGATCCGTGAGGAGGTTCAACACGAGGGCGAGGATCCGTTCTCCCGGCGAAAGGTGGCAGCGCTCCGGGTCCCAGGCCACCCGGTCGTCAATGACCGCCACGAGCCCGATGCGATCCGCGAGCGCGCGGAGGATCGGGGCGGCGCCGACCACAATCCCGGGACGCGAGGGAGTTTCCATGGGACTCCGGCTTCGCCAGAGACCCTCCCGAATCCTTTGCGAGACCATTGCAACAATACCACCTGCGAAAATCGGGTTCCTGCCAAATTTTATGTGCGGACGACCAGCTAGAATGCCTTGGAACATACATTAATGGGGGCCTGCTGGGTCCTTGGTGTTTTCGAGGGCCGTGAGAGGCTCCGCTCCCGGCTCTGTCGGATTGTCACCCACATGTGCCTCGACATGCCGCGGGGGCGCGCGCCGTGCGCCGACGGACGGCTGTCCACTGGCCGGACGATGAAGAGAGGGCCTTCCGGCATCGAATAGGAGGGGATGCTCGTCAGGCGGGTCCAAAGCTCCGGCGGGAGGGGCTCACCGTGGTGAAGAACCGTTGGGACGAGCGGGGCCCGAGGACCTGACGGCAGGATGCCGAGGAGTACGACCACCGTCACCGCGACCGACTGAGTGATGGTGAGGGTCCAGGGGGCGAACGGGTGATCCGTCCCGGGATCATCCGATGGGGAAAGTCGGATTCCCGACATGCCCACACACTTTTCTTCCCACGGCTGGGCTTGAAGCCACCACCGGAACGGCGCAAGATCCCACGGCACCAGACCAGAGGGTGTCCCGCCCGCCCGCAGAATAACGGCGAGGGGCACTCGGGCGCGAAGATGCAGGCGGCATTTGCATGCGGTTCGATGCGCATAGCGCTTCAGTCCAAAGAGTCTCGGAAGCCGACAGCGCCTTCGTCGGGGCAAAGTGCACGGCGCCGACGGTGGGCGAAAGAGTCGCGGGAGCCGGCCGGACCCCGTGACGGGCCCGTCGGGAATCTCTCTGCCAGAAGCTTATGTTCCGCACCCACCGCAGACGGCCCTCCATCTGGTACAATTCGGGGTCCGTGACGCTTCCCCGGGGAGGGAG
>DAHVOH010000177.1 GCA_027318915.1 Clostridiales bacterium
CCATTCCTGGGGGTACTACGTGGTGGCACTGGCCATCACCGTGGTGCTGGCCCTGGCGGCCAACACGTCGTTTGGCGGGCTGCCCCTGTTGTCGAGCATCTTGGCGCGGGATGGGTATCTCCCGCATGTGTTTGCTATGCGGGGCGACCGCCTGGTGTTTTCTCCCGGGATTTATGTGCTGGCCGCCGCCGCCGCGCTTTTGCTGATTGCGTCCGGCGGCAACACCCAGGCCCTGATTCCTCTGTTTGCCATCGGGGTCTTTACCGGGTTCACGCTGTCCCAGACCGGGATGGTGGTGCACTGGTGGCATGCGCGACCCCCCCACTGGGCGCTGCGCGCCGGGCTGAATGGCCTCGGAGCCCTGGCCACCGGCGTGGCCACCCTGCTGTTCGTCATTACGAAATTTACCGAGGGCGCCTGGGTGGTGGTCGTCATCATCCCGCTGCTGGTCGTGCTGTTTCGCGGAATTCACCGCTATTACGACCGGGTCAACGCGGTGTTGGTGCCGGGGCATACTCCGGGTGCTGTGGAGGCGCGGCCCCACCCCATGATCGTGGTGCCGATTGAGCCGCGCTTGTCCGAACTCACGCGCCGGGCCTTGGATCACGCGCTGTCGCTGAGTGACGACGTGGTGGCAATCGCCATTCTCTTAGACCCGGAATCGGCCGACGATCCCACCGAAGAGTCGCTTCGCCAAGCGTGGACCGAGTGGGCCCCACCGGTTCGCCTGGAAATTATTCGGTCCGAGTATCACTCCGTGATTCGCCCCATTCTCCAGTTCATCGACGGTCTCTCCCCGAGGGCCCACCAGCGCCGAGTGGTCCTGATCCCCGAGGTTGTGCCCGACCGTGCCTACGGGGAACTGCTGCACAATCAGATTGGGACCATGTTGGCATCAGCCCTGCGCCGGCGCACCGACGTGATGATTGCGTTGCTCCCGATGCATCTCCGTCAAGAATATGTTTCGGCCGCCGCCAAGGATCCCGCAGACGGGGCCTGACGCGCTGCGACCCCCATCGTGGCTGCGTGAGCGCCGGGGCCGCTGCCGTGGGCGGCGCGCCCTGTAGAGTCGGGCCGGGGGGCCGGGGGCTGGTCCGTTCGCCACAATTTCCATCCGCGTTGGCCCCATGGGGAATTCCGCGACGAAGCCGGGGAAAGCCCTTTGAGAAGCACACGTGCCGTACCGGTAGCGGCCCGCGCCTGCTCGGGGGCCCGCCGGACGCTGTGCCGGCGGCAGGCTTCGGGGGTTGCCCCCTCCGCCTTGGGGGAGGACCCCGGCAGCTGGGCCGCCCGCAAAGCCGTGCAACCCAGAGGGCCGCCTGGCTCGACAGGGGACTCAACGGTCTTGCGCAAACTTGCAGGGGGCTATGTATGGTTGTATATGGTTATTTAAGGTAGGGGTCCTCTGAGGAGATGGCCAACTGCCTCAAGATCTCACCCCGAGTTCGGCAGGCGCCTCGTCCACGCGCTGGGCCGCCGGGCCATTCAGCAACAGCTCGTTCGCAAGCCGACCGAAGGAGAGCCCGCCGCCGTGTCTGGCGGCTGACGGACTCCCGGGAGGAGCCGAACGCCGCCCCCTAATGCGCAAACGCGCGCCGGAGGAGCAGCTCGCCGGCGCTCTCCTGCGGCTCCCCCACTTCGCGAAACTACTCTAAGGCCCCCACGACGCGGCCCAGCGTGGTGTCAAAGATTGGCGTCCCCCACGTCTCCACCACATGGCACCCGCCCTCAGCATCCGCGGCGTTCAGCACCGCGGTGTGCACCGCCTGCTCCGCCATGCTGTGCACCAGCGGGCAGAACCCTCGGCACAGCAGCCGCCCGGCCGCATCTCGGTGGTCCAGCGGCCCCGCCGCGCACCGCCGCCCGACAAGCTCGGCCTCGGGGTGGCCCATCAGCCGCTCGGCCGCCGCGTTCCACGCCATCAGCTCCCGCCGCCGATCCACCACGTAGCTCGGAATGGCGCTGTCCGCCACCGCCTGCGCGTAGAAGGCGAGCGCCGGTGACGGGTGGGCCGCGCGGAACGTCGTCGGTGCCGCGCGAGGGACGCGCGCTGACACTCCCGGCAAGCCTGCCGCGGGCTTCGCCAAGTAGTACCCCTGCGCGAAGTCGCACCCTAAGCGCGCGGCGGCGGCCAGCTCCGCCGCCGTCTCCACGCCTTCCGCCAGGAGGGCGATGCCCAGGTCGTCGGTCCAAGCCCGCACCGCCCGCACCAGAGATTGCTTCTGAAGGTTGTGGTCGACCCCCGCAATGAGCGCCCGGTCCAACTTGACCAGGTCGGGTTGCAGGACCAAGGCCTCGGCCATCCCGGCGTACCCTGTCCCGTAGTCGTCCATGACGATGAGATGCCCGTGCTGCCGCCAGCGCTCCAGGGCCGCCAGCAGTCCCTCATCGTTCAGGACCGACCGCGCCTCGGACACCTCCACGGCCAGCGGGATTTCGCCGCCCGCGCCCGCATCCCAGGGCTCCGGAAGCTCGGGCCACCGCCCATCGATGTTCAGAAACACCCTCTGAGTGGGTTCGGCCCACAGACCGTGCGCCGTCTCATACGCCAAGCGCTTGCACAGGGCGTCCAGCGCTGAAGACTGGCCGGCGGCTTCCGCCCAGGCAAACAGCGCGGCCGGGGTGGCAAAACTCGTGCCGACGGGGCCGCGGATCAGGGATTCATAGCCCACCACACTGCCGGTGTCCAATTCCACGATGGGTTGCCAGGCCACCCACAGTTGGTCCAGCAGGTCCATGCGATGCGCCTCCTCCTTACTGTGCAGCCGATTCACCTAAGGTTTCGGCTCGGATGGCCCAATCCCTTCATTCGCGGCAACCACGTTCAGGTCCGGGTGTCCAGCGCTAGGAGTCCGTCCAGGTATCGTTGGGGGCGATGCGCTACGCTGCGGTCGGGAGGAGCCCACGAAAGAACGCCCGGGCGTCCCGGCCCGTCTGCGGGCCGGGACAGGCCCCCAGGAGGCTCCGGCCGCGGCCCAATAGGGACACGAGCCGCCGGAGCGCCGGGGGCCGCTCCCGGATCCCGGCGGCGGGGGCCCCGCAGGGCGACGGGGCCGCCCGCGGGGTGCCCCGGGCCAGGATCTTGATGTTGTACGCCAGCGCCAACAGCGTGAATTCACTGGTCGCGGCGGCGAGCCCCCGGCGGCT
>DAHVOH010000178.1 GCA_027318915.1 Clostridiales bacterium
CCTCGCCTGCATCCCCATGCAGGCCACCACCATCCGCCCTAAAGCCCTCCGAATCCCATTTTCGCCCGCCGTCGGCGGACTCTTCCCCGGGCTGCTGGGGGCCTCGGCCTCGGCTGGGCCGAGCCTATGTCTCCTACCGCTGCGGACACTCCGTCAGTCAATTGGCTGACGGAGTGTCCGCGGGCACTGCCCGGCACCATCCGCCAGATACCAAGGCCCAGAGCCAGCGTGGACCAGCCTCAGCGCTGCGGGCCAGCCCGTCCTCGGCCATTATAAAACGGGATCCCGGTTTTCGGATGGCCGGGTGTCGCGATGCTTGGCCTGCCGCCGATAGCTTCCCGGCCCTTTGGCGGGCTGATGCGGCCGGGACGGAGGCACGGGCATGGCGCGGGGCAACACGTGGCGCAGATGCGCCCGCACAGCGGCGGGGGCCGTGACGCGCAGGAATCGGTGACGACGGGCCATGGCGGCGCATCTCCTTTCGGGGAGTCCAGACGATGAGACGACCAGATCAGGCGACCAGGCGATGAGAGGATCATCCGGCCAACTCGGTGCCCAGCCCGGTCGGCGACACCCAAACCAACGGCAGACCTGCCACCGCCGCCGTGCACCAGAGCGGCTCCAGTGCTGAGGCAACCTCGGCCGACCCAAAGGTCCAGACGGCGACCGCGTCCGAGAGGCGGGCCACGCGCGTGGTGGGCGCATAGCCCTGCTGCGCCGCCAGCGCCGCCAGGCCAGCCCGCCACCGGGGCGCCCAGGGACCGGGGGCGCACGCGATCAGCACCCGCTCGCCCGAAGCCCGCACGCCGTACCACGGCGCCAGGGCGGCAACCAGCCGTTCCGTGATGGCGGTCGGCCGTCCCAGCGCATCAAGCGCTTGGCCCAAATCATCCGGGAGCCGCTGGACCGCGCCGTGGTGCCAGAGCAGGAGGGCGTCGCCCGGTGCGATGACCCAGCCGGGCAGGTCCTGAGGGCGCAGAGGGGTGTGGCGTGTGATCATGGCCGCCACCACCGGACTAGAGCGGCCAGCAGGGGGCGGGTGACCCGAAAGCGGCGGCGTCCCAGCGTGATGTGGACGGGCCGCCGCTTCAGGCGCTCCCTGGTGAGGTCTACCAGGCTCTGGGGCAGGTTAGGCAGATTCAGATTCATGGGCCTGGGCCTCCTTCAGGGCGCGACTCAGATTGAGGGCGCGCAGTTGATCGTCCAAGTGACCGGGCGGCAGGACGGGTTGGAGATCGGTGGGAGCCAGGCCCAGATATTCGGCCATGCCCGCGATCTCGGCGTCCCACAGCCCGGCGGCCGCCCAGCGGGCGATCAGGACCGGATCGTGGTGGCGCCAGGCCCACGCTTCGTACTCCACGTAGTCCGCGGGCACTCCCGCCTGCGCCAGGATGGGCGGCGCAATGGCGTAGGCGAGGACGGTCTCGGCCGCTTCGGCGGCCGGGACCGGCGCGTGGGTGAGACTGCGGGGGCCCTCTGGAAGCATCAGCAGGACGGTGAAGCCGTCTACTTCGGAGCGCCACGCCCGCACCGTCGTGTCGGTCGGGGACGCGTCAAAGTCGAGGTACGCCCCGGGAACGCGGGCGGGCAGCGCCTCCAAGGCGGCGACGAGGTCCGCGAACGTGTCAAACACAACAATCACCCTCCATGTGCGGTCTGGATCTGCGGGGGCTGAGGTGGCGCCGACAGGAGGGGTTGCTCCGTGAGCACCAGGCGTGTGCCCCAGTAGGGGGCGTGCACGCGGTTGTAGCCATCCACGAGGCGCAGAATCTTCCGGCGCTCGCGGTCCGCGTCGCGCACCCGGGTCCTGGCGAAGGCTTGCCGGGTGGCCAGCGGCGTGCCCGCCACCGTGTGGTGCGCCATCGCCTCATGGAGGGCGACCACGCTCAGTCGGTGCGTCTGCGCCTGCTGGAGCCAGTACGTCGGCTCGTGCTCCGGCGTGCCGGCCGGGAACAGCCGGAGGGCATGGGACGCCTGGATGTGGTGATGAAACGGCAGGGCCGCCACCCGGGTCTCGGGGGGGAACAGGCGGGCCAAGCGGGCGAACGTGCGCAAGTAGTTGACGGTGAGCCCGCTGGCGTGCGCCAACTGGTGCAGCCCGCGCGATCCGGCCTGGGCGCGAATCGCGCCCGCCAGATCGACCATGCGCCAGGTGTTGATCTGGGCCGCCTGCTGGGCGGCCAAAAACGCGTCGATGAGCTGGGGCAGATCCGGTGGGGGGTTCATAGCGGGCCGAAAACCTCCTTGTGCGACCAGTGATGAACACTTGCCGTCCGGCCGCATCGGGTGCCGCGGTGAGCGGCACCGGGCGGCAACGAGCGCCGGAGGCCGCAAGCGGCCAGTCTGGGCGAAGAGGGGGAAACGCCAGACAAAGACAAAAAGTTTGGCGGCGCGCGCGGGAGTCGAACCCGCATCGGCGGAGAGACAATCCGCTGTGCTTCCATTGCACCAGCGCACCGTAGGAAAAGAAAAGCGGCGCCCCCGCTGAAGCGGAAGCGCCGCTGGGGACGGGAGAAACTAGAACGGGATGCCGTCGGCCACGGGTACCTCTGCTGCTTCGGGCTTCTTGTCCATGAAGTGGACTTGATCCGCGACAATCTCGGCCACGCGGCGCTTCTGGCCATCCTGGGTTTCGTACTCCCGGATCTGCAGCCGGCCATCCACCGTCACCAGGCGGCCCTTCGTCAGGTTCTTCGCCACGGTGTCGGCCAAGCCGCGCCAGGCCACGCAATCGATGAAGTCGGTCTCGCGGGAGCCGTCGGCGGTCTTGAAGTCCCGGTCCACGGCCACGCGGAAACTGGTCACCGAGACACCGGACGTGGTGGTGGTGTGAAGCTCAGGGTCCCGAGTCAAGCGGCCAGCGACCGTAATGCGGTTCAACATCGGTGAAGTCCTCCTTATTACCCTCGCGCCGTCTGCGGAGGGCCTGTGCGATGGGGCAATGAGCGCCGGAGACGAGACGGAAAGAAAACGAGAGACAACCGGGTGCCGACCCGCCATCGGCGAGCGGTGCGTCGGATGAGGCAACGGGGGAGAGGGGCAGGCAGCTTAGCCGCCCAGGAAGACGTGGAGCAGAAACGCTACCACGACAATCAGCGCGACGCCACCCAGGCACTCGGTGGCCACGACAA
>DAHVOH010000179.1 GCA_027318915.1 Clostridiales bacterium
CTGGTGCAGCGCCTGCCCGGCGGCAAGGTGGTGAGCGGGCTTGCCAGTGCCGGCTCACAGGTCGCGTGGGTGGTCGTCGCACTCGACAATCGGTCTGGGATGCCGCTCCGGCCAGTCGCGTTACTCCGCACCACGGACGCTGGTCGACACTGGTTCCCCTTAATTCTGACGGTGCCCGCGCCCTATCAGCACGCCAATGACGCCACCCAAGGTGAAATGGCGTGGGCGGCTGGGACATCTGGCACCGTGGTCTTCGAGTACCAGGGAAGGAACGGCCTAGGGCTTGTCAGTTATCACACCACGAATGCGGCCGAAAGTTGGGCTGCGGGCCGTCCGCTACCGCTAGGGTCTAACGTCTGGCCGATCAGCATATCCTTCGTGACCCCGAACACCGGATGGGTGACCGGTCCCCAAGGTCATCCGTTTGCCCGCACAACCAATGCGGGGCAATCGTGGACGACCGTCGCCCCAGGCCACACCCTATCGGCATGGGTGCACAAAGGTTATACGTAAGCGTCTAACTTCACCCACCTTCCGTCCCCCGCGCACATAGGTGCACACTGGGCTCAACCCCAATCACAGGAGTTGAGTAGGATGACTGCACTCGAAGGCGCCAAACTCAAAGAGCTATGGAAGGACCGGGTCGAGAACTTTCGTACCAGCGGGTTGAGTGGCCGCCAGTGGTGTGCGCAACGCGGGCTAAAAGTGAACCAGCTCCATTATTGGAGGCACAAGCTGGAACCGACCGACGCGGTCGCGTCGGAGGCCACGTGGATGACGTTGGACACCACCGCCCCCGCCCATCCGCCAACGGAGACCCTGTTGGTCCAGGTCGGCGCCGCTACCATCACGGTGTACCCAGAATTCGATCCGGCGTTCCTGCAGCGTGTGGTGCAGGTGCTGGTGACATGCTGACCGCAGCGACGGGCCGAACGGTCTATCTCGCCTGTGGGGCGACCGATATGCGCAAGTCCATCGATGCCTTGGCCGCGCTGGTGCAGCTGACCTTTCAACTGGATCCCTGTTCGCCGGCGCTGTTTGTCTTCTGCAATCGGGACCGCACCAAGCTCAAAATCTTGGAATGGGACGAGGCGGGCTTTTGGCTCCACTATCGCCGGTTGGAACGGGGCACCATTCAATGGCCCGCTCGCGGGGAGACGGCGATCCAGCGGATCACGCTGCGGCAACTTCAGTGGCTGTTGGACGGGTTGGCGCTAGACCAGCCGCAGGCGCATCGCCCGCTCCACGGGCGGCGCGTTGTCTGAATACTGGATCTTTGGCCGCCCGCCAGGAATTTGCCCCCCCGATGGCGAAGGATTCCTTATGACACCACCGGATCGCTCGCCCCAAGACTGGGCCACGCTCGTGGCCCGGCAAGAACAGCAAATCGCGTCGCTCACCGCCAAAGTCGAGTGGTATGAAGGTCAGCTGCGGCGGGCCGCCCAGCAGCGCTTTGGGGCCTCCCACGAACGATCGGACGCCCGTCAACTCGCGCTCTTTAACGAAGCGGAAGCGACCGCGACGCCGGCGCTCGCGTCGGCCACGGAGACGATTACCTACGACCGCAAGAAAAAGACCCCCGGGCAACGCGATGCCCAGCTGGCGCACTTGCCGGTGGAACGGCGCGTCTACGACCTACCCGAAGCGGAGCGGTCCTGCGACGTCTGTCAGCATCCCCTGCATGTGATGAGTACCGAGGTCCGTCGGGAGCTTGCCGTCATCCCCGCCCAAGTCAAGGTCATCGAGCATGTACAACAGGTGTACAGCTGCCGGACGTGTGAGCGCGAAGCGCTCACCACGCCGATCAAGACGGCCCCGATGCCCCAGCCGGTGTATCCGGGGAGCTTGGCCTCGCCATCGTTGCTGGCCGACGTCCTCCACCAAAAGTTCACGGAAGGGTTGCCGCTTTACCGCCAAGAGCAGGAATGGGCGCGGCAAGGGGTGACGCTGTCTCGCCAAACCTTGGCCAACTGGGTCATCTATGCCGCGCATGAGTGGCTGCGACCCCTGTATGGCCAGCTCCAGATGGTGCTCCGGCGCCGGGATATTGTGCACGCCGACGAAACGACGGTGCAAGTGCTCCAGGAAGATGGCCGCACGGCCCAGCAGAAATCCTACATGTGGCTGTATCGGACCGGACGCGAAGCACCCGGGGTGGTCCTGTACGAGTACCAACCCACCCGGAGCGGAACCCATCCCAAAGCTTTTCTCAAGGGCTTCGCGGGTTACCTCCAGGTCGATGGGTACCCCGGCTACCACGATGTCCCGGACGTCATCCTCGTCGGTTGCTGGAGCCACGCGCGCCGGAAGTTCACGGATGCCTTGAAATCCTTGCCGACCGGCCAACGCGATGGCCCGAGTTTAGTCCGCGAAGGCCTCGAATTTTGCAACCGACTGTTCGCCATTGAGCGGGACCTCCGGGACGCCACGTCGGAGGAGCGGGAGCGCGCCCGTCGGGCGCGGAGCCGTCCTGTGCTGGCCCAATTTCTGCGGTGGTTGCGCGCTCAGCGGTCTATTGCCCTCCCCAAGACTCCGTTGGGGCAGGCGGTGACGTATTGCCTCAATCAGTGGCTCCCCTTGACCAACTTTTTAAAGGACGGCCGCTTGGAAATCGACAACAATCGGAGCGAACGTAGCATCAAGCCCTTTGTGATCGGTCGCAAAAACTTCCTGTTTATGAAGACGCCGCGGGGCGCTCAGGCCAGCGCTATCGTGTACAGCATTGTGGAAACCGCCAAAGAGAATGGGCTGAACCCGCGGGCGTATCTCCAATACCTGTTTGAGCAGTTGCCCAACCGGGACCGGAAGGATCCGGCCTTCTGGGACGACCTGTTACCCTGGTCTCCGGCCCTGCCGACCGCGCTCAAAATCCCCGTCCCCCAGAAAGTCTAACGCGCGCGAATCCCCACCGGAAGTGGGGATTATTTGACGCTTACTCTTCAGAAATATGGTCCATAGCACTAACTTTATCGTATTCTCGTACTTAGACTACTAAACAAAGACGCGGGCGATGGCTTGCGCCACCGCCCGTGCCTTGCTTTGCACAAAATTAATCCATGGAGTAGTTTGCTGGATTGTCGAACCAGCTAGGAAACACGGTCTTTCCGTAATAGTTAGAGATCGG
>DAHVOH010000017.1 GCA_027318915.1 Clostridiales bacterium
TCCTGCCGTTGAATCCGACCGCCCGGTCCGCTTCCGGCGACGGTGCCCAAATCCACCCCGCGTTCGCGCGCCAGTCGTCGGGCGGCAGGACTGGCGCGTCGGCGCGGTGCCTCAGGCTCGGACGGCCCTCTCCGGCTCCTTCCGGACACGGTCATACCGACGCGGTCCCCCGGTTCAGTGACCGGCTCGCCAACGTTCTCTAGCCCAGACACGACGGCCGCTCCCCCATCCGGTTCGCCATCTTCAACCAGCAGAACCGGCGCGCCCACTGCCACGGTCGAGCCGGCTGGCACGAGACATTCCACGACCTGCCCGCCAAATTCGGCTTCCACTTCCATATTAACTTTGTCGGTCAGCACTTCATACAGGACGTCGCCTGCCTGCACCGCATCACCCGGCCGAACGCGCCATTCCATCAGGACGCCCTCCGCCATCGTCATTCCCAGCCGGGGCATGTTCACTGGGCGCCTCATACCGAGTGTCCCTTCCACCAGTGCCGGATGTCCGCCACGATGCGCTCGACGTTGGGAATGACCGCGCGTTCCAGATTCGGACTGTAGGGAATGGGAACATTCCGGGCGGCGATGCGCAGAATGGGAGCATCCAAGTAGTCAAAGGCGATACCGGCAGCGACTTGGGCCGCGATATCCGCCCCCACACCGCCACGCTCGACGGCTTCGTGCAGAACAATCAACCGCCCCGTGGTCGTGACCGACTGCGTGACCGCGTCGATATCCAACGGAACCAAACTCCTGAGGTCAATCACGGTCAGGTGGATGTCATCCTCGTCACGAAGGCGCCTTTGCGCCTCCAGGGCCGGATGCAACATATACGAATAGGTCACCAGCGTCGCATCGGACCCTCCCTGATAGACGGTGGCCCGGCCGAGCGGAATCTCCTCCAGCGTCTCGTTGACGGTGGAGCGGAGCCCGTAGAGGAGTTTATGTTCAAAAAATATCACCGGGTTGGGGTCCCTGACGGCCGCCACCAAAAGCCCCCGGGCATCCTCGGCGGTGGCCGGCATCACGACTTTCAGGCCCGGAACATGGTAAAACCAGGCCTCCAACGACTGGGAGTGCTGGGCCGCCGCTCCGGTTCCGCCGCCGGCGGGCCCGCGGACGACAATCGGCACCTCCATCTGGCCTCCGAACATGAAGTGAATCTTGGCGGCCTGGTTCACTATCATGTCCATCGCGTTCATGATGAAGTCGGAAAATTGCATTTCGGCGATCGGGCGCATACCAACCAATGCCGCCCCAATCGCGGCGCCCACGATGCCGGCTTCGGCAATGGGCGTGTCGCGCACGCGCTCGGGCCCAAACTTCTCCAGGAGGCCAAGGGTTACACCAAAGGCTCCCCCATACACGCCGATGTCCTCGCCCAGCAGAAACACCCGCTCATCTTCCGTCATGAGGCGGTCCAGCGTCCAGCGAACGGCTTGTCCGTACGTCATCTCACTCATACCCGCGACGCCTCCACCCGCACGGATGCGTACACTTCACTCTCCAGACCCCCGGGGTCGGCCGGCGCACTGTTCTCCGCAAAGCTGACCGCCGCCGCCACCTGCGCGCGTACCTCGGCCAGCAGCGCGTCCAGTCGCTCGTCTTCGACGCCCTCGCTCACCAGCGCGTCACGCACACGCGCCAGCGGGTCCTTCCCGCGCCATTCCTGAATTTCGTCCCGTGTGCGGTAACGGTTGGCGTCGCTTTTGGAGTGACCCTTGTAGCGATACGTCACGCACTCGAGCAGCGACGGCCCTGCTCCCGACCGCGCACGCGCCAATGCCGCCTGCGCCGCCTCCGCGACGGCACACACATCCATGCCGTCAACCGTAGCTCCCGGAATGCCGTAGGCGGCCGCGCGTTCCGCCAAGTGCGCCACGGCAAACATGGTCTTGACCGGGCCACTCATGGCGTACTGGTTGTTTTCCACGACGAACACGACGGGCAATTTCCAAATGGCGGCCAGGTTGACGGCTTCGTGATAATCGCCTTCGTTGAGCGCCCCGTCCCCCGAAAAGGCGATGGCCACCAGCCTCTCGCCGCGCAGGCGAAAGCCCAGTCCGGCGCCCACGGCGATGGGAACGCCTCCGGCGACGATCCCGTTGGCGCCCAGGTTGCCCCGGGCCCGGTCCGCGATGTGCATGGAACCTCCGCGGCCATGGCAGTAGCCGGTCTCGCGACCCAGCAGTTCGCCCATCATGGCGGCGATGTCTCCCCCCAGCGCAATGTTGTGTCCATGGCCCCGATGGGTGGAGGTGATGACGTCACCGGGTTGGACATGGCTCAAGACCCCGGTGGCCACAGCCTCCTCTCCCATGTACAGATGGTTCGTGCCGTAAAGCTTTCCGGCCGCGTACAGCTCGTCGACCGTTTCCTCAAACCGCCGAATCAGCAGCATGGTCCGGTACCAGCGCCACAGCTCCTCAGTCTGCATAGTCTCCCTCCCCGACAACGCATGCGCGGCTGCGCGTTATGTGAAATGCGGGTCGTCCGTCTCCGATGCGAACAGCTGTCTGAGGGATTGGATGGCCTCGGGCGCGTCGGGCCCGTCCGCCTCCAGCACAATCGTGGCGCCGTACCCCACGCCCAGAGACAGCACGTCCACAATCGACTTCGCGTTGGCCGTCTTGGTCCCGTAGCGGACGAGGATGCGACTGGCGAATGTCCGCGCGGCCCGAACCAACAGAGCCCCTGGACGCGCATGCAGGCCGCTCGGATTGCTGACTTCCACCGTCACCTGAATCACGACGGCACCCGTTTGCGGCGCGTTTCCTGGAGGAGGAGCTCCGCCGTGGCGGCGTCGGTCGCCAGGACATTGATCAGGTGGCCGCTCAAGGCGGCTCGAATGGCCCCGACCTTGTGCGTTCCAAAGGCCACACCGATGACCACGGGAGTGCGCTTGAGGTCGTCGAAGCCGATGCCCACGGTCCGGTCGTCCAGCTCCGACCACACGGGGTGACCTTGCCGGTCAAAGAAGCGCGAGCACAAGTCCCCCACCGCCCCGGCGCGCATGAGTTGGTCGGCCGTAGCCGCATCCACATACTGCATCAGCGCCATCGTTGACGCGTGGGCCTGCGGCTGCACCACGCCGATCCCCACCAAGGCCACATCGACCTGCCGCGCATTCGCCAGCGTGTCCTGCACCAAGGGCTCCTGCATCAGCGTGGCGCACGCCCCGACGGAGGATGCTATCGCCGGCGCCGGCATCGTAATGGCCTTGGCTCCCCACCGGTTCGCCAGCGTTAAGGCAATGGTGTTGCTGAGGAGGTTTTGATTCTCGTCGGCCATGCCACCCGCGAGCGCCACCACGGTCACGGAGGTCGTGCGCTGCCGCGCGATGTGATTGACCACACCGGCCACGGATTGACCCCACGACACACCGACCCGCAGATTCTCCCTGAGGCGTTGACCCAATG
The DNA here is from genome assembly GCA_027318915.1 of Clostridiales bacterium. The sequence continues at coordinate 3,419 of DAHVOH010000017.1, forward strand.
CATCCGCGGCCGTCTGATAGAGGGACACGCCGGTGTCGTCGGTCGACGCCACCAGAGCCTCGTCCAAGCCGAAGCGCTGCTCCAGACGATGCTCCAACTCCAATCCCTCTTGGCCCAGCGCATCGATCGTGATCCGAACGTATCCCTCCTCCCGGCTCCGCGCCAGCATGCGCGAGACCGTGGAGCGGGAGACGCCGAGCCGCTCGGCGATGTCGGCCTGGGTCAAGTCATCTTCGTAGTGCCATTGGGCGACTTTAACCAAGGTGCGGGGATGCCACACGCTGGTTTCAATCATGAATCGACCTCCTCTCCGGATTTCAAGCCAGCCACCATTCCTGCAGCTGCCGGAGCTGGACGATCAGCTGGGTGCGATCCAACTCCACCTGGTCGGCGGCCAGCACGGCCCCGCGGCCCACCGGAGAGCGGACGACGGCGTGTTCGGCCAAACCCAGCGGAACGGTGCCGTCGCGGGCGGCGTCTTCAGCCGCCATGATGAGACCGCGCACGGTATAGCCCCCAATCCCGTCCAGGCACGAACCGGCCGGCAGATCCTGTTTAGCGACGGCAACCACTTCCGCATAGCGATGGTCCAGGGGCTGCAGCGTGGCCTCGCCGTACAGCACGGCCCGAGCCACCGAATGGGGCGTTTCCAAGTTGGCCAAATGGTACGGGCGGTACAAGGCCCAGTTGGGGCCCGGACCCACCTTAAGATATTCCATGTCCTCGGCGATCACGGGATTGGTGGTGGTAACCACCACAAAAACCCCCGGCGCAATCCCGTGCACATAGTCCACCACGCCGCTCCGCTCCAGCTGCCCGCCCTGATCCCGGAGCCGGTAGTAGTCAGCCAGCTCGTCGGCCGTCAGATGAGGACCCCGCATGCCCGGCAGTTCCGGCGTCAACCCCGCGGCGTTGGCCACCGCCGTCATCTCCATCATGGTTTTGCTGCCATCCACGAAGGAGCAGAACATGTGCGCGCTGGCTCCCTTGCTCGCGGCCTCCTCCGCCACACTGGCGGGCGTCGCATAAAAATCCAGCGGATTGTTCTTGCCCTTGCCGGCCGCCACGACGTGGAATCCCAGCGAGCGAGCGAAGCCGATCAGGTCGACGGTCGCACCCGGTTCATCGCCCGCCGACACGGTGTACACCACGCCGGCCAATTCAGCCCAATGACGGAGCAGGGGTCCCACCGTCACATCCGTCTCCACATTCAGCAGCACCAGATGCTGTCGGCGGCGGATGGTTTCCAACGCCACCGCGGCTCCCACCGATGGCACCCCGGTGGCTTCCACCACAGCATCGACGCCCGTCTCCGGAATGGCCCGACTGTGGCGACTCACGACCCAGCGGCCGTCGGCCAAAGCCTTGGCCGCCGCGCTTGAATTGTCGCACTCCTCGATCCGCGATTCGGCCACCCCGGCCGTGACCAGCGCTTGCCGTGCCCGGACCAGATCGATGTCCACCACCATGCGCGCTTCCATGCCCACAATTTCCGCCAGGCCGTTGACCAAGCCCCGTCCCATCTGACCCGCCCCGACCACGGCGACGGTGATGGGCCGTCCATCGCGCTGGCGTTGCTCAAGATCTTGGAGCAGTTTCATGCTCACTGCGATCACCCCTTGCTGACGCCCAAATCTCCAGCACCGCCCCGGGTTGAAGCCGGCGCGGCAGCGTGCCGGCGAGGCGGACTTGACCGGGCAGCAGTGGATCGTCACTGGTCACGAACACCACGTGTCCCAACTGGCGCAAATTGGCCTCGGCACGCGCTCCCACTTCCACAATGCGAAGACGTGTGGCCAGGGCGCCGTCGGGCAACAGCCAACGCACCTCGCCCTGCAGCTCCAGCACAGCCGACTCGCCGACGTCCTCCACCCGTTGTATCGCGCTCATCTCCGCCAGCTCCGGCGGACTTCCCTCGCGAAACGTGATGACCATGCCGACATCCAGCAGCGCGGGCACCTCCGGCCCCACGCTGACAACCAGAGCACGGTACCGCCGATCCTCGCGCCGCGTCACATTCGTGTCTTCCGAACCTGAATCAGGGTGCACATTCGCTCACCTCTGCAACTCCTCTCGTTATTGCTTCTCCGCGCCACGCCCATTTCCTTCCGTGCGTCCACAAATTCTTAGGAACGTCCAGGATCGGAGGTTTCAGGAGCAAAGAGCTCGGGTTTTGTCCCACGCGTCCTCGATCGCAGCAGGATCTCCGCTTCGAGTCCCGAATGATTGACCGAGCGGTCTCTGTAGCACATTGGTGCAGATGCACCGCCGACTGGCTCCGGGGGGCATGGAGGGCGTGGGCTATCGTTATCGCGTGGTGCTCTGGGATCTGGATGGCACGCTTTTGAACACCTTGCCCTTCATCTATGGACTCATCGGGGAGTGTCTTGAGGAAGCCGGCCATGCCCCGGCCACGACGGCTGAGATCGGCGCGATGCTGGGGCCGCCTGAAGAGGAGGTCCTGACGGAGCGATTGGGCCATCAGTTTGCCGATCGGTTCACGGTTCGCTACCGGGAATATTTGGAGAGGCAGGGGCCCGCGCTCGTGCCGGATCCGCTGCTCTCTCTGCTCGAAAGGCTCCAGGGCCACGGGATCAAGATGGGCATCATCACCAACAAAAGTCGGCGTTTGGCGCAAGCATCGGTTCAGGCCGCCGGGCTCCAGCGCTTCTTCGACCCGGTGGTCTCGGGTGGACTGGGCGTCGGGCTCAAGCCCGAACCGGACGGCATCCGCTATGCGCTCCGGTGTTTGCACGAAGAGCCGGCCGGCACCTTGATGATAGGCGACCAGGCGGCGGACCTCGCCGCCGCAGCCGCCGCACAGGTCCACGCCGTGCACGCCCGGTGGTTCGCCGACCCCAGAGGGATGGCCCACCAGTGCGCCTCCGACTGCGAGCACATGACCCGGCTCGAGGACCGGTTGGTGGTGTCGCCGCCGTCCCGCCGAAGAGAGGTGGGCCCATGACGTCCCTGCTCGCGACTTCCCCCGGTGTTGCCCACGGGGTGGCCTTTTGGGTGACGGGGATGCTCTTGGTGGCCGGGTTGACGGTGGCCAGCGCCGTGTTCCTTCTCTTCGTGCGTCGCCTCCCGCACGATCGCGTCCTGTCCTGGGCCGCCCGCTGGGGTTTCACCCGGTTCTGGATATTTCCGGTGCTGGCGCTGGTGTTTGACGGCAACCCGGAGGCGTATGAGCGTGGGCAGCTCCTGGGCGATGTGGACAAGCCGGCGTTCTACGATGCCGCCGTGTCTTACTGCCATCCCATCACCGCCGTGTTGCCGGCCGTCAATGCCGGTGAGGTGTGGATCTGGTTCGGCGTCCTGGCCGGCCTGGTGACCGTGTCGGCGCCGTGGGCGCCGGTGATGGGCCGCTACCTCCTGCTCAGTTTGGTTTTGATCGCCGTCCGCGGCTGGGTCACCCGGGCCATGACGCTGCGCCTGCTGCGACGAGCAGGGCGATTGGCTGGCCGCAACCCGGATGATCCGGCCGCGGCGGGCGTCTTTGCCACCGCGTGGGTGCGCCCGGGTGCTGACGGATGGGGCCGGGGGCTCTACATCACGCCCAGCGCCCAACGGTTCAAGATTGTGTCTGTCACGGGAGGCGGGGTCCACCCCGTCGCCCAACGCCTCGCAGCCATCACGGGCGCGGTGGCGGTCGATGGTTTTCAAGACCCCTGCCCGGCGGAGGAGATGGCGTGCGCCGTCATCGACTGCGGCGGCACGGCTCGCATCGGCATCTATCCCAAAATGGGCATCCCGACGGTGGACGTCATCGCGTCCTCCCCCTCGGGACCGTTGGCGCGCTTTATCACGCCCGACAATTTCGTGTCCGGCGTCACCCCGCAGGACGTGCAAGAGCGCGGCGGACCGTCGGCCGCGCGCACGGCAGACACCGGCGAGGCGCTTGGCGGGGTTCTTGCGCCCGCCGGACAAAAGGGGTTCGCACCGGTGCCGCAAGCGGTGGAGGCGGCCCGTGCCGCCGTCCACCGCATGCTGCGGGATGTCTTGCCGCTGAGCATACTCGGGGTCTTGCTCGGAGGCGTTCTCTTGACCGCATGGAGTCCCTTGCGGCTCATCACCCACGATGTCCTCGGAACCGCACCGGGACTCCTTCTGGTGAGCGGGGCGGCGGCTCTCCCGCCGCTGGCCCGTCGAATCAGCGCCGCGTCGCTGGTGGCCCAGCTGCTGACGATCACGGTGGGATTGGGACTGGCGACGCACGCGATTTCTCCCCGATTCAGCCTGGCAGCGCTATTTGCTGTCAACGGGCAGGTGGGCGCGGATTTCATTCCCACCGCGCTCACCCTGGAAAAGAGCGATGGTCCGACCGCGAACGTGGCCGCCCGGGCCATCCTGTACACGAGGCCTCTCACCTCCATCGCCATAACGGCCGCGGCCCTCCTGTGGGCCGTGGGTTAGGAGGATGCCGCGCCTCTGGCGCATGACGCCTGGCCGCCCGGCGGGACGACCCCGTTCCAACCGCGGCGGCGCTTTCGCCCCGGACCAAGGGATGTGGGCGTGGGCATCTCGGGACCACCGGGTCCTTCGTCGGTGATCCCGAGCGCAGCCGGCCCGGCGCGTGTTTGTTGGCGAACTCAGCCCCCCTTTGAGGTCCGACGCATGCCAGGGGTGCGCGCCTCATTCGGCTCAGCCGGCGACGAATGGTCCATCCATAAATCCTCTTGCCGAGGCGCCGCTGCCAAGACCGCGCCGGCGTTCACCAGTTCACGATGCCGTCTCGCTCCTCGGGTCGCCCCAGATGATATTCCGGCGGGTACGGACTGTACTGGGGCTCAATCCGCTCCCAAAACCCCAAAGGGCCCGGACCCAGGACGGTGGTGTAGGTCAGCCGACGGTCCGGCCACAGCGTGTACTGGCGAAACGCGCTGGGACCGGGTCCCAAAGCTCCCGCGGTCAGCTGAAGACAACCCGGCGTCAGTTTCCGGGCGGTGACCGCATGGACGTGCCCGGCGGCATACAGAATGACTCGGTGCCCGGCAATCAGGTCAGTCAGCCGAGGAACGAGGTCGGGAATAAAGTCGCCGGCGCCAAACGTTTCCAACGGCCCCTCAGTCCGGGTGGTGGCCAGAGGGTAGTGACCGCAGAGAATGACCGGTCGGTCGGCCGCCTGCAACGTCTCGTCCAGCTCCAACAGCACATGGTCCGGGTCGCCCGCCCGCAGGTTCATCCCGATGAGGAGCACAGGACCCAGATCATGGGTGACCAATCCCGCCGCCCCAAATATCCGGCCATAATGCGTCTGTTCCAACGGACGCGGGTCATGGCCCTCCGTCAGCGGAAACCGGAGGCCACGCCAGGCGTTGGCCCCCAAATCGTGATTGCCGGCCACCACCAGAAGCGGAGTTCCCAAAGAGTCCAGCCACTCGCGGGCGGAAGTCAGGGCGGCGGGATCCACGGACCCGTGACTCGTCAAGTCGCCCGTCACCAGCACAAAATCGGGGCGCTCCCGCCGAACCAAAGCCGCAGCCTGTTCCAACACCTCGCCCACACCGGGATACATCCGTTCGGGGCGAGGCTCGATGTGCAAATCGGAAATATGGGTGATGCGGATCGATGAGCCGTGCGCCACGGATATGCCCCCTCAAATGGGGTGAGGGCAGACTGCCGTCGACCCTCACCCGCGTTGCAGACCGGCCTAGGGAATGATCGGACCGACCGCCGCCATGCCAGGCTCGCCCCCCAGTTCGGCCTGAATGCGTTCCAGCGGCTTCTGCTTGGTTTCCGGCGCCATGAACAGGGCGACGATGAGCCCCAGCAGGCCAGCGGCGACGAACAGGAACGAGGCGTGCGCGACCCCCCATGCCTTGATTAACTCCGGAAACACCAGGACCCCCAAGATGCCTCCTATGCGACCTGCCGCTGCCCCCACGCCTGTGCCGGCCGCCCGCAGCTCGGTCGGAAAAAGGTCGGTCGCATAGATCCACGGCAGGATCCCGGGTCCTAGGTTGCCCAGGAAGATCCCCAAGTCCAACAGTACCACCAGCACCGCGAACGTGGGATGCCCCGACAGGGCCAGGACCAGCAATGCCGCTGTCAATCCCGCGAACCCCACGATCAGGCTGGGACGACGACCCCACTTGTCGACCAGAACATACATCGCCACGAGACACCCGATGATGGACACCAGCGTGATAGAAATGGCGCCCAGAATACCTACGACGTACGACCCATGCGCAGCCGCCTTCAAGATGGTGGGCGAGAACAGACCGACGCCGTAGTACAAAACATCCCAAGCGAACCAGAACAAGCAGACGAAGGCGGTCCATTTGGCCACCGTGCCCACGAACAGCCGGCTCCACGATGCGGCCACCGGCTTCGTGGCTTCCAGGTTGGGGCGCTCACCGGTCAGCGAGTGGACAATGTCGCTGGCTTTGCCGGTCTCGCCTTGGCTCACCAACCAGCGCGGAGACTCCGGGATTTGGCGGCGGAAGAACAGGACCACCAGGGCCAGCAAGGCTCCGAAGCCCATCATGTATCGCCATGCCGACGGCCCGAGCGGGCTGGCCGCCAGACCGATGAAGTAACTGACCAAGCTGCCGATGAAGAAGGTCAGGGTCAGCATGCCGACCCGCCCGCCGCGGCGCTGAGTCGGATTGAATTCGGCCACCAGCGTGGGAGAAATCGTGTAGTCTGCCCCGATTCCCAAACCCAGCAGGAACCGGAAGAGGAGCATTTCCCAGATGTTGGTGCTGATGGCCGTCATGGCCGCGAAGACGACAAACGTCAACAGATCAATGACATACATGGCGCGCCGGCCAATTTTGTCCGTGAGCCACCCAAAAATGATCATGCCGACGAAGTTTCCAATCAACACGGAGGAGGCCAGCACGCCGGTCATGCCGGCGCCCAGGTCAAAGTGTTTCACCAGCAGCGGCAACGCCACCCCGACAACGGCCAGATCATAGCCATCCAGAAAAGTTCCGCTGGCGGAGAGGAGATTGAGCTTCCGATGAAACGGCGCAAGGCGTTCATGTTCAATCATCTGGAGGCCCACCGGATCATCCCTCCTGCGATGTGGCTGCACATATGTGCAGACTTGATACGACGTTCCTCACATTCTACGTAGTTGCGGAAAGTCCTGCTTGAATTCTGCGCCGGGCGCAATATTCCCGATGTCCATGCGCCCGCTGCTGGCTTCGCGCCGTGCGCCCGGGCAATAGGCTTATGGGTCGTCTATCGTTCAGTGAGTCCTTCAAACCCGTCTTAAGGCCGGTGCCCCTGCCGCGTCATCTGCTCTTCCGGCGGACGCCTTCCTGCGCACCGGGCCTTTGAAGCTTCATCGGCACGGCGTGTCGGCGGATCGGATGCCGTCGAGTCGGCACCGGATCCATGGGCCGTGGCCGGCCACTCTGCGGTCCACGCATGGTCCGGGATGAAATTGGACCTCGCGGGCTCACCGTGGTGCCAGGAATGCCTGCGAACACCCCGCACCGTCGGTGTGGAAGATGACCTGGTCGTGCCCACGAGATGGACCGGGAGTTGGGCCGGCGCGGTGTCCAACGCCCGCATGGGGTCGGCGACGGAGCCGGGCTCCACGTTCCCCGGTGGTATCCAGGGTCGCCAGGAGCGGAGTGAACCCGTAGCCACACTTGTCGAGAGGTCACCGCGCCTGCCTGGTCCTCACGCGCGGTGACCCGGGTGCCGTGGATGTCGATGACGGAGCATTTCGGGCCCCGCCCCGCCGCCCACGCGTGGCGCTACCGGCACCCCCGCCCGGGCGGCCGCTGGCCGCTATGCGGTGACGGACTCCGCGGTCAGGGCAGTCGGCATGCGCGCCACTGCGGGCACTGAGGCGACGCCGCCGACGAGATCGGGTGGATGACGCCGCCCCGCGAGGTCACGCAGCATGGTGGGGCCATCCGCGACGGCCAGTGGGATCAGCACCTGGCCGCGATCCGGCGCCGGTGCCGGTGCGGCCCCCAGTCAACGCATGGGAGAGCCCGGTCGTTAAGCCCGTCCGGACGGCCACGTCCCCCAACCTCCGCGCTCCCACAGGAGCCACAATGCGGTCCTCCCCCGAGCGGACCTGTCCACGGGGTACCGTTGTGCGGCGGGTTCCCGACGACGTGCCGTCCTTCGCCCGAACCATGGCCATCGTGCCACCCCATGGTCCCGCATGCCGAGGGCCTTTGCGCGGTTTGCGCCAACGGGCACCGGAACGTTACTGAACGAGCGCGGCCAGCTGGACCGCCAACCAAGCTATGTCATGGCGATTCGTCTTCACGCCGTCGTGCGGACATTTCAGGCTACGGACCGGGGCAGCCACGATGCCACACGCCCCCATAGGAGTTTCCGCGTGGGCATGCCGACAGCCCGCTCTCGGATCCATCGGCAGGCCCCGCGGTCCCTGGATGCAGCGCATCGCCGGAGAGCCACATCCAAAAGCGCTCCGTCCCCCACGATGCCCCCCCGAGGATGGATGGGGCTTGCTGCCCCCACGGAGCTGCGAGGGGAACCGCAGGTTATCCCCGGTATCGATGTCAACGACCGGGAGACCGCAGGCTTACCGCGACGACCTCGTCCGGAACGCTTTCATCGGCGTGCCCGTTGGGTGGGTCGGGGTCGAGGCAGCCCTTTCGGTGCCGGCCCCACCTCTGCGCAGCGCGCAGGGTCAGCTCTCACCGAGATCGCCGCGGAATTGGCGACCCAAAGTGCCGACCACTTCTGGCACGGTATGCCCACTCCACCACGAAGCTCAGTACGAGCGCGCCCGAGAGCGTGGCCAGCGTGGCGGGCGGCGTCCGCTCGCTGATATAGATGGTGAGATAGACGAATGTGGCTCCACAAGCCAGCAGCGACAGCCAAACGAGCCACGGACGGGCCCCCGTCTTCTTCAGGATGCGGAGGTGAGCGACGTCCACGGCCGCGTAGACAAGGAGGAACGCCGCGCTACCCATCATGGCGATTGCGCCCAGGTCGAAACTGAGGACCAGCATAATGACGAGGGCCGTCGTAATGAATAGGCCTTCGATATTGCGGTCCCACAAACGCTGGGTGAACGAGGCCGGCAGCTGCCCGTCTTTGGCAATCTGGTAGCTGATATTGGCGGCGCCAAACAGCGTCGCATTCACGGCAGAAGAGGTGGATAGCAAGGCGGCGAAGGCGATGAGCTTGAATCCAAACTCTCCCAGGAACGGACGTGCCGCCGCGGCCAGGGCATAATCACGCGCGCGGATCAGTTGGGGGATGGGGAGGTTCCCAATGACCCCGATGGCCACTCCCACGTAGATCACGATGACGATGGCGATGGCACCGAACAGGGCCCAGGGCAACTGACGCTTCGGGTCGGCCATGTCTCCCGCCGCATTGGTGACTAGGCCAAACCCTTCATAACCGATGAAGAGCACTCCGGCGCCAAACAGCACATCGCCGCCCGCCGGCCAGTGAGACACGGCCAGCCGGGAGGGCTCGACAAACAAGAGGGCCGTTGTCATAAAGAAGACGAGAATAGTCACCTTGACGACAACGATAATCGTTTCGGCCTTGCCGGTGTCCGCCGCACCGAGAAAGTTGACTCCGGTGAACACGAGCACAATCCCGATCGCAAATGCCTGACCGAGCCAGTTTGGCACATGACCCGGGAGGAATGTGAGGGCATAGCCCGAAAATCCGCGAGCGTAAAGGGCAATCGCAATCACATAAGCCAGGTACTGGAAGATGTTGAGGCCGCCACTCGCCACCCCATCGCCCAGTCCCTCGACCAAAAACTGAACCGCGCCCCCGACGGAGGGAAACCGCTGGCCCAGTTTCGTGTACGAATAGCCGGCAAGAAGGGCCACCAGACCCCCAATGATGAACGACAGCGGAAGCGCCGCCCCCGAGACCTGGGCCACGACCCCGAGAATCGAAAAAATCCCGGCCCCGATCATGCCGCCGACACCGATGCTGATGGCCGCGACGGTTCCTATCCTGTCTTTCATCGTGTTCCGTCCGTCCCGTCCCACGGGTCGCCGGGGTCCCTCCTATCACGGATACGGCCGTCGGACATGAGCCGGCGAACCGTCAATGCCGTGACTATAACCCATTGTGCCAGCCCCCCGCCATGGCCCCGGGTGCTGCTCATCGGAACGGCGATCCCGCGCCGCGGGCTCGCGCACATCCACCGGCTGCAGAGAGAATCCCCGGAGGAAATCCAGCGGCCGTGCGACACGAGAAGCCCGCTGACCCCGGCGGACGGACGGCCATCAATCCGGTTGCCTGGCGGGCAATCCCTTCAGGGTGCCGGGACTCGGCGGAAATGCGGCGTCAGGCCAAACGAGTGAGCGCCCCACGCCCATCGAGACCCGGCCCGATGTCTACCGCGGCATCCGTCGGATGTCGTGATGGGCCGGCGGGCTGGGGGAACCCGTCGGCCCAACGTCCCCGACGGACAAGCCGCCGTCATGGTGCACCGTGCGGGTCCAACGCCGAGGCATGCCCCCGCTGGCCGACTTTAGCGCTCTATCCAGGCCGAGCCGTCCGGATACTGATAGGTGCGCACGGAGCGGGGCCACAGAGCTGCACTGTAGCCCGGCTTGGTCGGAACCTGGTAGCGCCCGTCTCGAATGATCACCGGATCTTGAAAATGCTCATGCAGGTGGTCAACGTACTCCAACGTCCGATCGGTCAGCGATGCGCTCACGGCAATGTAGTCGAACAGCGCCACATGCTGCACATATTCGGGCAGCCCCACGCCGCCGGCATGCGGGCAGACCGGCACGCCGCACTTCGCAGCCATCAGCAGGACGGCCAGCACTTCGTTCACGCCGGCCAGGCGGCAGGCGTCAACCTGGCAAAAGGCGATGGCGTGACTTTGGAGCAGCTGCTTGAAGATGACGCGGTTCTGCGCATGCTCACCCGCCGCTAAACGCACCGGCTTCACGCGGCGGGCGATGGTCGCGTAGCCGAGGACGTCGTCGGGGCTCGTTGGCTCTTCCATCCACCAGGGATCGAAGGATGCGAACCGGTTGATGAGGGCGACGGCGGTATCCACATCCCAAACTTGATTGGCGTCCAGCATCAGCTTTCGGTCCGGCCCGATGGCTTCGCGCACCAGCGCCACCCGGCGCAGATCGTCGTCGACGCGCCCTCCCACTTTCACCTTGAAGTGGGTCCAGCCTTCCGCGAGCGCCGCCCCGAGCCGTTCTTTGATCTCGCGGTCCGAATAGCCATACCATCCCACCGAGGTCGTGTAGGCCGGATATCCGTTTGCCCGCATTTCGCGTTCCCGCTCCGCGCGCGATCCCTGCTGCCGCTCGAGAATCTCCAGCGCCTCATCCGGCGTCAGCAGATCCGTGATGTACCGGAAGTCCAGCGCGGCCACCAACTGCTCGGGGGGCAAATCGACGAGAAGCTTCCACAGCGGCTTGCCCACGGACTTGGCATACAAGTCCCACACCGCATTGATCACGGCGGCTGCCGACAAGTGGATGACGCCCTTTTCCGGTCCCAGCCACCGCAGCTGACTATCCTGGGTGAGGGCCGCGCTGAATGCGCGCATGTCTGCCGTCAAGTCTTCCAGAGTCCGCCCCACAACCGTCGAGCGAAAGGCACGGATCCCCTCGACGCAGAGTTCATTGCCCCGACCGATGGTGAAGGTGAAGCCGTGGCCCTCAAGACCCCGGACGTTGTCCGTGTGCAGGATGACGTAGGCGAGGGAGTAATCGGGGTCGGTGTTGATGGCGTCGGATCCGGCCCGCGACCGGGAGGTGGGAAAACGGATATCAAAGACACTGAGGTCGGTGATGCGGGTCGGCATCCAAAGCGCCTCCTTGAGCGGTTCTGCGCCCGTGCTCGCCCCATCCGGGAAACGAAGGCTCGGGCCTCACGCCTCAGCGTACCATCCGGTCGGCAACGGCGACCGCCGCCATGGGGAAGATTTTTTCGGAAGGGTCGCACCGGGGTCCCCGACCCTGCCTCAATGCAGCCAGCCGTCCCCATCCGCTCCCAAGGTTCCCCCGATCATGCCGCCCATCGTGACGGTCATGAGAGTCATGCCCGGGTCGGGAGCGGAGGACCAAAGGGCGAGGACAGCCGCTCCGCCAAACAGACTGCCCGCTGTCGCCGACGTCATGGCTGTCATGGCATCGTCCGCATCGCGCCGCCGACGCGGGAGCAGTCCGACCACGCCGACGGCGACGACTTGAAAGCCCAGCAACAGAATGGCTGAATGCCCAAACATCCGAAGGCCGAGGGCGGCGGCCATCGCACTGCCGACGAAAAAGACCCGGGGTGTCGAAGCGGTCATAGTTCCTCGATATGCGAGTCGTGCGGGTCTCTTGCCTCAATGCCGGCGCCTGATGACGATAGGTTCCGAAGGCCTTTGCCGCACGCCGGCGGCGGGACAGGCCACCAACGCTCCCCTTCGGGGTCAAGCCGCCGGCCCGGCTCGGGAAAGAAGCCGATGGCAGCCGAGCGGGTGTCCGATTCGGCGCGGCGGCGTACCCTGTAGCAAAATCGCAACGGAGACGTGGCAGGATGACGATTCGTCAGGCCCGTCCGGATGACCACACGGCACTGGTCATCCTGTGGCGACGGGCCGGTTTGACTCCCGACATCGGCGACGACTTGGCCAGCTTTGCATGGGCTGTCACCCATTTCGGGGCCCACTACTGGGTCTTAACCGACGACGCAGGACGCATTTTGGGGTCGGTCTTGGCGGCTTTTGACGGGCGCCGGGGTTGGATTCACCACCTGGCCGTCGACCCCGTCCACCAGCGGCAGGGTTTCGGCAAACGACTGATGGCAAGAGCGGAGCAATCCCTGCGGGATGCCGGCTGTCCCAAGATCAACCTCCTCATCGAACCGCGCAATCGCGGGGTCCAGGTGTTTTACGAAGGGCTGGGCTTTCAGGCCGCGTCCAATCTGTTCATGGAAAAAGTGTTGGCGCCACTGGGGCCTATGCAAAACTCCCCGTCGACCGGCGGCCATGACGGCGCCCGCAACGCCGGGTCAGGTTCAGTCCCAGAACCGCCGGACTGACGTGTCCGCTGCCTTGCGCGCCGCCCGGGGATCCTGACCCGGGCGTCGTGACGACCCGGCTGACCTCTCTCCACGCCGCCGGTCGGGATGCACGACGATCCTCCGCACCAAGGGGTCGGCATGGCCGCATCCATCCGGGCGGTCGACCCCGGCGATGAGCACCGGACCCGGCGCGCCGTGGCTCCGATAGGCGGCGAGCCGCGGACACACGACCGACCGACCCCGGCGGCGGTGGTCCGCGCCGCCGATCGCGTCATGCCGTGCCGGGGCGGGCGCACTTCGTCGCCCCGCGGCGGAGTCGCCCGCAGGGACCACTCCCCGGGGTCTCTACCGGGGCGGAGGATCCGGGCAAGGATCAAGCGACCCTCCGGGGGAGGTCGGCGCCCGAGCGCCCTCACGGGTTCCGCCATCCTGACGGATTGATGGATCCGTCGGTCTCGGAGGCGTCGCGCGCCACCGGAGGACGAGGAGCAGCCGCGCTCCCGTCCCCCATGATCAACGCCATGGACCCCAGCACCAACGCCCCGCCGACCGCCATCGGCCACGTCACCGCCTCACCCAGCAGCCAGGCGCTGGACGCCACGGCCAGCACGGCGGTCATCAGACTGGCCACGTTCAGCAGCACCACGGAGATGGCCCGCAGCAGATAGAACCACAGCAGCGTTCCCAAAAACCAATCAAAAACGGCCAGATAGCCGAGATATCCGAAAGCGGCCCAGGTGATGCGCAGGGGGACATGCACAGGCTCCCACATCAGGGCGATGAGCGCCAGGACGGCGGCTCCGGCCCATAAGCGCCAGAACGTCGTCACCCCCAGATGCGCCTGGTGCACCAAATGTTTCTGCGCCCACACGCTCACCAAGCCGGTCAGGGCCGCCCCGCCCAACAACAACCCCTGAGCCCCGTAGCGCGCGACGGGCGAGCCGGTGAACCCGCCGCCTTCGATGCGGCTCACCGCCAGCGCCACCCCCAGGATGCCGATCACCATGGCGAGCCCCTGGCGCCATGTCGCCGCCTGTCGCCAGACCAACATGGAGGCCAGCAGGGTAAAGCCGGGCACGGTCGCGTTCAGCAACGCGGCCCGCCCCGCGGGGACGAACACTTGCCCCCAATAGGTGGCCACCATGACGGCCGCCTGCATCACGGCGTACAGCGCCGGCGGGACAATCTCGGACCAGGCCCAGCGAATGGGCACGCGGGCGACGGCCAAGTAGATGCCGTTCACGACGGCCGCACCGGTCAGGACCAGCGCCGAGTACAAAATCGGCGGCCAATAGCTGAGTCCCGCCTTCACGGCCACCCAACTGAGCCCGAACACGACGATCATGAGCGCATAGGCTCCAAACGACCGCCAAGACACGTGCGACCTCCACTCCATCGATGCCTTGCCGGACCGCCAAAACCCCACGCGCACGAGCGTACCACGCCGGGCGGACGACGGCCTCAGCGGCTCGGCGCAACGCCCGCCGCGGCGCATGGCGGACGCGCCCCCGGCGGTTCGCCCGACCATGGCCCGTGCGCTCCACCCAGGCCCCGAGACGGTCTCGCCGACGGCACGAGCGGGTGAGCGGAGGCCGGCCGCACGCTACGCGCCCAATGCTCCCCAGACAACCTCACCCGCCATCACCGTGGCCACGACGTGAACGTCCCGGAGCGACTCCGGCGGCAGCGCCAGCACATCCGTATCCAAGACAACGAAATCGGCGGGGGCTCCCGCCCGGATCACCCCGCCCGCCAGTCCGGAGGCAGCCGCCGCCCCCTCGGTGTACAGACCCAGGGCCGTCATCACATCGATTGCCTCGTCCGGGCCGAACACCCGACCGTCATGAGCGCGCCGGGTCGTCGCGGTGTACAGCGCGAGCCACGGATTGACCGGATCGGTCCACGCGGTGGAGGGGGCATCGGAGGACAGGGCGACCGGCACGTGAGCCGCCAGGAGCGACCGCAGCGGGTGGCTCAGAGCGGTTCTCTCGGCCCCCAGATTGTTGAGGTAGCTCTCGATCTCCGCGAATAAAAAGATCGGCTGCATCACAAAGGCGATGCGCGATCGGCGGGCTCGCTCGATGGCCCCCGGAGTCGGCAGCGCCCCGTGCTCGATGCGGACCGACGGCCGATCGGGCAGCCAGTCGGCCCGTCCTTCCAAGGTCTTGGTGACGAGATCGATGGCTTCCTCGCCCATGGCATGGACGGCCAGCTGCACCCGCCATGCGGCCGCCGTCTCCTGAGCCTCGCGCAGCTCGTCCGCCCCGATGAGGCCGAGTCCGGAATCTCCCGCCTGCTCCCCATAGGGTTGGTACGGAGGCGCCACCCAGGCTGTACGCCCCGAGACGCTGCCGTCGGCAAACACCTTGATGCCGCCCAGCGTGAGGCCGGCCGGGAATGGTCCCGCCGGCCGCGGGCGGTCCGCCACCCGACGAATGTCATCCCAGACGTAATAGAGCGACACGGGATGGCGAAAACCGGCGGCCCGGGCCGCCCGGTAAATCGCGAGACTGTCTTGCTCCGGGTCGGACGGCCGGTAGGTGGCCGTCAGCTCCGTCAAAGCCGTGATCCCGTGCGCGAAGAGGCGCGGAGACAAGCGGGCCAGGGCGGCGCTCACATCGGGCCGCGATCGTTTGGGCATGACCCCGTCGATGAGGTTTTTCGCCTGCTCGCGGAGCACTCCCGTCGGATCGCCGTCTCGATTCCGGTCAATGCGGCCCCCCGGGGGATCCGGGGTTCCGCGATCGATATGCAGACGAGTGAGCACGGCGGAGTTGACGCACGCCATGTGTCCGCACGCGCGCACCAGCACCACGGGCACGTCCGGGCTCACCGCGTCCAGATCCCAGCGGGTGGGCGGGCGTCCTTCCGCCAATTTGCCTTCGTCATACCCCCAGCCCACGATCCAGTCGCCGCCCCGGATGGTGCGCCGACGCTCCGCCACGGCGGTCTGGATGTCTTTCACCGACCGCACCGCCGGCGGGGTGAGAGCAATCTCGTCCGCCGCATTGGCCAAAAGCTCGGGATGGCAATGCGCGTCCACGAGGCCCGGGATCACCAACCGCCCCCCCAAATCCCGCACATCGCCCGGCGCCGGTCCGGAGCCCACCGCCTCCACCACCCCGGCCCGCACGGTGAACCAAGACGCCAGGGGCCCGCCGTGCCCCGTAAAGACCCGGCCATTCCCGTACGTCACCCGCTCAGCGGCCATGTGGCTCCCACCCTTCCGCCCGGCCGCCCCCCGATCCTTCAAGCTGGGCCCCTGGACCCGCACAGGCGCCGGAAATCGCGCGGAAGCCGGAGCGTAAGGGTTTGCCCCCACCTCCGGATTCCGAAAATCGATCCGAACTCTCGCCTAGTAGCGGCGCGGACGGTCTTCCCGAGGCTTGGCCTCGTTGACAGTCAACGCGCGACCGCCGAATTCAGCTCCGTTAAGAGCCTGAATGGCGTGATCGACGTGCTCCTCGGCCAACTCCACAAAACCGAAGCCGCGACTGCGACCCGTCTCGCGATCATTGACCAGCCGCACCGACTCGACCTCCACGTGGGCATCCGCCGAAAAAAGCTGACGCAGGTCGTCTTCCGTGACAGACCACGGCAAGTTGCCGACATACAGAGTCTTGGTCATTCTTACACTCTCCCCGTACCGGGTATTTGCACTGGGAAGGAGCTCCGAAGGCCCAAAGATCTGCGTGGCTCAACCCTGACGTGCATCGCAACCATACCACGTTCTCGATGACAACGCAAGTCGGACGGTTCCGACGACCGACGTGTATTGATCAGACGGGCGACAGTTATGCCCGTTGCCCCGCCGTCGCCCGCTTGGACTCCCACTCGCACCACGCCTTTGGCTGCCTTCAGGCCATTCCCGATCGGAAGTCTCTGCCGGAACCGGTTCTCCTCATGCAAGCGCGGCGTTGCCCCGTCACTCTTCGGTGGGCAGGTACACCGACATCGACTGAATGCCGACCCGTCCCGGACCGGTGAATCGATTCAGCAGGAAACGGTGGCCCGCCACCAGTCCGGTGGCGATGTTCACCGGCACGGTGGTCATGCCGACGCCGGCATCCTTGTAGCACCAACCTCCGGGCTCCACGTCCAGCGACTCGCCGGGACCCAGCACCACTTCCACCAAATTGCCGTAGGCATGCAGCCACACCATGCCCGGAGCCGCCCCGGCCGTGAACCGATCCACAAAAAATCCGCTGCCGCCGAACAGCAGGTTGGCCATGCCGCGCACGCGCGTGAATCCGTAGGCCAGATCATGCGACGCCGCGAGAAATTGATGCTCGCGCACGTCAACCGCCCGGCCCGGGTCGACCTCCACCCCCAGGACCTGCCCCGGCCCGTCGCGCGACAGCGCCAGCCGGCCCGTCCCGTCGGCGCCCACCAGCAGCACCGGCATTTTCCCAATCAGGCGCTTCAGCGCTCCGCGCGGCATGGCCGCCTTCAGGGCGACCGCCGTGGATTTGTAGAGCAGCACGTAATGTTCAAAGAACACACCGCCGCTGCCGTCCAGTTCAAATTCCAGCACCGGCACCAGACCCCCGGAGTTTTTGTGGGGCAAGGGGCCCTCGGCCGCACCGGTGTCTACGGGCACATGACGAAACTCCACGCCCACCCTCCTTGGGTACAAGAATACAGGCCGCCCGCGCCGCTGTCGCCCAATAGCGGCCGCAACGCCGCGCCCCCTGTCGCGGCCGACCGGCGTGCGGTAGAATGCGGGCAATATGCCCCGGGGCGACCTGATGGATTGCGCCCGGCGGGTTTTGAGGTGTGCTGTGCCAAACGGCTCCCCGAACGGTGAACGGGCCGCCGAGAACGGGTCCTACGGCGCCCAGTCGATGTGGGCTCCGCTCAGGTGGGTCCTGATGAAAAGACCGCAGGCCGCCTTTCGCAGCGACGCCTGGGTCGCCCGGGAGTGGCAGCGGTACGGCTATCGGTCGTGCCCGGACTTGGCGGCGGCCGAGCGGCAGTTTGACGCCTTCTGCGACTTGCTGGCCCGCTACGTGCCCCGCATCGACTTCATGCCGGTCGACGACCGCGCCGGACTGGATTCGCTCTACACCCACGATCCCGTCAAGGTGACGCGGCGCGGGGCCATTCTCTTGAACCCGGCCAAGGTGCTGCGCCAACAAGAGCCGGCGGCGATGCGGGACATCTTGCAACAGTTGGGCGTCCCGATCCTCGGATCGCTCGGGGGAGAAGCGCGCATGGAAGGCGGCGACGTGGTGTGGCTCGACGACCGCCATGTCGCGCTGGGCCGCGGATATCGCACCAACGACGCCGGGATCCGCCAATTTCAATCGCTCTTGGGCGACTTGGTTGACGACATCGTGGTGGTGCCCCTGCCGCACGCCGGAGGCCCGGACGCCTGCCTGCACCTGATGTCCGTCATCAGCCTCGTCGACCGGGATTTGGCCGTGGTCTACTCCCCCTACCTGCCGGTGTTTTTCCGCCAGTATCTGTTGGAGCACGGCTATACGCTGATCGAGGTGCCTGACCACGAGTACGAAACTCTGGGGTCCAACGTCTTGGCGCTGGGCCCGCGCCGGTGCGTGATGTTGGAGGGCCACCCGGAAACGGCCCGTCAATTAGCCGCGGCCGGCGCCGAGGTGCTGACCTACAGCGGAGCGGACGTGTCGTGGAAAGGCACCGGCGGGCCCACCTGTCTTACGGCGCCGCTGTGGCGGGAGAATCTTCGGTAGCTCGAAACGGGACGCGGATACCCATGCGGCAGGGAGGCGCGAAAATGGGCCGATGGTCGTCGGGCAGTGACTGGCAGGCGCTCCTCGAACAGCTGGTGGGTTGGGCCAGTGTGACCGGAACGCCGGCGGAAGCCGTTTTTCCGGAGCAGCTGCAAGCGCTGCTCCGGACCTTGCCGTATTTCCAGCAGCATCCGCACCATCTGTCGCTCCACCCGACCGGTGACGGCCGACATCTGCTCACCGCGTTGGTGCGCCCGCCCGGTCCGCCCCGCCCCGAAACCGTTGTGCTTCTGAGCCACTTTGACGTGGTCGGTGTCGACGATTACGGACCCCTGGCGTCCCTCGCCTTTGACCCGGCACGGCTCACGCGTCATCTGGCCGCACACCGCGACGAGTGGGCCGGTGCCGCCCGCGCCGATCTGGAGACGGGAGCGTTTCTCTTTGGCCGGGGCGTCATGGACATGAAAGGCGGCCTGGCGGCTCACCTGGCGCTCGTGGCCGAGGCGGCCGAAGCGGCCTGGTCCGGCAACCTGCTCTGCCTCAGCGTTCCGGACGAGGAAGCGAATTCGGTGGGAATGCGACGGGCGCTGGACGCGCTGGCTCACATCGCCGCCCGGGAACGCTTGGACTACCGTCTGGTGATCAACTCCGAGCCGATCTTCCCCCGATTTCCGGGGGATGCGACCCCCTATGTCTACACCGGGTCCATCGGCAAGATGTTGGCCGGTTTGTACTGCGTCGGCCAGGCCACCCATGTCGGCGAACCGCTGGCCGGATTGAACGCCAACACCGTCGCCGCCGCACTCACCGCAGCGCTGGAATGGCATGACGATCTGGTGCAGCGCCTGGGCGACGAGAAAACCCCGCCGCCCACCAACCTCGGCCTCCAAGGCTTGTCGTCCCGGTATTCCGTCCAGATTCCGTTTCGGGCGGTGACGCTGACCAACGTCTTGTTGTTTGACGAGCCGCTGAACAGCGTGCTGGAGCGCATGATGGCCGTCGCGCGCTCCGCCGTCGCCGATCTCCTGGCCCGATATCGCCGGGCCGTGACGACGCTGGGGCCGGCGCAGGGCACGCCGCCGATGGCCGACGTCCGCCTGCTCACCTATGAGGACCTGCACCGCCGAGCCGTCGCGCAGGCGGGACCCACGGCGGTGGCGGAACTGGTCCGGAACGCCCTGTCCGATGCGGCGGGGGACGAGAGAGCCCGCGGCATCCGGGTCGTCGAACGGCTGGCGGCGCTCTGTCCGGACCTGGCGCCCATGGTCGTCCTGTTTCTCGCCGTGCCTTACTACCCGGCCGTCAACAGCGCGGACCATCCCCGGGTCGCACGCGTCCTGGACCGGGTCAACCACACCCTTCAGGCCCAAGGGCTTGCGGCGCTTGTTCCCCAGGCCTATTACCCCGGTCTGTCCGACTTGAGCTTCGTCGGCCAACGCGCGTCCGCCTCTACCCGGGAGACCGTCGCCCGGCTCATGCCCGGATGGGGCCGGCTGTACGACCTGCCCGACCGCGACAGCATCCTGGCGGATGTCCCCGGCATCAACCTCGGTCCGGTGGGCTTCGATGCCCACCGGGTCACCGAACGCATCAACACCGCCTACGTGCCCAAGGTTCTGCTGCCCGCCCTTCGCGCCGCCGTGGCCGAAGCCCTCCGGCCCGAGGAGCCAGAAGCTCCCGCGCCCCATCCCCCCGACGGTCCCGATTCGATCGCTCGTCCCAATCCCGCGGGATAACCCCCTGCGGCCATCGCGGACGCTGATCACCCCACCCGAGCCGACCATCCCCCCTGACGGTCAAAACAGCGGGCCGGGGTCACGCCTCTGGGATCGCCCGTTCAGGAGAGCCACGGTCCGGGCCGATGCCCGGACATGACCCGGTGCGCCGCCCCGTCCGGCACGCCACCACGCGGCGTGTCGCCCCCATCGTCCCCCATCCGATCAGGCCAACGTCTCGCTGGACCTGTCGCGCCTACGGCTCCGGGCGCCGGCAGGGCCATGCCGGACGGGATGTCGGCCGCTTGCGGGCATTCATCACACAACCTTAATCGACCATTCATCAGGCGTTCACGGGGCCGTAACCGCTACCCGGTACGCTGACACTGTCCTTGTGAGCCTTCGCCGTTCCGACCGCAATCGCGCTGGCATCCATCTTGGCTCGGTTTTAGTGAGAAGGAGGAGTGGCCACCATGGACCGGGATGACTCGTCCGCCACGACGCGGGATCGTGTCCTCAAGCCGTTGGAGGACAGCGGCTTGAAGCGCTTTCACTTCCGAACGTGGATCACGGCGGGGATGGGATTTTTCACCGACGCCTACGATCTTTTCATCATCGGCGTCGTGACGACGCTGCTGCTGCCCCTGTGGCATCTCACCACGCTCAATCTGATGATCTTGAACAGCACGGCGCTGTTTGCCGCCGTGCTGGGCGCCCTGGTTTTCGGCCGCCTGATGGACCGGCTGGGCCGCAAGACGGTGTACGGCGTGGAGGCCATCCTGCTCACCGCGGGCGCTCTGCTCTCGGCGTTCGCACCCAACTTCTGGCTTCTGGTCCTGTTCCGCTTCATCGTCGGCTTGGGCGTCGGCGGCGACTATCCCATGAGCGGCGTGATCATGAGTGAGTACTCCAATCGGTCGCGGCGCGGGTTTCTGGTCAACGCCGTCTTTGCCATGCAGGGATTCGGGCTGCTGGTCGGACCGGCGGTGGCGGCCATCCTGCTGGCATCGGGCGTGCCGGCGGAAATTTCCTGGCGGCTGATGCTGGGTCTCGGCGCCATCCCCGCCGGCCTCGTCATCTACCTCCGCCGCCGCATTGCCGAAACGCCCCACTTTGCCCTGGGCGTGCGCGGCGACGTGACCGAGGCGGCCGCGATCGTTGAGCGTTTGACCGACACGCCGGTCGCCGAGCGCGGCCAGGTGGCCAAGCTGCCCGGGTCCTGGAAGATCCTGTTTACCAACCGGCGCTACCTCGTCACCCTGCTCGGCACCGCCATCTCCTGGATGATGCTGGACATGGCCTTCTACGGCAACAGCGTCTCCTCCGGCTTGGTGCTGAAGGCGCTCAGTCCTACCGGCACGCTGCTCTCCCACACCCTCACGTCCGCCCTCATCTTCCTAGTGGCGGCCGTCCCCGGGTACTGGGTCGCCGCATTCACCGTCGATCGGCTCGGTCGCCGCTTCATTCAGGTGATGGGTTTTCTGGTGATGGCGCTGGCGTATGGGGCCATCTGGCTGATTCCCACCTTGACCGCCGTTCCGCTCGCGTTTCTCCTGGTGTACGCGGTGAGCTACTTCTTCATCGAATTCGGTCCCAACAGCACCACCTTCATCTACCCCTCCGAGGTGTTCCCCGTCACCGTGCGGGGCTGGGGATTCGGCATCTCGGCGTCCGCCGGCAAACTGGGTGCGGCCGTGGCCGCGTTCCTGTTCCCGGTCCTCCTCGTGCAGCTGAAGATTGCGGGGACCATGGGCCTGCTGGCCGGAATCTCGGCGCTGGGTTTGGCGGTGACGCTGCTCACCCTGGGAGAGCCCAAAGGCCAGACCCTTCGGGAGGCGTCGCACGAAAGCCTGCTGGAAGGAACCCCGGCACCTTCGGCGCGCACGAAGCAGGTGGGTCTCGGACGCTAGCGCCCGCACGTTATACGGGAGAACACTATGAGCAATCAGCGAGCAAACGGCGCGGGCACCCCGCGCCGTTTCGGCTCACGGTCGCGGGTGATCCGCCTTGCCGTCCACCGCCGACGACGACGCTGGCGTTGGCTTCGCTGGGCACTGGCCCTTCCCGGCGGCGGCGCGGTGGAAGCGGCGCTCTGGATCGCCTGGGGCACCTCCTCGCCCTGGGCGCAGGCCGGACTTGTGGCCGTGGCCACGGCGTGGACCTTCTGGGCCAGCATCGGTCTCTTTCGCGCGCTGGACGAAGATGGGGCAAGACACGCGGTTCGCGGCCGAAAACTTCGGTATGCGGCGCGACACGTTCCGCGTCCGGCCGCGCCTGGCGCTCGCCGACCTCCGGGTTATTATGGGAGGTAGACAAGCATCTGGCAAAGAAGGCGAATGCATGGCCCCCTCCTCCTCGTTGACCCGGGTGACCCGGCTCCGCGTACCGGTTCCGCTGCCGCTGCGCTGGGTGAACGTCTATCGAATCGGCCCGGCGGAGGGCCCCTGGCTGCTGGTGGACACCGGCATGGATACGCCGGATGCCCGGGCAGCTTTTGAAGCCGCCTTCGCCGATTGGCCCACGGACCGCATCGTCGGCTTGTTCCTCACCCACTACCATCCCGACCACACCGGACTCTCGGGGTGGCTCCAGGATCGGCTGCGGGTCCCGGTCTATATGTTGGCGGCGGAGCGGGACCTTCTCTACCGCACCTTCGCGCCCGACGCAGATACGGCTGACCAGGTGAGCCGGTACTTCGAGCAACACGGCATGCCCAGCGCCCTCACCGCCCTTATCGCCGCGGATCACCAGGCCTCAATGGCGGTGATCCGCCTGGCCTCCCACATTCAGGGCGTGGCGGACGGCCACCGCTGGGATCTCGGGGACGAAACCTGGCGTGTCGTTTTAGCGCCCGGCCACACTCCGGCCCAGGGTCTCCTGCTCCACGGACCGAGCGGCACCCTGCTGTCGGGCGACCATGTCCTGCCCCGCATCACCCCCAACATCTCCCGCTGGCCCGGGCAGCCTCCGGACCCGCTCGGTCAATATCTCGAATCCCTCCGGCACTTGCAGACCCTTCCTCTGAAGGTGGCCTGGCCGGCCCATGGCGATGTGCTGACCGATCCCCTCGGCCGCGTGGCCGAGATTCTCCGCCACCATGACCTGCGGCTCGGGACAATGGAGCAGGCGCTGGATGCCGGGCCGCTGACCGCCTATGAGGTCGCGCGAGCCGTCTTCCGTCCCGACTTGAGCCCCCATCAATGGCGATTTGCCGTCGGCGAGACGCTGGCCCACCTGGAATACCTGGAGCGGCGGGGTCGCCTTGCCGTCACACCGACGCCGCCCTACAAGTTCCGGCGGGTGCCGACCCCCGACGGGGGCCGCTGACCCTACTCGAGCCGCTCCACCAGGGTGGCGATGCCCTGACCCACCCCGATGCACATGGTCGCCAGCCCGCGGACCGCACCGCGGCGCGCCATCGCATAAAGCAGCGTGGTGAGGATCCGGGCGCCGCTGGCACCCAGCGGGTGTCCCAAAGCAATGGCGCCGCCGTGCACGTTGAGCTTGTCGTCGGGAATGGGAAGCTCCCGCAGCACCGCCAGGCTCTGCGCCGCAAACGCTTCGTTCAGCTCCACCAAATCCAGATCCTCCAGGCTCCATCCGGCCCGCTGCAACGCTTTTTGGGTGGCCGGCACGGGACCGATGCCCATGACGGCCGGATCCACGCCCGCCACCCCGGTGGCCACGATGCGCGCTTGGGGACGAATCCCCCGGGCCTGGGCGGCCCGGCCCGACATCAGCACCAGGGCGGCCGCGCCGTCGTTGATGCCGGACGAGTTGCCGGCGGTGACCGTCCCCCCTTCTCGAAACGCCGGCTTGAGCGCCGCCAGGCGCTCCAGGCTGGTGTCGGGTCGGGGATGCTCGTCCGCCGTCACCGTGGTGGTCGCGCGTCCACTCGAGACGTCGACGGGCACCAGCTCGTCCGCAAAATACCCCGACTGCTGCGCGGCGACCGCACGGTGGTGCGATCGGAGCGCAAATCGGTCCTGCTCCTCGCGGGAGATCCGGTAGCGTTCCGCCAGGTTCTCCGCCGTCTCGCCCATGCTGTAGGGATAGTACCGGGCGGCCAGGCGAGGATTGGTCATCCGCCATCCGATGGTGGTGTCCCACGCCGTACGGTTGCCCGGCGCCCAGTCGCGGTCTCCCTTCATCAACACCCAGGGAGCACGGGTCATGCTTTCGACGCCGCCGGCGACGATGACGTCGGCCTCCCCCGCCCGAATGGTGTGAAACGCCCCGTTCACCGCCTCCAGCGACGATCCGCACAGCCGGTTCATCGTGACGCCCGGCACCGTTACTGGAAAACCCGCCAGCAAAAGCGCCATGCGGGCGACATTGCGGTTGTCTTCGCCGGCCTGGTTGGCCGCTCCGAGACGCACATCGTCCACGACCGCCGGGTCGATGCCCGCCCGCCGCACCGCTTCGGCCAGCACCAAGGCGGCCAGGTCGTCCGGCCGCGCATCCTTCAGCACCCCGCGATGGCGGCCCACCGGCGTGCGGCACGCCCCCACGATCACCACGTCGTCCGCCGCCATCTTGACGCCCGTCCCCATCACGACTCCTCCTGTTCCGCTCGCGCGCGCAGGTCCTCTCCGGGCCGGTAACGGTCGCCCCCCACCGAGGCCAGCGCGTCCAACACGGCGGCCAGCCGGCGGGCTCCGAGACGCTCCACCCATTCGTACGGCCCGCACGGATGATTGAGGCCGAGACGGACGGCGTGGTCGACCAGGGCCGGATCTTGCCGCGGCCGGAAACTCAACGCTTCCGCCGCCAGCATGGATACCGTGCGGGCAAAGATGTGCCCGAGGCGGTCTTCCACCGGCACCACCCGCATCGGGCGAATGGCGGCCGCCACCCGCGCGGGATCCGGTCCCGCCACCGTGAGCAGAGACGACCCGGCCAGTATGAGGGTCGGGTCGATGCCGTAGACCTCCCGATGCCCCAACCGTCGGGCGCTCTCCGCCGCGTGGCGCTGGGTGCCGTCCACCAAGGCCACGGTGCCGGGACCGAGCCAGGGTTCCAGGTCCTCTCCCATTCCATCGGTCGCGACCCAGTCCCATGGCCCCGCGCCGGCGTCCTCAACGGTGGTCCAAGGCGCCTCCGAAGCCACCGCAGCCCAGGCCGCGCGAAAACGCGCGGAACCCAGCACCAATCCGCGCGCCGTCTCGCCGGCCCGAGCGCCCAGCGACGGCTCTCCGCCCGTGTGCGGCCCGTCGTAGAAGCCGCCACCCGATTTCCGGCCGAGCCGGCCCGCCTGCACCATGGCCACCTGCACGGGGTGCGGGCGGTAGCGCGGGTCCTCAAACGTTTGGCGGTACACCGACTCGGTTACGGCCAGATTCACATCCACGCCCACCAGATCCATCAGCCGGAAGGGACCCATGGGAAAACCGGCCGCCTCCATCACGGCGTCGACCGCCGCCATCGACGCGGTTCCTTCGTCCACCATCCGTAGCGCCTCTCCGTAATAGGGACGCGCGATGCGGTTGACCAAGAATCCGGGCCGATCCGGAGCCGCCACCGGCGTCTTGCCCAAGCGCCGGACCAGCTCCAGCGCCGCCGCCGCCCAGTCGGAACTCGTCAGGACGCCGGTGATGACTTCCACCAACGCCATCTGAGGCACCGGATTGAAAAAATGCAGCCCCCCTACCCGTTCCGGATGGGGCAACCCCGCCTGCAACGAGGTCAGCGCCAACGACGAGGTGTTGGACGCCACCAGCAGGGAAGGACCATAAGCCCGCTGCACGTCCGCCAGCACCCGTCGTTTGAGAGCGGAGTCCTCGGGGACGGCCTCAATCACCCAGTCGGGCGCCCAGGCGGGCAGATTCTCCCGAGCCTCGAGGCGCTCTCGATGAGCCGCGCGATCTGCGGCGGAGAGCCGGCCCCGCCTCTCCGCCCGCTCCCATGCCGCGAAGATGTCCTCTTTCCCGCGCTCCGCCGCGCCGGCGACCGGATCCACCAGCGTGACCGGCACACCCGATGCCGCCGCCACCTGCGCAATGCCGCGGCCCATCGTGCCCGCGCCCAAAATCACCAGCCGCATCATTCGCCCCGGAACACGGGTCGGCGCTTCTCCAGAAACGCCGCCAATCCCTCGGCGTGATCCGCGGTGCGCGCCGCCGCGGTCTGCAGCCAAGCCTCATACTCCAGCGCCTGCTCGAACCCCTTTTCCAGGCCCCGATGCAACCCCTGTTTCATCAACGCCAGGGCGATCGGCGGGCCGGACGCCAGACGCTCCGCCCATCTCCGCGTCTCCTCGCCAAGCGCCTCGTCGTCCACGACCCGATTGACCAAGCCATAGGCCAGCGCGGTGTCCGCGTCCACCGCCTCGCCGAGCATCGCCAATTCCATGGCCCGTGCGGGCCCGACCAAACGCGGCAGCAGGAACGTCGATCCGGAATCCGGCACCAAGCCCACGTGCACAAAAGCCTGGACAAAGCGCGCGCTCCGAGCCGCCAGACGAAAATCGCAGGCCAGCGCCAGGCTCATGCCGGCCCCCGCCGCCACGCCGTTCACCGCCGCAATGGTCGGCTGTCGCAAGTGATACAAGCGTTCCAACACGGGGTTGTACTGCTCGCGGACATGTTCCCCGATGCTTTCCCGGCCCCGATTGGCCAGATGTTCCTTGAGATCCTGACCGGCTCCAAAGCCGCGACCCTCGCCGGTCACGACCAGCACCCGCACGGTGTTCGAGCGCGCGACCGCGCTCAGGACCGCTTTCAGCTCGTGCAGCATCTGATTGTTGAACGCGTTGAGGGACGTCGGCCGATTCAAGGTGAGCGTCCCCACCCCGGCCGCCTCCTCAAAACGCACGGTCTCGAAAGCCACCAGTCATGCCTCCTCCCACAGTGTGCTCTAGGGTTCGCGCCGGCCGGAGCCGTCTCCTGCCAAGTCCGATGCGGTCCCG
The DNA here is from genome assembly GCA_027318915.1 of Clostridiales bacterium. Next base: position 30,709 of record DAHVOH010000017.1, read on the forward strand.
GCACCGAGGCAGCGCCCGGCCGCGCCCCGTCTTCCGAGGAGCTGTCGCACCGTGCTATGGTGCAGACGAAGAGATGGGGACCGCGGTCTTCGGTCCGGGGAGGGGTCGCATGCGGCGCATTCGGTTCGTGGTGGAGGGACGCGTGCAGGGCGTCGGTTTTCGTCAAGCGACTTGGCTGACGGCGACGCGCCTGGGATTGGCCGGGTGGGTCACCAATGACCGCTGGGATCGGCGCCGGGTGCTGGGCGAAGCCGAAGGCGAGGAGGCGGACGTCAAAGCCTTTCAGGAGTGGCTCGCCGGCGGTCCGCCCTTGGCCAGAGTCCAGCGGGTCCTGGTGGAAGACCTCCCCCCCGAGGGGCCGGGCCCGTTTCTCATTCGCTGACCCGGCTTTGCCGCCGGCCGGTCCATCGCTGCGCCAAGTGGGTCGCGAGATGGGTCGCACGCGTTGCCAGGCCGTTGGTGCGCACACCGCTTTGGCATTGCAGGGCGCAGCCCGGGTTATTGGTTACCCAGAGGTCGAGGGCCGCTTCACGCACCTCCGCCAGATGGCGATCCAGGATCCGGCCCGCCAGCTCGGGCTGCAGGAGGTTGTACAGACCCGCCGACCCGCAGCACCGATTCTGGCCGTCCAGGGGCACGAACACGTCGCCGTCCACCGATTGCAACAGCTGAACCGGCGCCGTGCCTTGGTGGAGGCTGTTGACCACGTGGCACGAATTCTGCAAGCCGACCCGCGACCCGTCCCCCCGAAATTCCAACGCCTGGGGCAGACCGAGGAGCGCCGTGCTGAAGTCGCGCACCTGGTTCGCCCAGTGAAGCGCCTGATCCGACCACACCGGGTCATCCGCCAGCAGATGGCCGTACTCGTGGATCATGGCGGCGCACCCCCCCGCGTGGCTGACGATCAGGGTATCGGGCGGCAAGGCCGCCCAGCGCTTGAGATTCGCGCGCGCCAAGTCCCGCGCCGTCTCCACATCGCCGCTGTGCAGGTGCAGCGCGCCGCAGCAGTCCTGCGGCGTCGGCGCCTCCACCCGGGCGCCGGCCGCCTCGAGCAGCATCTCGGCGTCACGGTTGGCTTGCGGAAACACCGTGTCCATGACGCAGCTCGTAAAGTACCAGACCGACACCGTCCCCAACGTGTCAGAAGCCGTCCGCGCCGGCGCGGCGTCCGGCTCCGACGGCGGCAGCAGCGCCATCAGAGGCTCGAGGCCGCGCGGCGTGGGAAGACGCCGCGCCAATCGTCCGGCCGTGACCGCCCACCGCAGCCAACGCCGGCGCCGGACCAGCTTCAGCATGACGCCGGCGGTCGACGACGTCACCACGTAGCGACGGGTCGTGCGGGCCAGAGAGGCGCGCGCCGCTTCCAAAACCCGTCCATAGCGGACGCCGGAGGGGCAGGCCGTCTCGCAGGCCAGGCAGCCGAGGCAGGCGGACAACGCGTCGGCAAGCCCCTGCCCGGGCTCGATCTCTCCCCGCCAAGCCGCCTCCACCAGCGAGAGCCGGCCCCGCGGAGAATGCACTTCGGAGCCCGTTGCTTCGTAGGTGGGACAGGCCGGCAGGCAAAACCCGCACTTGTTGCAGTGGCCCAGTTCATCCACCGCGTCGCCGGGCAGAGGCCACGGCATCGCCATCATGCATCCGGCCTCCCTCCGAAAACATTATCCGGGTCAAAGGCGGCCACAATCTGCTCGCCCAGTCGACCCGCGACCTGGTCCGGAGGCGGCGCCTCGCCCCAGCCGACGGTTCGCCCCGCCCCGCCGTCCCAACCGTCTTTGGGCGCCAACGCCACGCCGGATTCAGGCCACCAGAACAGCGCGCCCGGAGAAGCGGCCGCCGTCCGACCGATGTCGGCGAACACGGCGCCTCCCCTCAGGGCGGCCTGAAGGTCCCGGGTCCACTCCGTCTGCGGATCGGCCGACTCGACGCCGAATTCCGATCCGGGATCGCGCTGCCAGGCGGTCCACAACCCATCGGCGCGGCCCATGACCACGACCGGTCGATCGGGTCGAGCCAGTGCCCGCCAGGCATGGAGCGCCTGTTCCGCCCATGATCCGTCCCGGCGCCTCCATGTAAGCGGCCGGGCGGGCCGAAGCCGCAGCGTCAGGGCCGTCAGGACCCCCAGGCGGCCCGCGCTGCCGACAAACAGTTTGGTCATGTCGTAGCCGGCCACATTCTTGATGACGGGACGGCCGAACGTGAGCGCGTCGGCTCGTCCGTCCACCACCCGGACCCCCAGGACCTGGTCGCGCAACGGGCCGAACCCGGCTTCGGCAAAGAGCGGCCAGGCACTTGCCACCACGCCTCCCACCGTCTCGTCCTCCGCCACGGGATCGGCGATCCATGTGAGCCCGTACGGGGACAGTGCGGCCCGCAGCTCGCCGACGCGCATCCCCGCGCCCACGGTGACGGTCAGGTTGTCCACCATCAATTCCTGAATGCCGGTCACCTCGCACATCACGAGGGGATGCCGCCGAGCCGGTGCGCGGCGTCCGGCCCCGGTGGGGGTGAGGCGGATGCCCTGATGCCTCGCCTCCATAACGGCTTGCCGCACCTCCTCCACCGAGGTGGGCGACCAGATCGGGCGCGGGGCCACTGCGGCATCGGACCCCGCGTCCCGAGTCCAAATGGCCTTGCCGGGATTCAGCTTCCCGTGCGGGTCGAAAGCCCGTTTGACGGCCGCCATGCGCGCCCGCTCAGCCGCCGAGTACATCAACGCCAGGTGCTCCAGCTTGTCGATGCCTACCCCATGCTCGCCGGTGATGGAGCCGCTGCGGGCCGCGGCGGCTGCCAAAATCTCCGCATCGGCCTGACGGAGGCGCTCCACCTGCTCCGGATCGGCCGGATCGTAGGCGATGGTGGGATGGAGATTGCCGTCGCCCGCGTGCGCGACCGTCAGCACCTGAAGATGGTACCGGGCCGCGATGGCGTTGACCGTCTCCAGCATCTCCGGCAGCAGGGGGCGCGGCACGGTCACGTCCTGGACGAACACATGCGCGCTTTGCCGCGCCAGAGCCCCGTAAGCGACGCGCCGCCCAATCCACAGTCGCTCCGCCTCGTCAGCATTCCCGGCCACCCGCACCGAAAGAGCGCCGTGACCGGAGGCCACGGCCTCCACCTCGCGCATGGCCTCGGCGCGCTCCGGGGCATCCCCCTCCACCTCCGCCAGCAGCACCGCCCCGGCCTCCAACGGATAGCCGGCCTGGGCAAACGGCTCGACCAAGCGAATCGTGGCGGCGTCCAGCAATTCCAGACACGAGGGCTCCAGATGCGCGGCGACGATGGCCGAAACCGCCCCCAGGGCGTCTTGGGGTGTGGCAAAAGCCAGCAGGGCGGTGCCGGTGCCGCGGGGCAGGGCTCGCAAGGCAAGGATCGCCGAGGTCACCACCATCAGGGTGCCCTCCGACCCCACCACCACCCCCAGCAGGTCCAGATCGCCGGGCAGGGCGGGACGGGCCAGACGCACCGGGGTGCCGTCGACGAGAAATCCGGCCACGGCCAGAACATGGCTCACGGTGACCCCATACTTAACGCAGTGGGGTCCCCCCGAATTCTCGGACACGTTGCCGCCCACGGTGGAGATGCGGTGGCTGGATGGGTCGGGGGGGAAAAACATGCCGACGCGCGCCAGCGCGGCCTGCAGATTGGCATTGACCCATCCCGCCTCCACCGCCGCCTGCAGGTGCGGAACATCCAGGGCCAACGGGCCCTGAAGGCGTCCCAACGCCAACACCAGACCCCCGTACAAGGGGACAGTGCCCCCGGACAGGTTGGTTGCCGCCCCGCGCGGCAGGATGGGAAGGGTCTTGTCGGCCGCGGCGGCGAGGATAACGCCCACCTCGGCAGCCTCCAGCGGACTCGCGACGGCATGCGGCCAGTGCCGCTCGCCCGTCGCATCGTAGCTGTACGCCAAACGCGTCTCCCGGTCCCACCGCACCCGATCCTCCGGAAGAACCCGCCGAAGACGCTGACGCACCTCCGCCAGGTCCGCCTCCGATGGCGGGGCGGGCGCTTGGGCCATGGTCTCCAAATCGGGTCGGTCCAACTGTCCCCAGAGTGTCCTCGGCATCGTCATCGGGACGCGGAGCGCCCGGCCCGGATCGCGACCGGGCAGCCTGTGCCCCACGTGGCCCTTACGGGCCTCCCTTCCCCCTTTCCCGACACCCCACGCCTCCATACCAGGGTGCATTCCCCGGCGGCTCCCGGCCGGGTCGTCCCAAGGCGCATCGGAGCCTCGTGTGACTCACCGCCATTGTACAGGCAAAGCCGTCGGTCAAACCGCGGCGCGTCACAGGTCGAGCAGCGCCCGTTCGAAATGCATGGCCACCACCCAATGGGGCGCGTCCACCACTTCGGCAATCTTCAAATCGCCCGCGACGCTGGCCAGGCAATAGGCATCCACGGCGGCCAGCCGCGTGCGCCGGACCAATTCCTCCACCATGCCCAGGGCGGCTTGGCGCGCCGCTTCGAAGAGATCCGGACCGATTCCGGTGGTGACGAGAGCCGGCCCGCGCCGGTCGGCGACCGGATGCGTCTCCACCATCGGGAACCGGAGCGGCCGCTGCTTGAGCAAGTCCACGCGCAGCGTCACGGACGCGGAAATCTCCACGGCCGTGCCGCACACCTCACCGTCGCCCTGACAGGCATGGCAATCCCCCAAAGACAGAAGGCCGCCCGGCACTTCGACCGGCAGGAAGAGGCGGGCGCCCGTGGTCAGATGCCGCATGTCCAGATTGCCGCCCACCCGCCGGGGCGGGATGAGCGAATGCGGTCCCGGTTCGCCGGGAGCCAGCCCGATGGTGCCGACAAAAGGCTCCACGGGCAGACTCACGCCAAGGGGCGTGACCACATACGAACCCGCCAGCTGCGAGACCAAAAGATGCGGGTCGGGGAATTGATCGGCCAGCAGGCCAAATCCCGGGATGTTGGCCGTCCAGCCCCAATTGTCCGGCGCAATGTCGAGTATCGTGACGCGGATGACGTCGCCGGGTTCGGCATCTTCTATGTAGATGGGACCGGTCACGGGATTGACGCGGCCCAAATCCAGCCGGGCCACGTCCTGCGCCTCGCTGTGGCGACTCAACTGCCCGCCCGACGCGTCCTGCACATCCATGACCACCGTCGCGCCCGATGCCACCCGGATGACCGGGACGAGACTCCGATCCCAAACCCCGTGATGCTGATCACGTCGGAGATGTGCGTCCATCGTGGCCTCCTCGCGCGGCACTTCGTCTATGGGCGCACAATGTCCTGCATGGGTGGGCTGACGGATGTCTTTACGGACCCCAAGCCACCTGCTACCGTAAGACAGGCACGAAAGGGGCGGACGGTGAGCGACGAGGCGTTGGCAGCCGACTATGACTGGTGCCGCCGACAGCTGAGCCACTATGAAAATTTTCAAGTGGTGTCTTGGTTTGTGCCCAGGACGCTGCGACGCCATTTTTGGGCCGTGTACGCCTTCTGTCGGGGTGTCGACGACTTGGGCGACGAGGCGGCCGGCAATCGTCTCCTGGCCTTGGACGAATTTGCCGCCGCTTTTCGGGCCAGCCTGGACGGATCCGCCTCCACACCGCTGTTTCGTGCGTTGGCGCACACGATCCACGTACGCCAGCTTCCCGAGCAGCCGTTTTGGGACCTGATCGAAGCCAACCGGCAGGACCAGCGTGTCCAACGCTACGCCACGTTCGACGACGTTCTGGACTATTGCCGGCTGTCCGCCAATCCGGTGGGTCGCTTGGTGTTGGCGCTCTTTGACGTTCGCGATCCCAACCTGCTTCCCCTGTCGGACGCCGTCTGTACGGCGCTTCAGCTCACCAACTTCTGGCAGGATTGGCAGGACGACTGGGGGCGGGGCCGGTGCTATGTGCCTCTGGCCGACCTGGCCGCCGAGGGCCTGGATCCGGAAGGCTTGGCCAACGCTCCGGAGAGCCCGCCGGCGGCCCGGGTGCTGGCGCGTGAGCGTGAGCGCGCCTGGTCGCTGTTCCGTCAAGGCGCCGCGCTGGAAGCGCGGGTGCCGACTCGCCTGCGGCTGCAACTTCGGCTGTACCGCCTGGGCGGGGAAGCGGTCTTGTCCCGTTTGGACCGCTCGCCGGCCGTCCGCCCGCATCTCAACATCTGGGGCCGCCTGGCGGTGGCGTGGAAAGTTTTAGGGGGAAGTTTGCTATGACGGAGTTGGAGGCGGCATACCAAACGTGCCAAGACATCACGCGGCGCGAGGCCTCCAGCTTTTACTACGGCATGCGGCTTCTGCCCCCGCCCAAGCGGCGGGCGCTCATGGCGGTGTACGCCTGGTGCCGCCTTTGTGACGATGCTGTCGATGACCAGGAGGGTGCCGCCGCCGAGTCCGCCCTGGCCCAACTGAGAGGCCGCCTCGACCGCATCTACCGGGGCACGGTCGAGCCCGCGGCCGATCCGGTGGACGTCGCTTTGGCCGACACCGTCACCCATTATGAGCTTCCGGTCGAACCCTTCCTGGAACTTCTGGAAGGCATGGAAACCGACCTGCACTGGCCGGGCATGCCCAATTTCGGAGCGCTGCGCCTCTATTGCGAACGGGTCGCCGGAACCGTGGGCCGCCTGGCCGTGGAAATCTTCGGCTATCAAGACGCGGCCGCGCCGCAACTGGCGGTGGATCTGGGCGTCGCTCTGCAGCTGACCAATATTCTCCGCGACGTGAGCGAAGACGCCGACCGCGGCCGGGTTTATCTCCCGGAGGATGCGATGGCGGCCTGGGGCGTGGCTGCCGGCGACATCCTGGCCCACCGCGCCACGCCGGGCCTCAGGCGTCTCCTCGGCGATCTGGCGGCCCGAGCGCGCGAGTGCTTCACACATGCCGAGGCCCTCTATCCTCTCGTGGACGCCGACGCGCGACGCTGCCCGCTGGCGCTCGCCCGCATCTATCAAGCGCTCCTGACTCGCATTGAGACGGCCCAATTCGACGTGGTGAGCCACCGACTGAGCGTGCCCGGATGGCAGAAGCTCTGGGTGGTGAGCCGTCTTTGGCTGTGAGCCGCCGCCGGGCGGTTGTCGTCGGGGCCGGTCTGGCTGGCCTGGAGGCGGCTCGTGTCCTGCACGAGCGCGATTTTGACGTCACCGTCGTGGAGACGCGCGCGCGGGTCGGCGGCCGCGTCTTCTCTTTTGAGGATGCGGCGACCCACCGGTGGCTCGACAACGGACAGCATCTCGTCCTGGGCTGCTGCACGCGTTTTCGCCAATGGATCGATACGCTGGGGTTGCACGATGTGCTGGCGCTGGACCGCCAGCTGGCGTTGCCCGTGGCAAGCCCACGATCGCGGGCGGTTTTGGGCTCGGTGCCCTGGCTCGGCCCCCTGCACCTGGCCACGGGCATGGTCGGGTATCACCATCTGTCCGCCCATGGGCGTCTCACCGCCTTGGGCGTGGGCGTCCGACTGGCTTTCGCCCACCCGCACCCCAAGCAGACCTTTGCCCAATGGCTTCGATCGGCCGGCCACCGGGAGGATGAAATTGCCCGGCTCTGGAACCTGTTGGGCGTGTCGGTTTTCAACGCCGAGGCCGATGAACTGTCCGCGGCGGCCGCTGTCCAAGGGTTTCGGCTGGGATTTCTGGGCCCTCCGTCCCATGCCGCGCTGGGGATGTTTCGATCGCCGCTCGGGTTGATACCGGAGCGGGCGCGCGCGCAGTTGACCCGAGCGGGTGTGGACATTCGGCTGCGGGCCGGCGTGGCGCGAATCGTCTTCGACGGACCCACCGCCCGGGGCGTGCGTCTGCACTCGGGCGAAATGCTTGCGGCCGATCTGACCGTTGCCACCATGCAGCCGCCCGCGCTCCGAAGGCTCTTGATGCAAGACTGGCCCGACCACCCCTTTGTCCAGTCGCTCGCGGCGTTCCGGCCGAACCCCATCCTCAACCTCTATCTCCTGTTCGACCGGCCGGTGTTGGATGTTCCCGTGCTGGCGGCGGTGGACAGTCCTGTGCAATTCGTATTCAATCGCGGCCGGCTCATGGGCGATCCCGAATTGTCCGGCCGCTTTCTGGCGTTGTCCGTGAGTGCCGCCGACCGTTGGACCGCAGTACCCGCCAATACCCTGGTCCCCACCTTCGTCCGCGCGCTGGCCCATATCGCGCCCGGCGTCGGCACGGCCAACCTGCTCCACGCCCGGACCGTCTGGCAGCGCGACGCGACCATGATCCTGACACCGGAGGCCGCAACCCTCCGACCGGGGCCGGCCACCGACTGGCCGGGCCTCTACCTGGCCGGCGACTGGACCGACACCGGCTGGCCCTGCAGCATGGAGAGTGCGCTGCGCAGCGTGGATAACCTGACGGGGTCCGGTCTCTTCTCGTAGCGCACGGTGCGGACGGCAATCGGGCCCACCGCGACGGGAGCGATGGCGGCTGTCCCCATCGCTCCCGTCGTCCGGTGGCGCCCACATCCCCCGGCCCTCGTCTCCGCCGGCGCCGCGTTTCGGCGCCCGCCGTGAGCGGTCGCGGCCGAGGCGTCAGGGCTTGGGCGAGCGCCGCCGGCGGAGCGGCGCCATGACCCCCAAAGCCAGGAACGTGCCCACGGCAATGCTCAGCACGCCCAATCCCATCAGTTGTCCGTTCAACTGCTCAAAGCCCAGACTGAGGATGCCAAATCCGATGATGCCGAGCGCGCTCCCGCCCGCCATCCGCATGGTGGCGCCGATGGGGGCGCGCCATCTACGCGACATGGCCGTGCCCATGCTCGGATGATCCGGGCGTCGACGGAGAGCGATGGTCGGCATAGTAGCCTTTCCACACTAAGCGATACACCCCGAGCCATCGCGGCACCCGGTTCCACCCGGGAATCCAGGGCGTCAGCGCCAGCAGCAGCCACACAATGAAGCCGAGGCTGAGCGCGATGGCATCATTGGCCGGCGAGTTGGCGACAAAGGGCCACTGATAGATCCAGGTGGGAATGGTCATCCACCAAGCGCCGGGATATCCCGGCACCGCCGAGTGGATGATGCCCCATTGAGTGCCCTTCAACTGCAGGGGTGCCGCCGCCTGATGGAGAGGCTGACCCTGGAGAAACAGCAGGAGATTCTGCGTGTCAAAGCGGGTGATGACGGCGGGATTGCGAATCAAGGCGCCGCCCATGAGGCCGCTCCGGCCAAGCGCCAGGGTGTCGGCCATCAGGGCTGCCAGCGGTCCATAGTGTCCCGGCGGCAGCACCACGCGCCCCGCGGCCACATGGGCTCGGGCCAGGCCAGTCGTCAGGTGGGCCTCCCACGCCGCCCGCTCACTCGCGGAAGCCCGCTCGAATGTACGAAGCGGCGCTCGGATGGCCGGATTGATGACCGCGGCCATGGTCAACGGCTTGAGGACGAAATCCTGAGCCGCGTTGACCGGATGCCAGATGCCGAGCGCCACCTGCACCGGACTTTCCACGTTGCCCGTCCCGTGATTGTAGGGCGGACCGTAATTGGCTATACGGCCTTGTCCGTCCAGGGCCCGGAGCGTCACCTGTTCAAATCCGATCGGATGCGCGTTCGCATAGCCTTGAACGGTCAACGGCTGAGCTTCCGGCACGCCGAAGAGAGCCGCTGCCACCAGCACGACGGCCACCACGATGACTAAGGTGGTAAGCAAATGCTTCACAAAGTCTTCGGGCACCAGCCGGTAATCTTGAACCATATCCGCCTTTCCCGTCGTCATGACGCCGCATCCTCCTCTCCCGCCTTAGGTGCCGGCCCGGTTTCCGGATAGGGGGGCACGACACTGAGCAAGCGCACCCGCGTGATGTGCGCCCCGATAATCAAGGTGAGCAGCAAAGGCAGCACCACCACGTGCATGCCAAACATCTGCCCGGTGTTGGTCAGGTTGACCCAGCCCAATCCCAGCGCGTTCAATCCGTCTTTCGCCTGAACGGCGTTCCATTCCGAGTACAGGTCGCCGTTAATCAAAAAGCCGGTGAAGGCGGTGGGGATGGCGACCAAAAAGGCGACCGCGCCCAAGAGCCAGGTCAATCCCCGACCCCCGCGCCAGGCGCCCGTGAAGAACACCCGCCACAGATGCAGCATCATGAAGAAGAAGAACGCCTGCACGCCCCAGAAGTGGGTGGCCGCCACAAAGCGCATGGCCCCGTTGGTGGACCAGGTGGCCGGTCCGTTCATCGCCAGCAGAATGCCCGAGACCACCAGCACCACGAAACTGGAGGCCGTGAGCGACCCCAACATGTACATAAAGCCCTGCGCATACTCCGGCATCTCGCCGGGAAGCCAGGTTTCCGCCGACAGAACCGGGCTCAGTCGGCGCTTTGAAATGTCTGTCCAGTTAGCCATCGACTGCCTCCTCGATTCGCGTCAGCGACGCTGGTGCCGAGGCCACAACAAGCCCACGAGAAATGTGAGCGCGAAGAGCCCCTCCACGATGTAATTGCCGGTCGCGGTGGTCATCTCACTCCCCCCCGTCCCCTGATTGACGACTCCGGGCGCCGCCGAGGACTAGGGTACCAAGACCAGGCGCGGAGGACAGGGATCGGCCGGGTGGGCTTAGGCGGTCCGGTTGGCCCAAGATATCGGGTCCGTTGGTCGCAGGCGCCGCGCATCACCGAAAGGGTCACGAGCGGCGACGGCGACCGGCGCCGGTCCTCCCGGTCCGACCCGTCGGTCCGACGTCGCCACTGCAGTGAAAACGCCTCATCCCTGAACGAAGCCCGACGCCAGTCCGTTGGCGCCGAGGCGCCACGCTTTCGCTCGAGCGCGCGTATGCTGCCCGCCGATGGCGCGTCGCGCGCCCCCGCGCACGCCGATGGGGCACCGGCCCGGAGATGTCCGCGACCCCCACCCTCCTCGAGGCTTCGAGCGACCCCTGCGCGGTTCGCGCCATGGCGCCAAGAGCACCTTGACCAACCTCGCCGACTCTTCTAGACTGGCCGCAACAATGGTCCAACCATTGGGGGCCGTGACCAGATGCCACCGGGGAGGTGCGCCATGTCGAGAGAGCCCGGCGGGGAGTCGCCCTGGCCGGACATTTTCGCCGCGACGCGGGCCGGCCGCGGGTCGGACGCCATTGCGGCCCAGATCCAGCAGGCCATTTTCTCCGGCCGGCTGCACGTTGGCGATCGTCTGCCCAGTGAGCGGGAATTGGGCCTATTGCTGGCGGTGAGCCGATCGACGCTGCGCGAGGCGCTCCGTATGCTGGAGGCGGCCGGAGTGGTGGATATCCGGCGCGGGGCGCGGGGCGGCGCGTTTGTGGCGGCCCCCACGCCCGACCAGGCCGGATTGGCGCTGGCCGCCCTGATTCGCTTCCGAGCGGCCAGCGCCAGTGACTTCATTGAGTTCCGGGAGAGCTTCGAGCCGACCACGGCGGCGTGGGCAGCCCGGCGGGCCGATTCCGGCGAGCGCGCCGAGCTCTTGGCACTGGCGGAAGCGGTGGCCCAAACCGCCCGCGGCGGCGAGTCATGGGCTCAGTTCATCGACCGGGATTTGGCATTTCACCGGTACCTGGCCACGGCCTCCCATAATGACATTCGAACCGCGGTCATGCTGGCGGTGCAGGAGGTGTTCCACCAATCGTCCCGGGCCATCGTCGGCTTCGATACGCCGGTCTGGCGGCAGCAGCAGGCCGATGAGCTGTTGGCCGTGGCCCGGGCCGTCGCGGCACGCCGGCCCGGGCTGGCCGAGCGTCTCATGCGACGCCATGTGCACGAGAACGTCGCGGCGGTGCGCGAGATTTTGGGCGGCGCGCCCGAGGGCGTCGGGACGCCCGGCGTGGTGCCGCCCCGCGGCTGAGTCGGGCATCGACGCCCACCGCGCTGCTAGACGGACTGGATGACTTGAAGAGAGGAGGCCTGCAATGGCTCAGTTCGCGGGACTCTATGTGGCGATCGTCACGCCGTTCACGCCGGATCTGGCGGTCGACGCGGACCGCTTGGCGGAGCATGCCGAGTGGCTGATGGACGCCGGCGTGCAGGGGCTCATCCCCACCGGCACCTGCGGCGAATACGCCAGTCTGTCGGACGCGGAGCGAGAACAGGTGATTCGCACCGTGGCCGCCGTCGCGGCGGGGCGCGTGCCGGTGGTGGTGGGCGTCGCCGCCCCGACGACGGCCGGCGCGGTGCGCTGGGCCGAGTTGGCGCACCGCGTGGGCGCCGCAGGGATCATGGCGCTGCCGCCCGTGAGCTACCGACCCACCTGGGCCGAAACTATCGCCTACTTCCGCGAGCTCGCGCGGGTCGGTCTTCCCATCGTCGCCTACAACAATCCGTTCGACACGGCCGTGGATCTGACCCCCGGGCGATTGGCCGAACTGGCGGCAGAGATTCCGCAACTGGCCGCCGTCAAGGAATTCAGCGGCGACGTGCGCCGCATCCCGGAGATTCTCGACACCACCCGGCTTGAGGTCATTGCCGGCGCCGACGACCTGAGTCTTGAAGGTCTGCTGGCCGGCGCCACCGGCTGGATCGCCGGCCTGACCAACATCGTCCCGCAGCAGAGCGTCGAGCTGTATCGACTGGTGCAACAGGGCCGGACACACGAGGCCTGGGCACTGTACCGTCGGCTGCTGCCGCTCTTCCGGCACGATTCCACCTCACGGCTGGTCCAAGTCATCAAATACGGGCTGGGCCGGATCGGCCATCCGGTGGGCGGCACACGACCGCCCCGTCTGCCCTTGGAACCGACCGAACGCGAGGCCGTGGACCGCGCGTTGACGCGGGCGCTCTGAGATGGGCCTTATGCTGACCGGGGAGGAAGAAGCGCTGCTGGGGGGCGCGCAGGGCCCCGCCGTGCAGCTGGCGATGCGGATTTTGCTGCGGATGGCCCAGTGGCAGGGCGCGGACGCCTTCATCCCCATCACCAGCGCCCACGTTGATGGCTGTCTCTATGAAGGTCAGGGAGTCGTGCGCTTCGTCGATCGCCTACGGGAGCTGGAGGCGCGCGTGGCCGTGCCGACGACGCTCAACGCCATCTCCGTGGAACTGGCACGCTGGCGCGCGCAGGGCGTGCCGGTCGCGTTCGGAGAGCCCGCCGCCCACATTGTGGATGCCTATCTGGCCATGGGGGTCCGCCCGTCCTTCTCCTGCGCGCCGTACCAATTAGGCCATACGCCTGGCTTGGGTGAACAGGTGGCGTGGGGCGAGTCCAACGCCATCGCCTACGTCAACTCCGTCTTGGGCGCCCGCACCGATCGGTACGGCGACTTTCTGGACATTCTGGCCGCCGTCGCCGGCCGAGTTCCGGCCCAAGGTCTCCATCTCGACGCCAATCGCCGCGGCCAGATCGTTTTCACCCTGACCGACCGGGCGGCCGCGCTCTCCCGTCACGAGCTGTTCTACCCCCTGCTGGGCTATGCGGTGGGCCTGCGCACGCCGCCGGGCCGCGTACCGGTGGTGCTCGGGCTGCCGGACCACCCCGGACCCGACCGCCTCAAGGCGTTCTTCGCCGCCGCCGCCTCGGGGGGATCCGTGGCGCTGGCCCATCTGGTCGGCATCACTCCGGAGGCGCCGGACCTGAGCACGGCCCTCCATCACCGGCCACCCGACTCCCTCTCCGCCATTGATCGCGACGACCTCGACGCGGTGCGCGCGCGTCTTTGCACAGCCCGCGGGGATGGGGTCGACGCGGTGGTGCTGGGCAGCCCCCATTTCTCCGTCCAAGAGTTCGAGCAGTTGGCCCGATTGGTATCGGGCCGCCGGCGTCGCGATGGGTTGGACCTGGTGGTCACCACCAGTCAGTTCATGCGCCAAGCGGCGGCCGACCAGGGCTGGCTCGACCCGGTGGAGCGTTTTGGAGCACGGGTCATCGCGGACACGTGCGTGCTGGTCTCCCCTTTGCTGCACGCATCCGTCGGCACGGTGATGACCAATTCAGGGAAGTATGCCCACTATATCCCGGGGCGCCTGGGCAAAGCGGTGGTCATGGGCTCGCTGGAGGAGTGCGTGGAGGCGGCCGTGACGGGGCGGATGCCCAAGGAGGCGCCATGGACCTGAAGGCGGCCCTCATGAGTGACAGGGGCACGGGCTGGCGGCCGCTGGTGTGGACGGACCAGCCGCTGTCCTTTTGGGGTGGGTTTGACCCGGTCTCGGGACGCGTGGTGGATGTCCATCATCCGCTGTCCGGACGCACCTTGACCGGCGCCATCCTGGCCATGCCCGCGGGGCGCGGCTCATCCACCGGCAGCGTGGTCCTGCTGGAGGCCCTCCTGCTGGGTACTGCCCCGGCGGGTCTGATTTGGAGTCAGCTGGACGCGGTCCTGGCCGTCGGCGTGCTGGTGGCCGACGAGATGTTTGAGCGGACGTTGCCGTGGGCGGTCGTAGACCCGCAGGACTTCCCGGTCCTGGCGCGCTGTGCGGAGATTGCCCTGGATCCGACCGGATGGGTGAGGACGGGCCGGTCGGCGGAGGAGGCGTAATCATGCGGTATCTCTCCGCCTCCGCCATCTTGAGCGCAGTGCATGCCGGGGACTTGCTGCCGGCGGTGGCGGCCGGCCTCAGCGCGCTCCACCGTCACGAGGCTGTCAACCCGCCCCGACTGGTCATGGCGCTGCCCACGCAGGGCGGCACGGTGTTTGCCATGCCGGCATTTTTGCCCGCATTGAACGCGCTGACGATGAAATATGTGGCGGTCTTTCCCGACAATGTCCGTCAGGGCCGGGACGGCACGCCGGGCCTGGTCATCCTGGCCGACCCCGCCACCGGGGAGCCCGCGGCTCTGCTGGACGGCACGGTGGTCACCCGCCTTCGCACCGGAGCCGTGACCGCCCTCGCCACCGATCGGATGGGAATGGCCGACGTGCGGGTCCTGGGGATGATTGGCGCGGGCGGGCAGGCTTTGGGAATCGCCGAGGGGATCCTCGCAGTGCGCCCCCACATCCGGCGGGTTCAAGTCTACGCGCGCGCCCCGGAGCATCGTCGTCGCTTTCTGGATGCGTTGGCCGCGCGCTTGCAGGGATGGGGAGAGCCGAGCCTGGATCTTCGTTCCGCCCCGTCGGCCGAGGCGGCCGTGGTGGGTGCCGACGTGGTGGTCACGGCCACCAGTTCGCCCACCCCGGTGCTGGAGGCGGGGTGGATTGCTCCGCATGCCCACGTCAATGCCATCGGCGCGTTCCGCGCCACGACCGCCGAACTGCCGGCCGGCGTCTTTTCCCACGCGACGGCGATAGCGGTGGACGCGCCGGAGGAGGCGCGGGAGGAGGCAGGGGATCTCATTCAGGCGGTGGCCGCGGGCACGCTCGCCTGGTCGCGAGTCGAACCGCTGGCACGGTGGCTGGACGAGGACCCGCCTCCCGAGGCGCCACGCACCGGGCCGACTGTTTTCAAGTCCGTGGGGGTCGCGGCGTTGGATGCGGCGGTGAGCCGCTTCCTGGTCGACCGTGTCAGCGCCGGGGTCCTCGATCTGCCCACCTGAGGGCTGGCCGATCGGTCGCCGATCGCAAGCCGCGGGCAGTCCGGCGCGTTCGGGCGCACAGGCGTGAACGGAGGGAGAATACCATGGACTGCGGGACGGACTGTCCGGCTGGGGGCTGCAGCGACCCCGGCGCCACCGAGGGCTCCGGACGGGGGCCATCGTGAAGGCGCCGTCCGTGGCCGTGATTGGCGCCGGCGTCATCGGCGCGGCCGTGGCCTATTTTCTGACCGAGTCCGGCGCGGCCGTTACGCTCGTGGATCGCGGCGATGTCGGTGGGGGCACCTCCTCCCGCTGCGACGGGAACGTGCTGGCAATTGACAAAGAGCCGGGATACGACGGCCGGCTGGCGCGGGTCAGTCAGGATCTGCTGGCCCGCCTGGCGGGCCGGCTGGGCGCCATGGAATACCGGTCGCCCGGGAGCTACCTCGTGTGCGACGGCGAGGACGAGGTGGCCGCGGCCCGGGCGTGGGTGGACGCCCAGGCCGCCCACAACCTGCCCTTCACGTTTTTGGACCGCGCCGCACTGCACGAGCGCCTGCCCGACCTGGCCGCCGACGTCCCGGCCGGGCTCTACTGCTCCTCGGATGCCACGCTGAACCCTCTGTTGTACACGCATCGCCTGGTGCGGGCGGCGCGCGCGGCCGGGGCCGTGGTGCGACCGCGCCGGGCGGCGCGGCTTTGGATGCAGGATGGCCGGGTCGCCGGCATCCTGCTGGACGACGACGAACGAGTGGCTGCCGACTGGACCGTGGTGGCCGCCGGTGTCTGGTCTCCGGATGTGGTGCGCATGGCGGGCGTGGACCTTCCCATCCGACCGCGCAAGGGCACGCTGCTGGTGGGTGCCCGGGGTCCTCTGCACGGCAACGCCAAAGTCATGGAATTCGGGTATCTGATGAGCAAGTTCGGACGCGCGCGCCAAGTGCCCCCCGACCTTGAGCGCTACGGAGTCGCCTTGGTGTACGAGCCCACCGCGTCTCAGAATTTCCTGTTGGGCAGCTCACGCGAGTTTGCGGGGTTCGACGTCACCCCCCGCGACGAGGTGATGGCGGCCATCGCTCGCCGCGCCGTCCGCTTCTATCCCGCCATGGCGAACGCCGCCATCGTGCGGGCCTACGCGGGTCTGCGGCCGTGGACGCCGGACCATCTGCCCATCGTGGCGCGCGTGGAGGCCGTCCCCGGCTTGGCGGTCGCCGCCGGCCACGAGGGCGACGGCATCGGCCTGGCGGCAGTCACGGGCGCTCTCATGCGCGATTTGCTGCTGGAGCGCACCCCCTTGGTGGACCCCGCTCCCTTGGCGGTGGAACGTTTTGGCGCCGCGCGGACGGCTTCATGAGGGAAAGGTCAGGTGATGGCATGGAACCGACGGTGTCAGAGTCGCCACCGATCTGCCGCTGTGAGCGGGTGTCGCTGGCCGAGATCGAGACGGCGCGGCGGCTGTTTGCGCCCACATCGCTGCGCGAACTGAAGCTGGTGACCCGCGCCACCATGGGCATTTGCCAGGGCCGCGTCTGCCAGCCCGTGCTGGAGGCGCTGGCGGCGGCGTGGTTTCCCACCGTGAAGGAACCGCTGGCCAGCCGCCCGCCCCTCCGTCCGGTGGCGCTGGCGGCCCTGGCCGCGTGGGAGCCTGAACCATGAGAGACGACGCCACCGGGCCACCTTCCGAGGTTGTCTTCCGGCTGGACGGCGAGCCGGTGGCGGGGCGACCGGGTGAGCCCGTCGGGGTGAGCCTCTTTCGGCTCGGCATTCGCACGTTGGGCTGGAACGAGGGGGACGCATCGCCGCGCGGTCTTTACTGCCTCATCGGCCACTGCTTCGAGTGCCGCTTGGAGATCAACGGCACGCCCCAGCAGCGGGCGTGCCTGGTTCCGGTGGCCGAAGGTCTGGATGTGCGGCGAATGCCGCCCCCGCCCCGACTGGCGACGCATCCGGGAGGCGATCCGGATGATTGAGGCCGTCGATGCCCTGATCGTGGGGGCGGGGCCGGCCGGACTCAAGGCCGCCGCCGAGCTTGGCCAACTTGGATTGCGGGTGCTGGTGGTCGATGAATATCCAGAGCCGGGCGGCCGTCTGTTGGGGCAATCGTCCCCGCCCGGCGGCGCCCGCTGGGATGGGCGTCAGGTGGCCCGCCAGCTGACGCAACAGGCCGAGAAGGCGGCGGCGCGCCTTTGCCTCGGCACCCCGGTCTACAATCTGGAACGCGGTCCCGACGGCTTTCGGGCTCGCCTGGGGCCGGCCTCGGCCGCGGTCGCGGCGCGTACCGTCCTCGTCGCCACCGGGGCCACCGAACTGCCCATTCCGTTGCCCGGATGGACACTGCCCGGCGTCCTCACCGTGGGCGGCGGGCAGGTTCTGTGGAGCGTCTACGGTGTCGCCCCCGGCCGTCGCGGCTACATCGTCGGCACCGGCGCCCTTTCGTTCGCGGTGGCCCAGGAACTGGCCGCCGGCGGTGTTCAGGTGGCCGGCATCGTGTTGGCGCCGCCCGGCCCCGAACGAGCACATCTCGGCTCGGTGGCGTCGCAATGGGACCAGTTGGTCGCGCAGCGCGCCGGCGCACCTCCCTGGATTCGGATCGGAGCGGCGTGGCTGGCGTCGTCCCGGCGCCGCCGCCTGAGCCTGGCCGCCCTCCCCTTCGGCGGCGTGCCCGCCTTCGGCACGCGACTCCGCCTCGGTGCGGCCGCCGTGGCCATTGACGGCGGACAGGCGGTGGAAGCGGTCACGCTTCGCCGCATGACGGCGGAGGGTCGTCTTTACGGACCGGTTTGCCAAGAGCCGGCGGATTTTGTCCTCCTGTCGGGAGGTCTGCGGCCCCTTGCGGATCTCATCTCCGCGGCCGGTGCGACAATGATGGTCGAAGGGGCCCTGGGCGGCGCCGTTCCCGTGCTGGATCCCGGTGGCCAGACCAGCGTTCCGGGTCTGTTCGCGGCCGGCAGTGCGACCGGCGTGGAAGGGGCCGCCGTCGCCATGGCCCAGGGGGCGCTGGCCGGTCTGGCCATGGCGCGACGGCTGGGCGCCCCGGTTGACGACCACCGCCTGACGGAGGCACGTATCGCCGTCGGCCAAGCCCGCTCCTCCGCCCGGTTTTCCTTCCGGACGGGAATTGAGGCGGCGCGGGCACGCGTCGAGGCGGCCTGGCCCGGTGGCGGGGACGGCGCGGATCCGGATGCCTGAGGCCCGGGGCGGCAATGCGCCGCCGGATCTTGAAAGGAGGGGGCCATGCGCTTCACCCACGTCTTTCACACCGTGGAAACCCACACCGGCGGCAATCCGACCCGCACCGTCATCGCCGGAATGCCTCGCATTCCCGGCGAGACCATGATGGAGAAGATGGCGGCGGTCGAATCCCGCTGGGACTGGATTCGGCAAGTGCTCACCTACGAGCCGCGCGGCATGAGCGTGATGTCGGGGGCGCTCCTGACCGAGCCCGTGCACCCCGAGGCCGATCTGGGCGTCATCTACGTGGAGGTCGGCGGCTATCTGCCCATGTGCGGTCACGACACCATCGGGCTGGTCACGGCGTTGGTGGAGACCGGGCAGGTGGCCATGGTGGAGCCGGAGACCCCGGTGGTGCTGGACACCCCGGCCGGCTTGGTGCGCACCGTCGCGCACGTGCGCGACGGCCGGGTGGAGGCGGTCAGCTTCGATAACGTGCCCTCCTTCCTCTTGGCCCGCTCGCTCACCGTGCACGTCGACGATGTGGG